>CANQAX010000051.1 GCA_947589235.1 uncultured Clostridia bacterium
GGTGGAGGTGCTGCTCTTGAAGCGCAGGGAGCTCGACGAGTGGGAGGTCCTCGTCCGTCCGGGGAGGAAGTGCCGCGTCGGCGCCCGCCTCACGGTCAACGGCGAGCTTTCCCTCGAAATCAAGGGGATCACGGAGACGGGCGAGCGCGTCGTGAAATTTTTCTACCGCGGCTCCTTCGAGGACGTCCTCTCGCGCGCGGGCACGATGCCTCTTCCGCCCTACATCCATGAAAAGCTCAAAGACAATGACCGCTACCAGACGGTCTATTGCAGAGAGAACGGGTCGGCGGCGGCGCCGACTGCGGGGCTGCATTTCACGCCCGAGCTCCTCGCGCGGATCCGCGGGATGGGCGTGGAGATCGCCGAGGTCCTGCTGCATGTCGGGCTGGGCACCTTCCGCCCCGTCAAGGCGGAGAACGTCGAAAATCACGTCATGCACAGCGAGTATTATGAGGTGAGCGAGGAGGCGGCGGAGACCGTCAACCGCGCCAAGCGGGAGGGGAGAAGGGTCATCTGCGTCGGCACGACGTCCGTCCGCACCCTCGAGAGCGCGGCAAACGACGACGGCACCGTCCGACCCTTCCGCGGCGAGACGAGCATCTTCCTCTATCCGCCCTACAGGATGAAGTGCTGCGATGCGCTCATCACCAATTTTCACCTTCCCGAGAGCACCCTCCTCATGCTCGTGAGCTGCCTCTGCTCCCGCGAGGAAATTTTGGAGGTCTATCGGGTTGCCGTGGAAGAGAAGTATCGCTTCTTCTCCTTTGGCGACGCGTGCCTGTTCTTATAAACTTCGCAATACTGTGTCGAACTTGCGCGCTCCTCGGTCACGTACGTCGTAGTACGCTCCCGTCGTCGCTTGCGCGTTCTCCTTGTCTTGCTCGTTTCTAAAAACAGGCGATCCTATCTCCCATTAGGTTCGGCGAAGCGTGCTTGTTCTTATAGCCTTCCTGTCTCCGTTTTTTTCTTGCCCTCTGTCGGGGGAAGCGGGGTCTCCCGTTCTTGCCCTCTGTCGAGGGAAGCGGGGTCTTCCGTTCTTGTCCAGCGTGGGGGGGGGAGCAGGGTCTCCCGTTCTTGCCCTCTGTCGGGGGAAACGGCGGCTCCCGTGCTTGCCCTCTGTCGGGGGGAGCGGGGTCTCCCGTTCTTGCCCTCCCCCTGCGTCAGGGGGAGGGGTAGGGGAGGGGGTCCGCCCTCATAAAAACGAAGGGGTCCGCCCTCAAAAAAAGAGCGCGTCCGCCCTCAAAACCGCAAACACAGTCATGAACAACGAATTCTTTTCCTTTGAACTTCAAAAGACGGACCCCGAGACGGGGGCGCGCGCGGGCATTCTGCACACGCCGCACGGCGACATCGAGACGCCCGTCTACATGCCCGTCGGCACGCAGGCGACGGTGAAGGGCATCTTGCCCGACCGCCTGAAGGAGATCGGCTCGCAGATCATCCTCTCGAACACCTACCACCTCGCCATGCGCCCCGGGGACGACCTCATCCGACGCGCGGGCGGGCTCCACGCGTTCATGAATTGGGACAGACCCATTCTCACGGACAGCGGTGGGTTTCAGGTCTTTTCGCTCTCCACCCTCAACAACATCACGGACGACGGGGTGAAGTTCTCCTCGCACGTGGACGGAAGCAAGCATTTCTTCACGCCCGAGCGGGCGATGGAGATCCAGCACAACCTCGGCTCGGACATCGTGATGGCGTTCGACCAGTGCTCGGAGTACGGCTACACCTATGAACAGGCGAAGGAGGCGATGGAGCGGACGTCCAAGTGGCTCGAGCGGTGCTATGCCGTGCACAATGAGCCCAAGCAGGCGCTCTTCCCCATCGTGCAGGGCAACCTCTTTGCGGACCTGCGGGAGGAGAGCCTTTCGCGCTGTCTGCCCTACGTAAGGCACGGAATTGCCATCGGCGGGCTCTCGGTGGGGGAGCCGAAGCCCCTGATGTACGAGATCCTCGACGTTTTGCAGCCCCGCCTTCCCATCGATGTTCCGCGCTACCTCATGGGGGTCGGCTCGCCCGACTGCCTCGTCGAGGGCGTGCTCCGCGGGATCGACATGTTCGACTGCGTGCTCGCGACGCGGGTCGCCCGCAACGGCACGGCGCTCACCTCGCGGGGGAAGGTCGTCGTCCGAAACGGCGCCTACCGCGAGGACTTCACCCCGCTCGACGCGGACTGCGGGTGCTACACCTGCACCCACTACACGCGGGCATACCTTCGTCACCTCGTCAACGTGGGGGAGATGACGGGCGCGATGCTCCTCACCCTTCACAACATCTCCTACCTGCACGGGCTCATGCGCGGGCTGCGGCAGAGCATCCTCGGCGGCTACGTGCGCGACTTTGTGAAGGAATTTTACGAAAAACAGAGCTTTTCCGCGTGACGAACGGTGCGAAAAGGTATGAATTCGGTGAAAAAAGGAAAAACTTACCGCAAAATGCTTGCCAAATTTTTCCGAAAGCGGTATCATGTACGATAAGGAGTCAATTATGAACAGAGTACTCATCGGGAACAGCGCCCTCTTGGCAGATTGGCAGAACATTCTTCTGTATGTTCTCCTCGGCGTCGTCATCGCCGCAATGGTCGTGTGGTTCATCTTCTCGGGCAGGAAAAACAAGCAGCGCCAGCAGGAATACGTCGAACAGCTCGACGCCATCCGCCCCGGTCACAAGGTCAAGACGGCGGGCGGCATCTGCGGCATCGTCGCAGAGGTCTGCGACGACAACACCGTCATCATCGAGACGGGCAGCGAAGCCACGGGCAAGTCGTATATCAAGATGGACAAGGAACTCATCGCCCAGACGGATGCGAAGGGTCCCACCCAGATCGCCCGCGAGGAAGCCGAGGCGAAGAGGAAGGCGGAGCGCGAAGCCCGCACTGCGGAGAAGTCCGAAAAGCCCGAAAAGCCCGAAGAAGCCGAGGCGCCCGCCGCGGAAGAGAACGGGGAAAAGGGCGAGGAGCCTGCGCCCTCCGAAGAGGAAAAATAACGTCATAAACCGTATCGCCTCCGCATACCGTAGGGTGTGCGGAGGTTTTTTATGGACAAAGCCAAGGTGCGGCGCGCCCTGTTCGAGGTCATTCGCGCCGCCTTCTTCACGACGGTATTTTCCCTCTTTGCGCTCGCGCTCGTCGCCGTGTTCGTGCGGGCGTATGCGCCCGAGCCCTTCACCGTGACCGCCGTCAACTGGGCGGTGAAATGCGTCGGGATCTTCCTCATGTGCCTCTTCCTCGTGGGGAGGGAGCGCGCCCTGTTCAAGGGAATGGCGGCGGGGGTGCTCTCGGCAATCGTCACCATGCTCGTGTTCGCCGCAATCGGCGGGGGGGTCCATCTCGACCTGCTCTTTCTGCCCGAGCTCCTCGTCTCGGCGGCGTCGGGCGGGGCGGGCGCCCTTCTCGGAGCAAAATTGCACAAAGAGGGATAAAATACTTGCAAAATTTCCGTCCGCGTTGTATAATAAGAAAAAACGCAACGGGAGTGACTTATGATCAAGACGATCGCAAAACCTCAGGAAAAGAAAGTTGTCGGGTGCGGCGAATGCAGAAGCACCTGCCAGTCCGCCTGCAAGACGAGCTGTACGGTGGGCAACCAGTCCTGCGAACGCATCACGAGAGAGCAGAAGATCCGCGAGGACAAGTAAACCGAAGTTCGGAAAGCGGAGCGGCACGGGCTGTGTCGCTCTTTCATTCCGCCCTTTACCGCCATGATCCACGTTTTTTCTTACAGGGACAAGCACTATGTATACGACACGGGCAGCGGCTCGCTCCATGAATGCGACGAACGCACCGCCCGCTACCTCCGCGGGGAGGATGTTTCGCTCACCGAAGAGGAGCTTGCCGACATCGAGGCGCTGAAACGGGAAGGGCTGCTCTTCGCGCCCGAGACGGACGTCCGCCCCGTCAAATCGAACGAGATGAAGGCGCTGTGCCTGCACGTCTGCCACGACTGCAATCTCCGCTGCAAGTACTGCTTCGCCGACGAGGGGGCATATCACGCCGCGCGCGAGATGATGTCCATAGAAGTCGCACGCAAGGCAATCGATTTCCTCATCGAGAGGAGCGGCAGCCGCAGGGTGCTCGAGGTGGACTTCTTCGGCGGCGAGCCCCTCATGAACTTCGACGTCGTGAAGGAGACGGTGTCCTACGCCAAGGCGGAGGCGGCGAAGAGGGGGAAGAAGTTCCTCTTCACCACCACGACGAACGGGCTGCTCCTCGACGACGAAAAAATCGCCTTTTTGAACGAGGAGATGGAGAACGTCGTCCTCTCCCTCGACGGCAGGAAGGAAGTCCACGACGCCGTGCGGAAGACGGTGAACGGCAAGGGGAGCTTCGACGCCGTCATCGACAAGATCAAGAAGTTCGTGAAGATCCGCGGCGACAGGCATTACTACGTCCGCGGGACGTTCACGGCAAAGAATCTCGACTTTTCGAGGGACGTTTTGTTCCTCGCCGACCAAGGGTTCGAGTCCCTCTCCGTCGAGCCCGTCGTCACCGATATACCCGACCTCGCCATCCGCGAGGAGCACCTTCCCGCCATCGAGCGGGAGTACGAGCGCCTGTGCGACGAGTACATCCGCCGCGAGGCGGAGGGGAGAGGGTTCTCCTTCTTCCACTTCCACATCGACCTCGAGGGCGGACCCTGCCTTCAGAAGCGCGTCTCGGCGTGCGGGGCGGGGAACGAGTACTTCTCGGTCGTCCCGAACGGCGATCTGTACCCCTGCCACCAGTTTGCGGGGGACGCAGAGTGGCGGATGGGGAGCGTCCTCACGGGCGAGCTCGACGGTTCTCTCCGCGAAAAGTTCGCGTCGAGCTGCCTCTTCACGCGCAAAAAATGCGGCGACTGTTTCGCCAAGTTCATCTGCTCGGGCGGGTGCAGCGCGAACAACTATCACTTCAACGGCGACATCGACGAGCCGTACGCCGTCACCTGCGCCATGATGAAAAAACGGGCGGAGTGCGCCATGCACGTGCTCGCCTCGCGCAAGGCGCGCGAAAATTAGCCGAAAAAATGAGAAAATGCGCGCAATTCGGCTTGACGGCGGCGCGCATTTTATATATAATGGTAAGAGTGAGATTCCGGAAGGGAAACTTTCTTTGCGGGCGTATGCCCGTTTCGGATAGGAGGAGGCAATGAGCAAGGTTAAATCGGCGATCTGTCTTACGCTCATGACGATTCTGATCGCCGCATTGGTCATCGTGTGTTTTATCCCGATCCAGTACGGGCGCGATGCCATGCACCGTTTCGACCCCATCGTCGTTTGGGCGGACAGGGACCCCGATCTCGGCACGTCTTACGGCGCCGCGCGCGACGAAGATTCGCTTCGGACAAACTATATCGGCGGCGGCTATTCTGCGGTCTATTATCCCGAAGGCGTCATTTCCGCGAAGGAATACAACGACAACCTGAACGGCATTTCCGACCCCGACAAGCGGGCGGAATATGCGGACAAGTACGTTCCCTACGGGGACGGCGCGCTCTACCTCGAGGAAGAGGTCGCCTATGAAAACGGCGCGTTGAGCGAGGACTTCGTCGCCTCCTTCGAGAGCGCGAAGGAACTGCTCCGCACCCGCTTCGAGCGCCTGCATGAGGAGACGCGTGTCGACGTCGTCGACGGGCTCACCGCCCGCGTCACCGTCCCGCGCGACCTCACCTCCGCCTTCACGCTCTTCGGCTACACGGGCGATTTCACCGTCCGCTTCGGCTCCGATCAGGATTCCGCGGAGACCGTCCTTCCCCGCAGACCCTCCGAGTCCATTCAGGACTACGTGAAGGGTGCGCGCGCCCGCACCGTCGGCGGCAATCACACCGTCATCATCGACTTCACCGATGCGGGCAGGGACGTGCTCGCGGCAAAGACCGCGACCGTCGCGGAGGGGACGTCCGCTTCCTATCTGTACTTCATGGTGGGGGACAACCTCGCGCTTTCCCTCCAAGTCACGACCCAGATCGATGACACCCGCCTTCCCATCACGAGCACGAGCTTTGCCTCTTCCGATGCGCAGATGGCGGCAATTCTCATCGATACGGCGGTCGGCACCGTGCAGACCGACCTCCGCATGGTCGTCGGAGACATGACTTCCTATCCCGCATTCTATGGCGAAAACGCGATGCTCTATCTCTACATCGCGTTCGGCGTGCTCTTCCTCGCGATGATGGTGTTCTTCCTCATCCGCTACAAGCTGCTTGCCTTCGTCAACCTGTATACCTATCTGCTCTTCGTTTGCGTGAACCTGCTCTGCATCTGGGCAATTCCATTCCTCACGTTGAGCGTCGAGACGGTGACGGCATTCCTCATCGCGTCCGTACTTCTTTGCGCCTCCAACGCCTTCGCGTTTGAGGAGGCGAGGAAGGAGTTCGAGCACGGCAAGACGATGACCTCCTCCGTCAAGGCGGGCTATAAAAAGTGCTTCTGGCACCTGTTCGACCTCCACATCGTGATCGCCCTGCTCGGCTTTATCACCTACTTCATCGCATTCGTCCCGCTGTCGGGATTTGCGTTCACGCTCGGGCTCGCCACGGTGTTCTCCGGCGTGTTCACGCTCGCGATCAACCGCTTCAACTGGTGCATCATGATGGCGTACTGCAAGAACAAGGGCGCTTTCTGCAACTTCAAGAGAAAGGAGGTCGACGATGACTAAAAAGAGCATTCTGAAGCTTCTTCCCGTCTGGGCTGCCGTCGTTGCGGTGTTCCTCATTGCGGGGATCGTCCTCATGAGCATTCTCGGCTTCAACGAAGGGGCGGAGCGCCCCGAGAGCACGACCGTCGACGTCGATTACAACATCGCCGTCAAGAACGACGAAAATAAGGTCGCCCGCGTCGAGGAAATCTGCGAAGAGGTATTCGACAAGGCGGGGCTCACCGTTCTCGACTCCATCGAGGGGAAGGGCGTGAACACGTCGCAGGACCGCACCGTCCGCCGCTACACCTTCTCTTCCTCCGTCACCTCGGAAAAACTCGCCGAAGTCACGGCGGAGATCGGCGCGAAGTTCGACGCAGAATTTACCGATGAGCTCATCGATATCCGCGTGGACTACCACAGGGTCTCCAATCTCGGGTACAGCGACTTCATCTGGCGCGGCTCGGTGGGGCTTGCGGTCGGCATCGTCGTCGCCCTCATCTATGTCGGCATCCGCTTCGGCGTCGGGTGCGCCGTCACGGGGCTCACCGTCACGGCGTGCGGCGGGGCGCTTCCCGTGTGCCTTGTCGCCATCACCCGCATTCCCGTCTATGCGTCGGCACCGCTCTTCTATGCGGCGCTCGGCGCCGTGACCGCGCTGCTGCTCTGGCTCGTGTTCTGCATGAAGCTGCGCGACGTCTCCAAGAATTCCGCCCGTCCCGCAGAGGCGGAGGAGGTCGTGCACGTCGCATGGAAGGGCGCGCTCCTTCCCGTGGCGGTCGTCACCTGCGTGCTCGCGGTCATCATCGCGATCCCGGGGGCCGTCGCGACGGCGGGCGTCCGCGCCCTGCTCCTTCCCGCACTGCTCTCCGTCGTCTCGGGCGCCTATCCCGCTCTTCTCTTGGGACCGTCGCTCCATGTGTACGTCAGGGCGCACTTCGACAAACTTGCCGCAAAGCGCAAGCCGCGCTACTTGGGCTCCAAGAAACAGGACAAGGCGACAAAGAAAGAGGAGAACGCATAAGAGAGCGCAAACTCAAGACAGGCGGCGGGAGCAATTCCCGCCGTTTTTAATCGGAGCGTCCATGAAAAAACTCGTCCGCGAATACGACTTTTCGCCCGAACAACTGAATCAGGTGCGCGGACTTGCGCGGGCGCTGTCCCTCACGGAGACGACGGCGAGCCTTCTTTTTGCGCGCGGAATGGACACGGCGGAAAAGATGTACGCTTTTCTCTCCCCCTCCAAGGAGCACTTCCTCTCGCCCTTCCTCCTGAAGGGAATGCGGGAGGCAACGGAGCTTCTCACCCGCGCGAGGGACGAGGAGTGGCGGGTCGCGATCTACGGCGACTACGACGCCGACGGGATCGGAGCGTGCGCCATTCTCTCCCGCGCGCTCCGCATGTTCGGGATCGAGCCGTACGTCTTTGTGCCCGAGCGGGCGCAGGGGTACGGCATGAGCGTGAGCTCGCTCGATGCCATCTTCGACGAATTTCTTCCCGACCTCATCGTGACGGTGGACTGCGGTATCTCCAACGCGGACGAGGTCGAGTACATCAAGGAGCAGGGCGCCTACGTCATCGTGACCGACCACCACGAGCTGCCCGAGCGGCTCCCCGACTGTATCGTCGTCAACCCGAAACTCGGGGGCGACTATCCCTATGACAATCTGTGCGGCGCGGGCGTCGCGTTCAAGCTCGCCTGCGCGCTCATCGGCGAGAGGGCATACCCGCTTGCCGACTTCGCCGCCCTCTCGACGGTGGCGGACAGCGTTCCCCTGCTCGGGGAAAACCGTGACATCGTCGCCGAGGGGCTCCGCCTCATCGAGCAGTCGCCCCGCCCCGCCTTTGCCGCCCTTCTCGGGCGCGCCGGGGGCGTCTCGGCGCAGACGCTCGCCTTCACGGTCGCGCCCCGCCTCAATGCCGCGGGCAGGATGGGGGACGCCAATGCCGCCCTCCGCCTGTTCACGACGGAGCGGGAGGAGGAGATCGCCCCGCTCGCCGAAAAGCTCAACCTGTACAACGCCGAGCGGCAGCGGTACTGCGACGAGGTGTATGCGCAGGCGTCCGAGCGCATCCGGAGGGAGGGGGCGTTCGGGAACGTCGTCATGCTCGCGGGGGATACGTGGAACGCGGGCTTCGTCGGGATCGTCGCGGCACGGATCGCCGAGGAATTTTCCCGTCCCGCTCTTCTGTTCGTGCGGCGGGGGGACATGCTCCGCGGGAGCGCCCGCTCCGTCGAAAACGTCAACATCTTCGAGGCGTTGAAGAACTGCTCGGAGTACATCGAGGAGTTCGGCGGGCACTCGCAGGCGGCGGGCGTCAACATCAAGGCGGAAAACTTCGGGCGGCTGAAAGAGGCGCTCGATAAATATCTCGGGGAAAAGTACCCGAGCGAGGCGTTCGTCCCCGCGCTCACCGTGTGCGGGGGAGCACGGGAGGACCCCGCCCGCCTCGCCGCCGAGCTCGAGCGGCTCGAGCCGTACGGCATGGGCAACCGCCGCCCGCTCTTCACGCTGGAGGCGGGCGCCATCGAGGCGGCTCCCATCAAGACGGCGTCGCCCCACCTCTCCTTCACCGCGGACGGCATGGACTTCATGTACTTCAACGGCATCAAGGACAGGAAAATTCTGCGCAGCGACGTCAAAAAGACGCTCGTCTATGAATATAATCTCTCGGTGTTCCGCGGAAAGGAGTCGCTGAAAGGGTTTGTCCGCGCCGTCATCACGGACGGCACGAGCGGGAAGGAAGTCGAACTCGACGCGTTCGGCGAACAGCTTCTCTCGCTCGGCGGGGGAAGGGGGAAGGCGGAGTACCTCGGCACCGCGGAGACGGAAGCGTTTCTCGAGAAGGCGATCTCCTCGTGCGCGTACGGGCTCGTCGCGGTCTGCTCGGACAGGAAAAATCTTCTCCGCTATCCCGCCCTCAAGGGGCTCCCCGTGGACGTGTTCCGCCCCTCGGCGTCCAATCTCTTCAATACCGTGCTCTTTGCGCCCGAGGCGGGTTGCGACCTCTCCGCCTACCGCGACGTCGTCTTTCTCGACGAACCCGCGGCATTCGGCGCCGTGACGGGGAACGCCCGCGTGCTCTGCAACCGCGAGCTGTGCGGCTACGGCGGGATGCTCCACCTCGACGTCTCGCGCGGAGCCCTTCTCGAGATCTACGCCGCCGTGCGCAATCTTCCGCTCGGCGGGGAGAACTTTGCCGACGTCGCGCGCGCCGCGCGCGGGCTCGGCTACGACGACGGGGAGCTCGTCTTTGCGCTCTCCGTGTTCGACGAGCTCGGGCTCGTCTCGCTCGAAAACGGGCGGCTCCGCGTGTTCCGCGGCATCCGCACCGAGCTTGCGGCGTCGCGCATCTATTCCGAGGTATCCAAGCTGACGGAGGATTGAGATGGAACCCATTCTCATGAAAATCTACGAGTATTACGAGGGCGAGGACCGCGACATGCTCCTGCGCGCGTACGACTTTGCGGAGCGCGCGCACCGCAACCAGAAGCGCGCCTCGGGCGAGCCGTACTTCATCCACCCGTGCGCCGTCGCCGAGATCCTCGTCGAGCTCGGCTTGGATGCCGAGACGGTCGCGGGGGCGCTCCTCCATGACGTCATCGAGGATACGCCCGCCACGGAGGAGGACATCCGCCGCGAGTTCGGGGAGGGGGTGCTCACCCTCGTCTCGGGCGTCACCAAGCTCGACCGCATCGTATTCAAGTCGCAGGAAGAGGAGGAGGCGGAGAACTTCCGCAAAATTTTCCTCGCGATGGCGAAGGATATCCGCGTCATCATCATCAAGCTCGCCGACCGCCTCCACAACATGCGCTCGCTCAACTACCTCTCGGCGGAGCGCCAGCAGAAGATGGCGAAGGAGACGCTTGACATCTACGCGCCCATCGCGGGCAGGCTCGGTATCAGCCAGATCAAATGCGAGCTCGAGGACCTCTGCCTCAAATATCTCGACCCCGCCGCCTTCGAGTTCCTCGTCGAAAACATCCACCAAAAG
>CANQAX010000052.1 GCA_947589235.1 uncultured Clostridia bacterium
TCGTAATCGGAGGTCGTGACCTCGATCTGCGCCTTGATGGAGGCGACGCGCGCCTTGATGGCTTCCTTGTCGCCCGCGCCGTCGATGATGGTGGTGTTGTCCTTGTCGACCTTTACCTGATTCGCCCTGCCGAGCATGTCGACGGTCGCATCCTTGAGCTCGTAGCCGAGGTCGGAGGTGATGACCGTGCCGCCCGTGAGGACGGCGATATCCTCGAGCATAGCCTTTCTGCGGTCACCGAAGCCGGGTGCCTTGACGGCGACGCAGTTGAACACGCCCTTCAGCTTGTTGACGATGAGGGCGGCAAGCGCGTCTCCCTCGACGTCCTCGGCGATGATGAGAAGGCGGGCGCCCTGCTGGGCAAGCGGTTCCACGATGGGCAGGATCTCCTGAAGGTTGGAGATCTTCTTGTCGGTGATGAGAATGTAGGGGGAGTCGAGCACGGCTTCCATCTTGTCGGTGTTCGTGACCATGTAGGCGGAGGCATATCCGCGGTCGAACTGCATGCCCTCGACGGTGGTGAGCTCGGTCGTCATGGACTTGCCTTCCTCGACGGTGATGACGCCGTCCTTGCCCACGATCTCCATTGCGTTCGCGATGAGTTCGCCGACGGTGGCATCGCCCGCCGAAATGGACGCGACCTGCGAGATCGCCTTCTTGCCGTCCACCCGCTTGGAGATGGAGCGGACGTGCTCGACGGCGACGTCGACCGCTTTGTCGATGCCCTTCTTCAGAATGATGGGGTTGGCGCCCGCGGCGAGGTTCTTGAGCCCTTCGCGGATGATTGCCTGCGCGAGCAGGACGGCGGTGGTGGTGCCGTCGCCCGCGACGTCGTTCGTCTTGGTGGAGACTTCCTTCACGAGCTGGGCGCCCATGTTCTCGAAGGGATCGGGAAGTTCGATTTCCTTTGCGATGGTGACGCCGTCGTTGGTGATGAGGGGAGCGCCGAACTTCTTATCGAGCACGACGTTCCTGCCCTTGGGACCCAATGTGATTTTGACCGTATCGGCGAGGACGTTGACGCCCGTCTCGAGCGCCTTTCTCGCTTCATCTCCGTATTTGATCTGTTTCGCCATGATATTTATCTCCTTTTATTCCACGATTGCGAGGATATCGCTCTGCTTGATGATGGTGAATTCCTTGCCGTCCACCTTGAAGTCGCTTCCCGCATACTTGGCGCAGAGCACCTTGTCGCCGGGCTTTACCTGCATCTTGATCTCTTTTCCGTCCACGACGCCGCCGGGACCGACCGCGACAACGACGCAGGCTTGAGGCTTTTCCTGAGCCGAAGAGGGGAGATAGAATCCGCTCTTCGTCTTTTCCTCGACGGTGACCGCCTCGACGACCACCTTGTCAAACAAAGGCTTGATGTTCATGAATTCCTCCTAATGCCGTCCGCCTTGAGCGGAACTTTTTCTTTCCTCTATTATAAACGGCGGGCGCGCCATGTCAAACAAAAAGAGCAAACATTTTCCGATTTTTTTTCGCGGGAAAGTTCAATGATTGACAGGAAGAAAGCGGTGTGATATAATGGGAGCATGGAGAAATGGGATAAGAGATTTATGGAGCTCACCGTTCAGGTGGGAAGCTGGGCGAGCTGTCTCCGCCGCAAGGTGGGGGCGATCATCGTCCGCGACAAGCGGGTCATGACGACGGGTTACAACGGCGCGCCCGCGGGCATTCGGTCGTGTATCGAGCGGGGGAAGTGTCTCCGCATCGAGAACAACATTCCGAGCGGCACGCGCGCCGAGCTCTGCTATGCCGCCCACGCCGAGCAGAACGCCATCATTCAGGCGGCGAAGTACGGCGTGAACATCGACGGCGCGACCCTCTATTGCACCCATCAGCCCTGCGTCATCTGCGCAAAGATGATCATCAACGCGGGGATCCGTCGCGTGGTGTACAAGGAGGGCTATCCCGATGAATTTTCCCTCCGCCTCTTCGAGGAGGCGGGGACGGAACTTGTAAAATACGAGGAGTAGAACATGGCAAATCCCGTAGTGACCTTTGAAATGGAAAACGGGAAAACGTTCCGCGCGGAACTGTTTCCCGAACTTGCACCGAACACCGTCGCAAACTTTCTCTCCCTCGTGGGGAAGGGCTTCTATGACGGGCTCATCTTCCACCGCGTGATCGAGGGCTTCATGATACAGGGCGGAGACCCGACGGGGACGGGCACGGGCGGTCCCGGTTACCGCATCAAGGGGGAGTTCTCGGGGAACGGTTTTCCCAACCCCATCCGCCACGAAAGGGGGGTCCTCTCGATGGCGCGCGCGCAGCACCCCGATTCGGCGGGCTCGCAGTTCTTCGTCATGCACGCGGACGGATTCTTCCTCGACGGGCAGTACGCGGCGTTCGGCAAGGTGACGGAGGGCATGGATGTCGTCGACGAGATCGCATCCGTCCGCACCGACTACCGCGACAAGCCGCTCCGCGAGCAGAAGATGAAGAAGGTCACCGCCGAGACGTTCGGCGTTTCCTACCCCGCGCCCGTAAAGGCGTAAAGGAGAACAGATGTCCGACCATTCAATTTACGAAAATCCGCTGAACACCCGCTATGCGGGGCGCGAAATGCAGGAAAATTTCGGCGACGAGAAGCGGTTCCGCCTGTGGCGCAAGCTGTGGATCGCCCTTGCCGAGAGCGAAATGGAGCTCGGGCTCCCCATCACGCAGGCGCAGGTGGACGAGCTCAAGGCGCACGCCGAGGATATCGACTTCGCCCGCGCGGAAGCGTACGAGCGCGAGGTACGGCACGACGTCATGGCGCACGTGAAGGCGTACGGCGACGTCTGCCCGAACGCGAAGGGAATCATCCACCTCGGCGCGACGAGCTGCTACGTCGATTGCAATTCCGAGCTCATGATAATCTATGACGGGCTCAAGATCGTCCGCAGAAAGCTCGTCAACGTGATGGCGAAACTCCGCGATTTCGCCCTCCGCTATAAGGACCTGCCGACCCTCGGCTTTACCCACCTTCAGCCCGCCCAGCTCACGACGGTCGGGAAGCGGGCGACCCTATGGCTTCAGGACCTCATGCTCGACTACGAGAACCTTCAGAATCTGTTCTCGCACTTCCGCCTGCGCGGCGTGAAGGGCACGACGGGCACGCAGGCGAGTTTTTTGGACCTCTTCGACGGCGACGAAGCGAAGGTGGACGAGCTGCAGCGCCGCGTCGTGAAGAAGCTCGGCTTCGAGAGCGTGTACGGCGTGACGGGGCAGACGTATCCCCGCAAATTCGACTACAATGTGCTCTGCGTTCTCTCGCAGATCGCGCAGAGCGCCTATAAATTCTCCAACGATATCCGCATTCTTCAGAACATGAAGGAGGTGGAGGAGCCCTTTGAAAAGTCGCAGATCGGCTCCTCGGCGATGGCATACAAGCGCAATCCCATGCGCTCGGAGCGGATGGGCTCGCTGTGCCGCTACCTCATCTCCCTCCCCGTGAACAGCGCGGTGACCTCGTCCACGCAGTGGTTCGAGCGCACCCTCGACGACTCGGCAAACCGCCGCATCGTCAACGCGCAGGCGTTCCTCACCGCCGACGCCGTGCTCAACCTGTACCTCAATATCGCGGAAAATCTCGTCGTCTATGAGAAGGTCATCGAAAAGCACATCGCGGCGGAACTTCCCTTCATGGCGACGGAGAACATCATCATGGAATGCGTGAAGGCGGGGGGAGACAGACAGGAGCTGCACGAGCGCATCCGCGTCCTCTCGCAGGAGGCGGGCGCCGCAGTCAAGCGGGAGGGGAAGGACAACGACCTCTTGGGGCGGATCGCCGCCGACAAGCTGTTTTCCGCCGTCCACGGAAGGCTTCATGAGATCGTGGACGCGAAGAAGTTCATCGGTCGCGCCCCCGGACAGACGGAGACGTTCATCCGCGAGGAGATCGACCCCATCCTGTCGCAATACGAACTCGGCGAAAGCGGTCATGTGACCGTATAAAATAAGGCAGAAAAGGAGACATTATGACGGTACTTGTTACGGGCGGGGCGGGCTTCATCGGCTCGCACACCGTCGTGGAGCTGCAGGAGAGCGGATTCGACGTCGTCGTCGTGGACAACCTGTGCAATTCGAGCGCGGAATCTCTCACCCGCGTGGAAACAATCACGGGCAAGAAGGTTCGCTTTTACGAGGGCGACGTCACCGATACGGCGCTCATGAAGCGCATTTTCCGCGAGAATCAAATCGGCTGGGTCATTCACTTCGCGGGGCTCAAGGCGGTCGGCGAAAGCGTTGCAAAGCCGCTTGAGTACTACACGAACAACCTTGTCTCGACGCTCGTGCTCCTCGCCTGCATGCGGGAGGCGGGCGTGAAGAACATCGTGTTCTCCTCCTCCGCCACGGTGTACGGCGATCCCGAGCGGCTCCCGCTCGACGAGACGTGCAAGACGGGCGGGACGACCAACCCGTATGGAACGAGCAAGTATATGCAGGAAAATATCCTGCGCGACATCGCGGCGTCCGATCCCGGGTGGAACGTCGTGCTTCTCCGCTACTTCAATCCCGTCGGCGCGCACGAGAGCGGGCTCATCGGCGAGGACCCGAAGGGGATCCCGAACAACCTCATGCCGTACGTCGCGCAGGTCGCGAGCGGGAAATTGAAGCGCGTCGGCGTGTTCGGCAACGACTATCCGACCCCCGACGGGACGGGCGTCCGCGACTATATCCACGTTGTGGACCTCGCGAGGGGGCACGTCGCGGCAATCGAAAAGCTCGAAGGAAAGCCGGGGCTGCACATCTACAACCTCGGCACGGGGAACGGGTACAGCGTCCTCGACATGATCCACGCCTTCGAGAAAGCGTGCGGAAAAAAGCTGCCGTACGAAATTCTGCCGAGAAGGGCGGGGGACATTCCCGCCTGCTACGCCTCGAGCGAGCGCGCCTTCCGCGAACTCGGATGGCGCGCGGAGTACGATCTCGAGCGCATGTGCAAGGACCAATGGCGGTGGCAGAGCGGCAATCCGAACGGATATAACAAATAATTGACCCGTTTGCGAAGTACTATGTCAGACATAATTGCACAAAAAGCGGCAAAACAGCCGCTTTTTGTGCACGGAAGAAGAAAAAGAAGCGGTCCGAAGCCCAAGGGCTCATGACCGCTTCTGGCAGGGGAGACGCGACTCGAACACGCAACAGACGGTTTTGGAGACCGTTGCTCTACCATTGAACTACTCCCCTAAATTCCTCGTCAATTATACAATGATTTTCGCGATTCGTCAACACTTTTTTTGCAGGATACGAAAAAAAAGCGTATTTTGCAGCGGAAAAGTAACCGCACATCTTGGAGGGAGCCGATGAAGAAGGACGTAATACTCTATACGGACGGCGCGTGTTCGGGTAACCCGGGCACGGGCGGCTGGGGCGCCGTTCTTCTGTACGGTCCGCACCGCCGCGAGCTCTCGGGCGGGGAGGCGGTCACGACGAACAACCGCATGGAGCTCACCGCGGTCATCGAGGGGCTCCGCTGCCTCAAAGTTCCCTGCGAGGTGACCGTTTACAGTGATTCCGCCTACACCGTCAACGCCTTCACGGAGGGGTGGGTCTCCTCGTGGGAGAGGAGCGGCTGGAAGAAGGCGGACAAAAAGCCCGTCCAGAACGTCGACCTTTGGACGGAACTTCTCCGTCTCACGCGGGTGCACAGCGTCACGTTCCGCAAGGTGAAGGGGCATGCCGACGACGAACTCAACAACCGCTGCGACGAACTCGCGCGCGCTGCCATCCCGCCGTCCGACTTATAATTTCCCCGCGGAAGGGATATAATATTGTGTAAGGACACGGAGGAGATCATGCGGGAGCGAAAGGAAAAGCGGCAACTTGCCGTCAATCTTGTCGTCACGGCGCTTTGTGCCGCCGTCTTTGAGCTCTTTTTGCTCTTTGACCTCTTCCTCGTGCGCGAAAGTTGGGGGGAGACGTACTTTCTCCTCGCCGCGATAGGCGGGAGCGTCCTCAATGTCGCGCTTCTTTTCGCCGCCTTTCTGTTCCGCCTGTTCGGGAAGGAACTCGCGTTCAAGTGCTGCGTCACCGTCTACGCCTTCGCCGTCATCTGCGCCGTCATGCTGTATATCCTGCTGCGGACGGGATTTTTCGCCATCGTGAAGGACGAGGAGGCGTTCGAGGCGTACCTCAAGCGGTCGGGCAGCTGGATGAGCGTCGTCTTTATCGTCATCCAATTCCTGCAGGTCGTCATCCTGCCCATTCCGAGCACGGTCACCGTCGTCGCGGGCGCCGCGCTCTTCAATCCGCTCCGCGGGAGCATCTTCAGCCTCATCGGCATCATGCTCGGCTCGCTGTGCGCCTTCCTCATCGGAAGGTATGCGGGGGCGCGCGCCGTTGCTTGGCTCGTCGGGAAGGACACCCTCGAGAAGTGGATGAAGAAGATCGAGGGGAAGGATAAGCTGCTCCTCACGGCGATGTTCGTCCTGCCCGTGTTCCCCGACGACGTCCTGTGCTTCGTGGCGGGGCTGTCGTCGATGTCGGTGTGGTACTTCCTCACCGTCATCTTCATCTCGCGCGTTCTCGCCGTTTTTATCACGAGCTATTCCATCACCCTCATTCCCTTCGATACGTGGTGGGGTCTGCTCATCTGGGGAATTTTCGGCTTGCTCGTCATCGCGCTCTTTATCTTCCTGTATAGGAAGTCGGACGCCATTCTCGGCTGGTTCGAGCGCACTTTTCATCGGGAAACGCGCATTTCCGAGGAGAAGAAGGGGGACGAATTCACGGTGGAAATCGTGGACCCCGACGGTTCGGTCGTCGAGAAGGGGGTCAAAAAGGAGGGGACGGACCCGCCGAAACAGCCGCCGCCCACCGCATAGGAGCCGCGCCGCGGCTCTTCTTTTTTGTCCTCTTTCCTCGGAAGGGCGCCCGAAAAATGCCGCAGTTTTATGCCGATGAATTGAGGGAAAAATCTTGTTCGGAATCCTTGCTTTTTGCGCGGGCACGATGTATAATAGTATTTGGTAGAAGTTGGAACTTTTTGGGTTACGGAGAGGTCAGAATGGATCAGATCGAATTGTTGCACAAGAGAAAGTCGGAGCTCCTCGAGGCGGGAAAGTCGGTCCGCGCCGACATCCGCGCGCTCTGCGATGAGGACAGTTTTGTCGAGCTCTCGGCGTTCAGCTATTCCAAGGACGCGTTTTACGGCGAGGAAGCGCAGGGAGAGGGGGTCGTCACCGGTTTTGCGACCATCGGCGGCTACCCTTATTATATTGTTGCGCAGAACTTCGCCGTTTCGTACGGCGGATTCTCCAAGGCGAACTGCGAAAAGATCGCCTCGGCGCTTGCTGCCGCGGAAAAGAACGATATGCCCGTCGTCTATCTCCTGCACTCGCAGGGGGTGCGCGTGGGCGAGGGGACGGACGTGCTCGAGGGCGTGTCCGACCTTCTGATGCGTGCGACCCGTCTCAAGGGGAGCGTCCTGCAGTTTGCAATTCTCGTCGGCGGGGCATACGGTCCCGCGGCGGCGCTCGCATCCCTGTGCGACTGCGTCATCTTCGGCAAGGAGGGCTCCCTCTGCCTCGGCTCGCCGCTCGTCCTCTCCGCAAGGGAGGGGAAGAACCTCACGCCCGCCGAGGTGGGCGGATACGATGCGCTCGGCGGCGCCGTCCTTCCCGCGGTCAAGGCTGCGGACATGAAGGAGGCGGCGTCGGTCATTCTCCGCGTCACCGACCTTGTCCGTATCCCCGTCACGGATGCCGAACTCAACGATTCTTCTCCCGCGCTCAACCGCAAGGCGGATGCGAAGGAGGTGCTCGGCATCTTGGAAGGCGGGCTCGAGCTCGGCGGGAACAGCTGCCCCGAGGTCCGCACCGTGCTTGCGCGGGTGGGCGGGATCGCGATTGCCGCCGCCGTGTTCGACGGCGCTGCGGTCCATGCGGAGGTCCTCAAGAAGCTCCGCTCGTTTGCGGAGTTTGCGAGCTGCTTCGGGCTCCCGTTCGTGACGTTTGTCGACTGCGTCGGCGTCGAACCCACCCTGAAGGCGAACAACAGCGTGCTCTACCGTGAAATGGGGGAGTACCTCTCCGTGTTCGATTCCGTCGACGCGAAGATTGCCGTCGTCACGGGGAAGGCGATCGGGCTCGGGTACAGCCTGTTTGCGGCGAAGTCGGCGGGCTTTGACTATACCTATGCGCTCGCGACGGCGCAGATCTCCCTGTTCGAGAGCGGCGTGGGCGCCCAAATCGAATATTCGGACGATCCCCGTGCCGACAAGGACGCGCTCGCCCTGCGCTATGCCGCCGAGAACGGCGACCCCGTCAACGCGGCGAAGGGGGGGTACCTCGACAACATCATCGAGCCGCAATTTTTGAAACAGTATCTCGTGGCGTCGCTTCAGACGCTCATCCGTTGAGGTGCGCCATGAACTTGCTCGATAGCTCTATCAGCATAGGGGACGGCGCGATCTATTCGGTGTTCGGGCTCGTCTTCGTCATGTTGGGTATTTCTCTTCTCGTTCTCATCTTCATGCTCTTCGGCTTCGGAATGAAGAAGTGGAACGAGAGGAAGAAGAAGGAACCGCCCGCACCCGCGCCCGCTCCCGCACCCGCGGAAGCAGCGGAGGGGATCCCGCCCGAAGTGGTTGCGGCGATCACGGCGGCAGTCGCCGTGTATCTCGAGGGTGAACAGGTCAAATGCGATTTCGTCGTCAGGCGGATCAGAAAAATATAACGCGGAGAGAAAGGAGAGATCTTATGCGCAATTTTATCATCACAGTGGACGGAAAACAGTATGAAGTCGGCGTGGAGGAGGTCGGCTCTTCGAGCGCGCCCCGCGCCGTTCCCGTTGCCGCTCCCGCAGCGGCTGCGCCTTCGCCCGTCAAGTCCGCGCCCGAGGCAGTCGGGAACGGACAGCCCGTCCTCTCGCCCTTTCCGGGGCTCATCAAGAACCTGCTCGTGGAAAACGGCGCCTCCGTCAAGAAGGACCAGCCCATTCTCGTGCTCGAGGCGATGAAGATGGACAACGACATCACCGCCCCCTGCGACGGAAAGGTCACCTTCCGCGTCGCGAAGGGCGCGAATGTGGAGTCGGACGCTGTGCTTGCGGTCATCGGCTGATCGGAGAGGGGTATGCAGAACAATCTACTCATGGACATCGGAGAGGTGTTCTCGAACTTATGGAACTCGATGGGGCTGTCGCAGATCCACTGGCAGAATCTTGTCATGCTTGCGATCTCCCTCGTGCTCATGTTCCTCGCCATCGTGAAGAAGTTCGAGCCCATGCTCCTTCTTCCCATTGCGTTCGGCATGTTCCTCATCAACCTCCCCGGGGCGGAGCGCATTCTCTGGGGAACGTACCCCGAGGGTCTGCCCGAGGCGGAGCACACGTACGAGGCGGTCGAAGAGGGATCGAGAGGGCTCCTTTGGTATCTCTACTTCGGGGTGGATAAGGTCATCTATCCGCCGCTCATCTTCCTCGGGATCGGCGCAATGACCGATTTCGGTCCGCTCATCGCCAACCCGAAGAGCATGCTCATCGGCGCGGGCGCGCAACTCGGGATCTTTATCGCGCTCTTCGGCGCGGTTCTTCTCGGATTTACGGGTGCGGAGGCGGCGGCGATTGCCATCATCGGCGGCGCGGACGGTCCGACGGCGATCTATGTTGCAAAAATGCTCGCCGAGAATCTCGTTCCGACGATCGCGATTGCCGCATATTCCTATATGGCGCTCATCCCCGCGATACAGAAGCCGGTCATGCGGCTCTTGACGACGAAGAAGGAGCGCGCAATCCGCATGAAGCCCCTCCGTCAGGTCTCCAAAATCGAGAAGATCATCTTCCCGCTTGCGGTCACCCTCGTCGTCGGACTGTTGCTGCCCGACGCAATCCCGCTCCTCGGTATGCTCATGCTCGGCAATCTCTTCCGCGAATCGGGCGTGGTGGAACGCCTCTCTTCGCAGGCGCAGAACGGTCTCATCAATACGGTGACGATCTTCCTCGGAATCTCCGTCGGATGCAAGGCGAAGGGGGAGATCTTCCTCTCCACACAGACGCTCGGCATTCTCGCGATCGGGATTATCGCCTTCTATCTCGGGACGATCGGCGGTCTGCTCGTCGCAAAACTCATGTGCAAACTCACGAAGGGAAAGATCAATCCGCTCATCGGCTCCGCCGGCGTCTCGGCAGTCCCGATGGCGGCGCGCATCTCGGAGGATGTGGGACGGGAGACCGACCCGCAGAATCACCTTTTGATGCACGCAATGGGACCCAACGTGGCGGGTGTGATCGGTTCGGCCCTCGCCGCGGGCGTGCTTTTGGCATGCTTTGGGTAAAAAGGTTCACGAAAAATCTTTTGCTTTGCAAAATCTTTTTCCGTGAGGGGTAAAATTTCGGATTTCATGTAGCCCGTTTGCCCGCCCGCGGTCTGTCTTGTGCAAACAACAAGCCGCAGGTATGCGGCAAATTGTGGGCGCTTATGGAAAAGCGTGGTTTTCCAACGCGCATGGGGAGTTCACGAAAATTCACGAAATTCTTTGCTCGCTTGCG
>CANQAX010000053.1 GCA_947589235.1 uncultured Clostridia bacterium
GTACCCGTATTCGTAGCAATTGATGGTCTTGTGCTCCGCGCCGTGGTAGCGGTACGTCTCGCGGAGGGACTTGAAGATGAGCGTGAAGAGAATGTAGGCGACGAACACGGCAAGGCGGAATCCCCCCTCGATGAGGTGGTACCAGATGCCGTAATACGAACTCCGCCCCACGACGGGAGCCGCCTGCGCGATGAGGTCGGTGAAGATCTGCGGAAGGAACACGAACAGCCCGATCGCGATGACGATGCCGAACACCGTCGCGATGGCGGAGACGATCTCGCCGATGCTGACCTTCCAGTGCTCGGCGACCCACTTCGAGAGCTTGGAGGGCTCCTCTTCCTCATCGGGCGCGACGGCGACTTCGGAACTGCGGAGGAGCGCCTTCATGCCGACGACGAGGGAGGAGACGAAGTTGATGACGCCGCGGACAAAGGGCACCCTCGTCCACTTGGAGCGCTTTTCGGGCGGTGTCGTCCGCTGCGCCTCCATGTGAAGGGTCCCCTTGTCGTCGCGGACGACCGTCGCCATGCTGCTCTTGCCGCGCATCATGACGCCCTGTATGACAGCCTGCCCGCCGATATATGTCCGTTGTTTCTTTTTCTTCATGCCGCGACCTTCCCGATAAACAAAACAGCCCCGAGATGAGGCTGATTGTCGTCAAATGCCGTATCTTTTCTTGAATTTATCGACACGCCCGCCGGTATCGACCAGCTTCTGCCTGCCCGTGAAGAAGGGATGGCACTTGCTGCAAATATCCACTTTCATCGTCTCCACGTCCTTCGTGGTGCCCGTCTTGAACGTCTCGCCGCAGGCGCAGACAACGGTGACTTCGTGGTATTTGGGATGAATATCCGCTTTCATATCCTTTCACCTCGCTCGATCAATCTTGGTCTTTGAGACAACATGGCTATTATATCCGTTTTTTTTCCGTTCGTCAACTCATTTTGAAGGCAAAACATAAAAATGTGGCGCGCGCGCCGTTTTTTTCCGCGGCTTCCGTTTTGACTTCGGAAACGCTTGCCAAATCGGGAGGTTTGTAGTATAATATGAAACGAAGAAACAGAAATTATCGGAAGGAGGACGTATGAACGTCTGGAAATTCGCCTCGGTCGGAAACTTGGAAAAGACGCAGACCGCAAATCCCCCCGCTTCGGAGGGGGACGCCATCCGCGTGCGCGTCACGAAGGTGCTCGTCAATTCCGCCGATTCCGCCCTCTTCTTCGGGAAGACCCGCACGAAGTTCCCCGTCGTTCCCGGGCGGTATGCGGTCGGGTTCATCTCCGAGGAGACCGGTCATCCCCTCTACCCGAAGGGGGCGCGCGTACTGCTCCGTTCCTTCCGCCATGTCGAGCCGTCGGGGACGGCGAAGCGCTCCTTCGACGAGGAGGAGACGCTCATCTGCGGGCAGACCTGCGACGGGTTCCTCCGCGACTTCGTGCTCGCAACGCCCGACGAGATGACCCCCCTTCCCGCCTCCGTCTCCGACGAACAGGCGCTCACCGTGCACTACGTCGCCCTCGCGAAGGCGGCAATCGACCGTCTCGGCGCGCAGAAGGGGCAGCACATCGCCGTCGTCGGCGCGGATATCTTCGGCGTCATCCTCTGCCAGCTGCTCATCTATCAGCAGGCAGCCCCCATTCTCATCGACGGCGACAGGGACCGCCTCGCCTTTGCGCGGGGTTGCGGGGTGTACTACACCCTCCCCTCCGACGACGACCTCTTGGCGGGCGTCGCCGAGATCACGGGCGGGCGGCTCGCCTCGGGCGCCGTGTACGTGACGACCGCCGAGGGAAATGACCGCACCGTCCCCTTCGTCGTGAGCGCCCGCGGGAGCAACACCGTCATCTTGGGCTCCTCCGACGACGGCGTGCCGTACGACCTCGAGCTCGCCATCAAAAAGCAGCTCTCCGTGCGCTGCGTGTGGAACTGCGCCGACTATGTCGAGACCGCCATCAACCTCATCGCAAATCACGCCGTGGACCTCTCCGCCTTCCGCGCAGACGTCCTTCGGACGGGCGCCATCCGCGACGTCCTGCAATCGTATGCGGACGGCTCCGACCGCGACTACAAGGAGATCACCGTCATCACGCTGGTGTGAGTTCCCCCTTCCGCGGATACATAATCCATGCGGAACTTGCGCCGTTTTTTCTCGGGGAGACTGTTCTCCCTCGTCCTCATCGCCCTCCCCGTTCTCGCGGCGGGCGTCTTTCTCGCTCTGTGGCTCCCCCGCGTCCTCGCGCCGATTGCCGCCGCGGAGCGCCTCTTTTCGTTTGCCGCCGCCCTCGCGTGCTCGGCATCGAAGGAGCCCGAGGAAAACAGGCGCTCCAAGATCGTTCTCATCGTGCTGCTCCCTTGGGTGGGGGCGATCTTCTGCCTTCTCACCCTCCCGCGCGGGGAATGGGACGAGCGGGTGCGGAGGGAATGCACCGCCTCGTCCGCCGAGTATTTCCCGACGGGAGAGGACATGCGCCGCCGCCTCCTTTCCGACCTTGCCGCCGCAAAAAGACAGATCTGGCTGCAATACTACATCATAGCCGAGGGGACGTTCTGGGACGAAATCTCCGCCGTGCTCGAAGAGCGGGCGAAAGATGGCGTGGACGTGCGGCTCCTGTACGACGACTTCGGGTGCTCTTTTACCCTTCCCAAGGACTTCCCCGCCCGCGCCGCGGCGCGCGGGATCAAGGCAAAGCCGCTCCGCCCCGTGCGGTTCTGCCTCGGCTCGGCACGGCGGGAGCACCGCAAGATCGCCGTCATCGACGGGGTCGCCTACACGGGCGGGATCAACCTCGCCGACGAGTACGTGGGCGAGAAGATCCGCTTCGGACACTGGAAGGACACCGCCCTCCGCGTGACGGGAAATGCGGCTGCCGTGTTCGCCTCGCTGTTTTCAGAGCGCTGGGGCGGAAACGCGGACATGGTACCCCCGAACGGATCGGACGAGGGGGGCATGTCCTGCACCGTGTATGCCGACGGCGCCCGCTTTTCCTCGTTTCGGGAAGGGCGGGGCGAGCTTCTCCGCTTCATCGCGGGGGCGAAATTTTCCCTCTATCTCAATACCCCCTATCTCCTGCCCGACGGCGCCCTTCTCGGTGCGCTCGGCGCGGCGGCACGCGCGGGGGTGGACGTGCGGCTCATGATCCCGCACCTTCCCGACAAGAAGTTCCCCTTCTTCCTCACGCGCTCCTACGCGCGCGAATTGGAAGAGGCGGGCGTGCGCGTGCGCGAATACACCGCGGGCTTTCTCCATGCGAAGAGCGCGGTGGCGGACGGAGCTCTTTGCACCGTCTCCTCGTATAATCTCGATTTCCGAAGTCTGTATCTTCAGTCGGAGTGCGGCATCACGCTCCGCGGCGAAGGGACGGCAAAGGCGCTCGAGAGGGACTTCCTCTCCTGCTGGGAACAGGGCACCCCCGTTCCCCCCGCCAAGCTCCCCGCACGCATGCTCGCGCGGGCGCTTCGCCTCTTCGCTCCCCTCATCTGAAGAAAAGAAGGTCATTATGGTAAAGTTCATCGCCGCGGATCTCGACGGCACCCTGCTCGACGGAAACGGGGCGCTCCCCCCCGAGATCTTCGGTCTCATCGAAAAGCTCAAGGAGCGCGGCGTGCTCTTCGCCCCCGCGAGCGGCAGGCAATATGCCAATCTCCGCAAGCTGTTCGAGCCCGTCGCGGACGACATCGTCCTCATCTGCGAGAACGGCGCCCTCGTGCGCTACCGCGGCGAGACGCTCCGCCTCACCCCCGTCTTGGACGGACTGCTCAAGCACGCGCTCGACGAGATCAGAGCCGTCCCCGGGCTTCTCCCCGTCCTCTGCGGGACCAATTCCGCCTATGTCGAGACGGACGTTCTGCCCTTCTACCGCCTGTGCACGGAGGCGTACACGAACTGCGTGCTCGTGCCCAGCCTCGACGGCGTCATCGGGCGGGAGGCGGTATGCAAGATCGCGGTCTATGACGAGCTCGGCGCCGCGGAGCACTGTATCCGCATTCTGCCCGACCGTCTCCCCTCCCTCCGCACCGCCCTCTCGGGGACGGCGTGGTGCGACGTCTCCGCCCCCGAGGTGAACAAGGGGGAAGCGATTCGCTTCCTGCGCGAGGCGTTCGGGTTCAAGCGGGAGGAATGCGTCGCGTTCGGCGACCACATGAACGACTACGAGATGTTGACCGAATGCGGGCGGGCGTACGTTCCCGAAAATGCCTACCCGCCCCTAAAAAAGCTCATCGGAAGGACGGTCCCCTCCAACGCGGAGGGCGGCGTCCTCATCAAACTGCGCGAAATGCTCGAGGAGGAAGTATGAAATACATCGTTGCATCGGATATCCACGGTTCGGCGTATTGGTGCCGCCTGTTTGCGGAGCGCTGCAGGGAAGAAAAGCCCGAAAAAGTCATTCTGCTCGGCGACCTTCTGTACCACGGGGCGAGAAATCCCCTCCCCCGCGAATACGGGACGCTCGCCTGCGCCGAAATTTTGAACGGCATGAAGGAAGACATTCTCTGTATCAGGGGAAACTGCGATTCGCAGGTGGATACCCTCGTGCTTGAGTTCCCCGTCGAAGCGGACTTCGCCTTCCTCCCCGTCGCGGGAAGGACGGTCATCTTCGCGCACGGGCACCTCACCCCCGCCTGTCTCAAAAAGGGGGACGTGCTCGTAAACGGACACTTCCACGTGCCCGCCTTCGAGGAGCGGGAGAACTGCACCTACCTCAACTGCGGCTCCGTCTCCATTCCGAAGGACGGCTCCCCCCATTCCTACCTCGTCATCGAGGACGGGACGCTGCTCTGGAAGGACGTCGGAACGGGCGAAATTTTCCTCCGCGGGAAGCTTTGAGCGGGCGCCCGCCATTGTATGAAGGGAAAAAGGAAAAATTTCGTCCGAACGGAAAATTTTTTTGAAAAAATTTCCGAGACGGTACTTGACAAGACTGTTCAATGATAGTACAATAGAACTAACAAATAAAACAAGGAGAACTGAAAATGGATAAGTGGTTTCATAAGCAGAGCAAGCTCGTTCAGGTCATTCTGCTCATCATCCCTGTCGTCGGCTACATCTGCGAGCTCGGCGTTCGTTGGTGCGCTGTGATCAGGAAGCCCGGCGGACTCAACATCGCCGTCGCGCTCATCATCACCTTCACGGCTTGGATCCCGATCATCCACTGGATCGATGCTGTTTGGGTCGCGCTCAACAACAAATTCATTCTGGAAAAGTAAACGGCAAAAGAAAGGACCGCTTCCCCGCGAAGCGGTTCTTTTTTATGTCGCGGATTCTTTTTTTCATGAAACGGATTCTTTTTTATTTTATGAAAATGTACGCCCGTCGCCCCCTTTGTATGGAAGAAGCGTAGCGGCACACGAGCCGCAGGCGAAGTCGAGAAGTGAGTGAAAAGCGAACTGCGTGGGTTGCTGTCATTTCGACGACGCATAGCGGCGCACGAGCCGTAGGCGAAGTAACGAAGCGAAGTAGCGTACGGAGCTGTGGGCGAAGTGCGCTACGGAGCGAAGTCGAGAAATCTACGGCAAAATAAGGAATAGATGTCTCGACTACGCTCGACATGACATCATCATACGGTTGGTCGTGACACACACCGTAGCGGGGCGACATGACACTATTGTAAGGTTGGTCGCGACACAAGCCAAGACGATAGCGCCGAGAAGGGGGCTCCGTGCGCCGCGCTTTATTACCCCCCCTCCCGCGGAGGGGGCGACAAGAACGGCATGTTTTGCGCGTCATTCCGAGCGTAGCGAAGAATCCCGAGAAACGAAGTCCGAATTTTCATCTTCGGGATTCTTCACCCGCCGCAAGGGCATCGGCAGGTTCAGAATGACGCGTAGGATAGGCGCCGTTCCCGCGACGCATGATAATGTCATGTCGAGCGGAGCGTAGCGTAGTCGAGACATCTTGCCTTATTATGCCGTAGATTTCTCGACTTCGCTCCGTAGCGCATTCGCCAGTGGCTCATGCGCTACTCCGCTCCGCTCGAAATGACAAACACCCCGCAATTCGCTCGCGTTATACCTCTCAAAGGGGGCGCCGAGAAAAAGACGGGTGGGCATAAAGCAATATTTTACTTCAAATCGAAGGCGATGGCGGTGAGGTCGTCCGAGAACGTCCCGCAGAATTCCCGCAGTGCCGCCTTCAGGCGCTCGATGAACGTCTCGGCGCTGTCGGAGCGCTGCAGAATTTCCTCCACCCGCTCGAGGGAAAACTCCTCGCCGCGGGCATTCCGGCTCTCGGTGACGCCGTCGGTGAGCAGGACGAGGATATCCCCCCTCTCGTAGCCGATCGTCCCGTCCTCATAGGTGAAGTCGGGCAGCCATGTGGAGACGGGCGGCGCGTTCATCACGATCTCGTCGATGCCGTCACGGCTCTTGAGCAGCATGGGCGCGTTGTGCCCCGCGGCGCAATAGCGGATGCGCCGTTCCCCCTCCTCGATGTGCGCCGCCGCCACCGTCACGTAGGAGCGCTCGTCGAGGTTGAGTTCCTGAAATTTGAGGTTGAGCCCGTAGATGGCGCGGGCGGGCGAGGGCTCGCTCCTGTCCCAGCCCGCTCGGACGAATGCCGAGAGCATGCCGGCGGAGATACCCTTCCCCGAGACGTCGGCGAGCGCGCCCATCGTGTCCCCCCCGACCGAATAGACGTCGGGCAAGTCGCCGCCGATCTCGCGGCAGGGAATGTACATAAATGAATATGGGGTGCCGTTTCCGCTCTTTGCGGGCGGGAGAAGGCGCTGCTGGATATCCTGCGCGGAGGACATCTCGCGGGCAAGTTCGGTCTCGTACGCGTTGTCGATGAGCCCGAGGAAGTACTTCCCCATCGGGACGACCTTGATTCGGAGGGCGAGGTCGCCCTCGTCGCGGCGGAGAATGAGCTTGCGGAAGGCGGGCTTGCCGCTCGCGACGGCGTCCGCAAAGAGCGCGCGCATGGCGCAATAGGCGCACTTGACCCCCTTGCCGCACACCCCCTCCCGCTCGGGGCAAGCGATGACGTCACGGAGAGAGCCGCGGTCGGCGTCCGTGCGGAAATGCGCGCGGAAGGCGCGGTTCGCGTATTTCACGCGGACCGTGCCGTCCACGACGATTGCGGCGGTCGGAATGGTTTCGAGTACGTCCCTGTAGAGATTCGCCATATCAACTCCGATAGACTTTGAGTTTTCCGCTCACCACGCGCACGTCGAGCCCGCCCGTGGGCGCAAGCTCGCCGTCGTATTGCACGTTCCCGCCCGTGCGGGGCAGAATGCGCGCCTCCGTGCACGGGATATGGTGGGCAAACGAGCGGGTGAGGAGCTTCCCCTTCATGAGGAGAATGAGATAGTAGGGCACCTTGATGCGGTTGGGACAGTCGACGACGACGAGGTCGAGCTTTCCGTCGTCGAGCGAGGCGGGCGGGCAGATGGGGATCCCGCCGCCGAACATATTCCCGTTGCATGCCGCGGCGAGGAGGGCGCGGTGCGTCGACTTCTCCCCGTCCGCCTCCACCTCCATCTCGACGGCGCGGAATTTGAGGAGGGAGACGAGCAGGCTGCGGAAGTATTTGCTCTTGGCGCCGCCGTGCTTTTTCCGCTCGCACCGCTCGAGAATGTCCACGTCGATGCCGAGCCCCGCGATGTTGATGCTGCGGAACCCGTTCCCGCATTCGAGGTAGTCGGTGTATTTGGGCTCGCCGCCCAAGATGAGGTCGAGCGCGGCGACACCCGCGGGAATGTGCGCCGCGGCGGCAAAGTCGTTCCCCGTGCCCGCAGGCAGCAGCCCGAGCCGCACGGTGGAAGGATCGAAGAGCCCGCGGACGACCTCGTTCAATGTGCCGTCCCCGCCCACGACGACGAGGTCGCCCTCGCCCGCCTCGGTGAGGGCGCGGACGTGCCGCTCCGTCTCCCCGCGCGCCGAGGAGCGGAACACGTCGTATCCGACCTGCTCCGCGCGGAGGCGTTCCTCCGCCGCCGCGAGCACCTTTTCCCCCATGCCGCGGCTGGAATTGGGATTGACAAGCAAGTGCAGCATCTGCGCCCCCGCAACTTTTCTTCCCGACTATTATACAATATCTTCCCGAGAATTGCAATTTTTTTCGGAATTTGGTATACTGATTTCATAAAAAATCCATCGGAGGGCGGCATGCGGAACTTTTTGCCCGACAATTTGTTGAAATTGGCGGACGTGTGTCAACATTCTTTGTATATCGTGGGGGGGAGCGTGCGCGATTTCCTCGCGGGGAAGCTCGCCGCCCGCCCCGATTGGGACATCTGTTCGCCCGCCCCCGAGGACGAGCTCGTCTCCGCCGCCGAGCGGTGCGGGATCGCCGTCCGCGCGGTCTACCCGCGCACGGGCACCGTCAAACTCTCAGACGGGAAGAACGAGTTCGAGTTCACCCGCTTCCGCACCGACCGCTACGAGCGCGGGCTCCACGCCCCCGCCGAGATCTCCTTCACCGAGGACATCGGGGCGGACGCGCGCAGGCGGGATTTCTGCGCGAATGCCGTGTACTATGACATCGCGAAGGGGAAATTCTGCGACCCGCTCGGGGGAATGGACGACATCGGGCGGAAAATTCTCCGCACCGTCGCTCCCGCGCGGACAGTGTTCGGCGAGGACGGTCTCCGCCTCATGCGGCTCGCGCGGATCGCCGCGCAGACGGGATTTGCGCCCGATGCGGAATGCCTCGCGGGCGCGAGGGAGAACGCCGCGCTCATCGACGACATCGTCCCCGAGCGCATCTTCACCGAGCTCCGCCTTCTCCTCTTCTCGGACGAAAAGACGGGGGACTTCCGCTCCCCCTACCGCGGATTGTGCCTGCTCCGCGAGACGGGCGTGCTCGCACATATCCTGCCCGAGCTCGCCGCGGGCGACGGAATGCCGCAGCGGCGGGACTTCCACGACCACGACGTCCTCGAACACAGCCTGCGCTGCGCGATGTACGCCCCGCCCGAGGTGCGCTTTGCCGCCCTTCTGCACGACGTGGGGAAGCCCTTCTGCATGCTCCGCGACGGAAACTTTTACGCCCACCCCGAGGAGGGCGCCCGCATCGCCCGCGACATCCTCACCCGCCTCAAGGCTCCCATAAAGCTCACCGAGGAGACGGCGGAACTCGTCCGCCTGCACATGCGCGACGTCGACCTCCGCATGCGGGAGAGCAAGATCCGCCGCGAGCTCGTGGAACATTACCCCCTGACAGACAAGCTGTTCGCCCTCAAACAGGCGGACTACTCCGCCTGCAAGGACGACCTCTCCCCCGCCCCCGGGGTGGAAAAGTGGAAGAATATCCTCTCCCGCATGCGCGGGGAAGGAGTGCCGATGACGGTAGGCGAGCTCGCCGTGAACGGGCTCGACCTGCAGCGGGCGGGCGTCCCCGCGCCGCGCACCGCCGAGGCGCTCTCCGCCCTCCTCTCTTTCTGCACGGAGGACGGAACGAGAAACAAAAAGGAAACGCTTCTCGCCCGCGCAAAGTCGCAATTTGCGGGCGAATGACCGAAAAGGAGGCACCCATGACCGAGATCCTGCTCATCATTTCCCTTTGTCTGAACGCCCTGTGCGCGGCGCTCCTCGTCCTTCTCCTGCTCCGCAAGCGGAAGGAGGACGACGGCGCGTGGAGGGAGCCCCTCCGCCGCATCGAGGAGCGGGAAACGGAAATTTCCGCCCGCACAGACTACCTCGCGCATGCCGCCGCCGAGACCGCGCGCGCCACCGACGCCCGTCTCGCGAACATCCAGACCAGGCTCGCCGAGGACATCAAGTACATCGTCGACGCGAACGCGCAGAACCTCGAGCGCATCCGCCGCACGGTGGACGACAAGCTCTCGAGCTCCATCGACGGAAAGCTCTCGGAGAGCTATGCACGGATCTCGGAGCGGCTCGAAAAGATGTACGAGAGCGTGGGCGAAATGCGCTCGCTCTCGGGGAACGTCGCCGAGATCCGCCGCGTGTTCACCAACGTCAAGCTCCGCGGCACGTGGGGCGAGGCGCAGCTCGACGCGCTCCTCGAACAGATGCTCTCCCCCGAACAGTACGCGCGCAACGTCCGCCTCGACCCGATGGGGAATGCCGTCGTGGACTTCGCGATCCTTCTCCCTTCCCGCGACGGCGAGACGGTCTATCTTCCCGTGGACAGCAAGTTCCCCGTCGAGGAGTTCGAGCGGCTCATCGAGGCGTCCGAGCGCGGCGA
>CANQAX010000054.1 GCA_947589235.1 uncultured Clostridia bacterium
AGAGGAGCTTGTCGATGGTCTCGCCCTTCTTGAGGCGGGCGAGCGCGCCGTACTGCCAGAGAATGGGCGCGGCGTCGGACAGCGTCCCCTTCAAGCGGTTATGGCGATACATGAGGGCGCGGTAGCAGAGGTCGAGGCGCTCGTCGAAGATCTTCCAGAACTTCTCCATGTCCCCGCTCGAGGACAGCGCGACGTCGACGAGGTTGATGGTGACGACGCCCTGATTGAACCTGCCGTAGTACTTGGGCTTCCCGTTCTCGTCCACATAGGGCGTGAGGAAGCTGCGGCAGCCCATGCAGGTGTAGCAATGCCCCTCTCCGTTCTTGTCGATCTTGTACTCGAGCATTTTCTTTTCGGAGATGTAGTCGGGCACCATGCGCTTCGCGGTGCACTTCGCCGCAAGCTCGGTGAGGTAGAAGTACTTGCTCCCCTCGCGGACGTTGTCCTCCTCGAGGACGTAGATGAGCTTGGGGAAGGCGGGCGTGACCCACACGCCGGACTCGTTCTTCACGCCTTGGATGCGCTGGTTGAGCGTCTCCTCGATGATCATCGCGAGGTCCTTGCGCTCCTGCTCGTTGCGCGCCTCGCCGAGGTACATGAACACCGTGACGAAGGGCGCCTGCCCGTTCGTCGTGAGGAGGGTGACGACCTGATACTGAATGGTCTGGATGCCGCGCTTGATCTCGTCGCGGAGGCGTTTCTCGGCAATCTTCGCGATGCGCTTCTCGTCGGTGACCCCAACTTCGCGGAGCTCCTCGGCGACCTCGCTGCGGATCTTCTTGCGGCTGATGTCGACAAAGGGCGCAAGGTGGGTGAGCGAAATGCTCTGCCCGCCGTACTGGTTGGACGCGACTTGGGCGATGATCTGCGTCGCGATGTTGCATGCCGTGGAGAAAGAATGCGGCTTCTCGATGAACGTGCCCGAGATGACCGTCCCGTTCTGGAGCATATCCTCGAGGTTCACGAGGTCGCAGTTGTGCATGTGCTGGGCGAAATAGTCCGCATCGTGGAAGTGGATGAGCCCCTCGTCATGCGCCTCGACGATGTCGCGCGGGAGAAGAATGCGCCGCGTGAGGTCCTTGGAGACCTCGCCCGCCATGTAGTCGCGCTGGACGGAGTTGACGGTCGGATTCTTGTTGGAATTCTCCTGCTTGACTTCCTCGTTGTTGCACTCGATGAGGGTGAGGATCTGGTCGTCGGTCGTGTTCGTCTTGCGGGCGAGCGCGCGGGAATAGCGGTACGTGATGTACTTGCGCGCGACCGCGAACGCCTTCTGGTCCATGATCTGGTTCTCGACGAAGTCCTGCACCTCTTCGACGTTGACGGCGCGGTTGAGATCGCCCGAGAGCGCCTTCACCTTGCCTGCGATGAGCTCGATCTGCTCCTCGGTGAGGCGGTTGTCGAGGCTCACCTCGTTGTTTGCCTTGCGGATCGCATTGAGGATCTTCGTGATGTCGAACGGGACTTCCGCACCGTTTCTCTTGATGATTTTCATATTTCCCCTTTCTCCTGACATGTATGTACTTCGCGCGAGGGGTAAAAAAGCGCCCCGCGGAAGGGACGCTATCATCATACTACATCTTACATTTTCTGTCAAGCGTTTGGCACAATATTTTGACAAAAATTTTTCGGAAATCACTATATCTTGTGGTTGTGGCGGTTTTTGTCGATTTTTTGTGCATGAAACACGGGGCGCAAAATGTTACACAGTAACATGTCCTACACAAGCGGTACGCCGTTGATGACGAGGGAGAATTTGCACGAGATGAATTCCGCCGCGCGGCGGCAGAGCTTCATCCTTCCGAAGTAGATCTCGAAGTAATCCATGACCGAGCAGATGCCCGTATCGATCTCGATGTTGAGGGCGATGACGCGCTTCTCGCGGTCGACGGTGATGTACGAGCGCTCGGCGGCGAGGTTCACCCTGTCGTGAATGTTCGCGCGCAGAACGTTCTCGATGGACTTCTTGACGCGGCTCTTGTGCACGTCCGCCTTGTCGGCGATGATGAGGGCGGACGAGATGTCGGAGACGGGCGAGCCGAACTGTTCGTCGTGGTTGCCGATCGCCATCATGACTTCGGCGGCGCTCCGCGGCTCCATTCCCATCCGCGTGAGGATCTTATAGGCGAGGAGCGCACCGCTCTGCGCATGGTCGGTGCGGTTGATGCAATTGCCGATGTCGTGAAGATAACCTGCGATCTCCGCGAGACGGACGCGCTCCTCGCTCTCCCCCAGCTCACGCAAGATGTCGCCCGACCACTTGCTCACGATCCCCGCGTGCCTGCGGGAATGTTCGGTGTAGCCAAGCGCCATAATTTGTTTTCCGGACATCTCCATGATGGCTTCCACTTCGCTGTCCGCTTTGATTTCGGAAAGTTCGAGCATGTCAGAACTCCGTAACGTTGAGGCTGCCGAGGATCTCCTCGTACTTGTTCTTGGTGAAGGAGATGGTGCCGAAGGTGGTGACCGCGGCAGTTCCCGCTGCGACGCCCGCCCGAAGGATATCGGGAAGGTCCGCCCCGTGGCTCATGAGGTCCGCTGCGGCGGCGACCATCGCGTCGCCCGCGCCGACCGTCGAGTTGACGGCGACGTTGATGCTCTTGCAGTAATAGTTGCGCGTTCCGTCGGTGATGATCGCCCCGTCCTTCCCGAGCGAGAGAAGCACCGACTTCGCGCCGCGGTCAAGAAGTTCCCTGCAGCCCGCGAGCATGTCGCTCCTGTCGCGGAATTCCCTGCCGAGCGTCTCCTCGAGCTCCTCGAGGTTGGGCTTGACGAGGTCGATCTCCGCCTCGAGCGCCGCGAACATCTTCGCGCCCTCGGTATCCGCGATGCGGAGGGACTTGCGGTCCACCGCGCGGAAGAGCTCGCGGTAGTAGCTCGCATCCACCCCGCGGGGCAATCCGCCCGAGATGACGGTGACGTCCGAGCGGGACGAGAACCCCTGAATGAGCTGCAAGAGCTCGAGGAGCTTCCCGCTCTCGATCTGCCCGCCCACGTCGTTGATCTCGGTGAGCATGGAGCGCTTGTCGATGCACTTGTAGTTTTCGCGGACCCTGCCGCTGTTCCAGACGAAGGTGAACGGAACGCCCTCGACGTCGAGCGCGCGCTCGAACATGGCGCCGTTCTCGTTGTACATGAACCCCGTGGCGTATGCTTCCGCCCCGAGGCGCGCCACGCCGATCGCGACGTTGAGCGCCTTCCCGGTGAAGGAGAGCGTCTTGCTCTTGACGACGTTCACCTTGCCGACGTTGAGTGAGTCGAGCTCGATGGTAACGTCCACGCTCGGACTCAAACAGACTGTCAGAATCATTGTTCCCCCCCCCTGCCGCGCGCCCGACTTTGCGCGCGGAACGGTGGCGTTTGCCGCCTTCGTTCCTTATTATATTCCTTCCCGCCGCGGCTTTCAATCGCCGCACGGAAATTTTTTGTTGAAACGCTTACATCGAGATCATCTGCAGCGTCTCGTACAGTTCGTAGTTGAACTTCTTCTTCATGGAGACCGCCTCGATGATGTCCATATCGATGATCTCGTTCTTATGGATGCCGACGACGCGGTTGCCGATGCCGTCCTTCAGGAGCCGCACCGCCTTGTTGCCGAACTGCGCCGCGAGCATGCGGTCCGCCATCGAGGGAGACCCACCGCGCTGGATATGCCCGATGGTGGTGGCGCGGACGGAGTACGTCGTCACCTCCTGCAGCTGCTTGGCGAAGGCGTCCGCCGTCATCACGCCCTCCGCGACGACGATGATGTTGGAGTGCTTGCCGTTCGCGCGCGAGCGGTTGATGCGCATCACGATGTCCTCCATGTCGTACGCGATCTCGGGGACGACGATGATCTCGGCGCCCGAGGTGATGCCGACGTACAGCGCGATGTCGCCGCAATGCCTGCCCATGACCTCGACGACGGAGATGCGCTCGTGCGAGTTCATCGTATCGCGCAGCTTATTGATGACGTCGTTGCAGGTATTGACCGCCGTATCGAACCCGAGCGTGTAATCGGTGTACTCGAGGTCGTTGTCGATGGTCCCGGGAATGCCGATGGTGGGGATCCCGTAGTCCTCCGTGAGGCATTTCGCCCCGCGGAACGAGCCGTCGCCGCCGATGACGACGAGCCCCTCGATCCCCCTCTTTTCAAGGGTCGCGACCGCCTGTTTCTGCCCGTCTACGGTGAGCATTTCGAGGCACCGCGCCGTTCTGAGCTTGGTGCCGCCGCGCTGGACGATGTCGGAAACGGAGCGCATTTCGAGCGGCATCATGCGGTCCTCGATGAGCCCGGCGTAGCCGCGCTCGATGCCGTAGACCTCCATGCCGTAGTAGATCGCCGTCCGCACGACCGCGCGGATCGCAGCGTTCATGCCCGGAGCGTCGCCGCCGCTTGTCAAAAGTCCGATTCGTTTCATAGTCAACCTCCTGCCTTCTCTCGCACATTATAACAGATTCCGAACAAAAAGAAAAGGGGTTTTTCTTTTTTTGTCCGTGATTTTTTTCATTTGATCTTGATCTTCTCGGCGGGCAAGAAGAGCATGAGCTCCGATTGCAGGGCGCGGCTGAAGTTGACGGCGGTCCGCATGCCCCCTCTCTCTCCGCGCAGGATCTTTGCCGTCATCTGCCCGGGATAGGACGCGAGGACTTCGAGGAAGTCCGCATAGTCCGCCTCCGACAAGGTGCGGGCGTCGAGCCAGAGGACCTCCTCCTTCTGTTCCGCGGCGGGCGCCTTCTCCCCCTCGAACGCTTCGAGCGAATCGAGAATGATGACGGGGAGCTTCTCGGGCGGAATGTCGATCTTCCCCGAGAGCCTGACGACCGCGTCGTGACGGAGCGCGGGCTTGATCTTTTCGTACACCCGCGGGAAGGCGACGCACTCCACGCTCCCGTAGAGGTCCTCCACCGTGACGAACGCCATGATGGCGCCCGCCTTGGTGTTGATCTTCTTGACGGAGGAGACGAGCCCGCCCATCGTCGCCTCGTCGCCGCTCTTGATCCTGTGATACGTCCTGTCCCCCGTCTCCTCGTCCTCCTCGAAGTCGGCGAGCAGCCCCGTGTGGAAGGTGCAGTCGGAAAAATTCGCCGCGTACCGCTCGAACGGGTGCCCGCTGACATACACGCCGAGCACCGATTTTTCCTTGGAGAGGAGATCCTCGGGGTCCCACTCGGGAATATCGGGATAGTCCGCCACGGGCGCCTGCTCCTCGATGATGTCGCCGAAGAGGGAGAGCTGGGCGCTGTTCTTCTGCTTGTCCATGCCCGCAATGCGGCGCATGAGGTCCTCATAGACGGCGGCGAACTGCGAGCGGCGCTTCCCGAACCCGTCGAACGCGCCGCCGAAGATGAGCGCCTCGACCATGCGCTTGTTGACGAACTTGGTGCACCGCATGAGGAAGTCGGGGAAGTCGCGGTATTTCCCGTTCGCCTCGCGCTCTTTCATCACCTCTTCCATCGCGCCGATCCCGACGCCGCGGAGCGCGCACAGCCCGATGCGGAGCCCGTCGCCCTCCACCGAAAAGTACGCCTTGGAGCGGTTGACGTCGGGCGGATACACCTTGATGTTCTTTTCCTTCATGTAGACGACGTACTTCGCGACTTCGTCTATCTTGTCGATGCGGTTGTTGAGCACGCCCGCGAGGAATTCCTTCGGGTAGTACTTCTTGAGGTAAGCCGTCTGGTAGGTGACGACGGCGTATGCCGCCGCGTGCGACTTGTTGAAGGCGTAGGAGGCAAAGCTCTCCATCTGCGCGAAGAGCTCGGCGGCTATCTCGGGGGCGATCCCGTGTGCCTGACAGCCCGTGATGTTCCCCCCCTTGTCGATGTCGCCGTAGATGAACTTGTCCTTCTGCGCCATCAGCTCGTTGAGGTGCTTCTTTGCCATCGCTCGGCGGACGAGGTCCGCCTGACCCAAGGAGTAGCCCGCGAGATTCTGGAAGATCTGCATGACCTGCTCCTGATAGATGATGACGCCGTACGTCTTTTCGAGAATGGGCTTCAGAAGAGGCGTGAGATACTTGATGTGCGCGGGGTCGTCGCGGTTTTTGAGGTAGGTCGGAATGAAGTCCATGGGACCGGGGCGGTAGAGCGAGATGCCCGCGATGAGGTCCTCGAGGCAGGTGGGACGGAGCTGTTTCATGAACCGCTTCATGCCGCCCTGCTCGAGCTGGAACACCGCGTCGGTATCCCCCTCGGCGATGAGCTCGTAGGCGCCCTGATCGTCGCACTCCTGCCCGAACTCGATTTTATTTCCCGTGTCCTCGAGGATGTAGTCGCACGCCTTCTGGATATCGGTGAGGGTCGCGAGGGCGAGGAAGTCCATCTTCAGCATGCCGATGGACTCGACTTCCTTCATGTCGAACTGCGTCGTGACGTCCTCGCCGTTGCGCGAGAGCGGCACGTTGTCGGCGATCTTCTGGCGGCAGATGACGACGCCCGCCGCGTGCATGGACGTGTTGCGGGGCATGCCCTCGAGCTTGAGGCTCATGTCGATGACCCGCTTCAGCGTCTCGTCCGTCTCGTAGATCTCGGCGAACTCGCTGTTCCGCTTGCTCTCCTGATCGGCGAGCTTCTTCTTCGCCTCGTCGAGCTTGCCCTCGAGGTCGGCGAGCTTCATCTTGTCCTCGTCCGAGGAGCCGTTCTCCGCGCGCGCCTCGGCGGCGGCATGTTCCGCCTCCTCCACCTTCCTGCGGCACCCCTCGATGTTGAGTCCGAGGAGCTCGCGGATGCTCGACTTCCCGTCCATGACCTTGGTCACGCGGTCGGTCTCGGCATACGGGACGCGCATGACCCGCCCGACGTCCTTGATGACGGCGCGCGACTTTAAGGTACCGAAGGTGACGATCTGTGCGACGTTCTCGGGGTGGTAGCGCCTGCGGACGTACTCGATGGTCTCCCCCCTCCGCGCCGTGCAGAAGTCGACGTCGAAGTCGGGCATCGAGACGCGCTCGGGGTTCAAAAAGCGCTCGAAGAGAAGGTCGTACCGCAGCGGGTCCACGTTGGTGATACCGATGGCGTACGCGACGATGCTCCCGACGCCCGATCCCCGCCCCGGTCCCACGGGAATGCCGTTCAGGCGGGACCAGTTGATGTAGTCCCAGACGATGAGATAGTAATCGGCGAAGCCCATCTTGATGATGATGTCGAGCTCGTATTCCGTCCGCTTGCGGATCTCCTCCGTCACGACGGGATAGCGGGTGGGAAGGCGCTCCCACGTGAGCTTCGTCAAAAATTCGGGCGAGGGCGTGCCGTCGTCCGCCGTGTAGAGCGGAATGAGCGACTTGTCGTAGACGGGGTCGCCGTTCGGCTTGAGCGCGAAGGGCGTATCGGTGTCGGAGACCTTATTTGCGATGACGCGCGTGTTCGCGATTGCCTCGGGAAGATTGGGGAAGAGCGCCGCCATCTCGTCGCCCGACTTCATGTAGAATTCGTGCGTCTGCATGCGCATGCGGGTCGGGTCGTCGAGCGTCCGCTTGGTCTGGATGCACATCAGGACGTCCTGCATCTCCCAGTCCTCCTTGCGGAGGTAATGCACGTCGTTGGTGGCGACGAGCGGAATGCCCGTCTCCCGCGAGATCCGCACGAGGTCGGGCAGAATGCGCTTCTGCTCCTCGAGACCGTGGTCTTGGATCTCGAGATAGAAGTCCTCGCCGAAGAGCCCGTAGAGGTACAGGGCGAACTCCTTCGCCTTTTCGTATTCCCCCGCCATGAGAAGGCGCGGAATGCGCCCCGCAAGGCAGGCGGAAAGACAAATGACCCCCTCGGTGTGCTCCTTGAGGACGGTGTAGTCGATGCGCGGGCGGTAGTAATACCCGTCCACGAAGGCGAGAGAATCGAGCTGGACGAGGTTGATGTACCCCTTCTTGTTCTTGGCGAGGAGAATGAGGTGGTCGGCGTGCTGGTCGATGTGCGCGCGGTAGTCGTCCACGACGTAGAACTCGCACCCGATGATGGCTTTTGTTCCGTTTTTCTTGCACTTCTCCGCAAATTTCAGGGAGGCGTACATGTTGCCGTGGTCGGTGATCGCCACCGTGTCGATCCCGTTTTGCTTGCAGTGGCGCACGAGATCGTCCACTTTGACGGCGCCGTCAAGCAGACTGTACTCGGTATGTAGATGGAGATGGACGAAATCGGTCATCTGTCGTTCTCCTCGTGGATCCGCATGAGTTTCCGCAGGCGGTGATTGAGACAGCTCTTGGAGATCCCGAGCGTCTCCGCGAGCTCGCCCAAGGAGAGGGCGGGAGCGTTCATGCGCGCCTCTGCGGCGGCGCGGAGCGGTTCGGGAAGGGCGGAGAGCGTCCCCCGCTCCGCCATCTCGCGGATGGCGACGATTTGGGACGCGCTCGCGATAGCGGCACGGTCGGCATTGCCCGCCGTGCAGTTTTCGACGCGGTTGCGGTTGTTGCTCTCCTCGCGCGCGGCGGAGACGCTCTCGAGGCGGCGGAGCGCCGAATCCGCCCCCACGACGGAGAGGAAGTCGCCGATCGCCTCGCGGCTCTTGAGATAGACGACCGCCCGCTCCCCGCGGTTCACCGCCCCCGCGATGAGCTGGAAGCGGTCCAAGAGTTCGAGAAAGAGAATTGCCTCCTCGTACGTGCGGATGACGAATTCGAGGTGATAGCCCGTCCGCACGCCGCCGCGGGGAAGGGTGCAGCTCCCGCCGCCCAAGAAGCTCCCCGCAAGGTATGCCTGCGCGCAGTCGGCGCGGAAGTCGGCAGCAAGGCGGGAGAGCCCGTGCGCCTCGATCTCGGCAAGCCGCTCCTCCGTCCCCTCGCCCTCGCAGCAGAAGGTGAGCTTGTCCTTCCCCTTCTTGGGGTCGCGGACCGCCCCCTTCACCGTCATCGTCACGCCAAAGGCGCTCCGCACGAGCTCGAGCATGAAGGCGGCGACCTCCTCGCTCTCGCAGGTGAATTCAAAGTACGGACCGTTCTCGCCGACCGACCTTGCGCCGCTCGTCGAGAGGAGCGCCGCGAGCATGGAGAGGACGCAGCTCCGCTCCGCGGGAAGGCTGCCCGTGATGTCGCGCTGTACGATTTGGGTAAAGCTCTGCATGGACCGCCCCGTCACATGTGCTTTTTGTACTCCGCAAAGCGGAATTCGGGATAGCGCCCCTCGATGTTGTCGATCTGCGAGAGCGGGATCCCGACGCGGGCGATCTGCTCCGCGGCGAGCGAGGTATCCCCGATGCGGTCGACGGAATGCGCGTCCGAATTGACGACGAAGCGGACGCCCGTCGCGGCGCATGCGGCGAGCTCTTCGTCGGTCAGATGCTGCTTTTTCGAGCTGATCTCGAGGTAGGTGCCGTAGTCGCGGCAGCACTTGGCGACCTCCGCCGCGTCGGCAAAGCACTGGTAGTTGAGGTGCGTGATGATGTCGACGGGCTGTTTCATGATGGTGTTGATGTAAGCCCGCGTCGTCGCCTTCACGTAGGAAGCCGATGGCTTGACATGGAAATAGCGGCGGAACCACCCGCCCCATCCGAGTTTGCGGTCGGAAAATTTTTCGTAGTGGATGACGACGTGGATCCCCGCAAGGTAGACGTCGAAATTTTCGTAGTCATCGGGCGTGAAGTCGGTCAGCCCCGATTCGCCGCGGATGTTGCACTCCATCCCCGCGAGGACGGGGAGTTCGGCATATTCGCATGCGGTGCGGATCTCGGAGAGCCAGCTCTCCGTCTCCTTCCGCTTGATGCCGCGGAAACAGTGGGAATATCCGTGTTCGGTGATGGCGATTTCCCCGAGCCCCGTCTCCTTGGCGCGGAGCGCGTTTTCGAGCACGGTGTTCTTCCCGTCCGAATAGATGGTATGGGTATGGTAGTCTGCCGTAAGTTTCATGCGTATCCCCTCGCGCGGTGCCGCGCATCGATGTGTCAATGAAAGGCGAACCTGCGGATCTCCTCGCGCAGGACGATCCCCGTCCTCTCCGAGACGACCGCCTTGACGTGCGCGATGAGACGCGCGACGTCCCTTGCAGAAGCGCCCTCGTTGAGGATGAAGTTCGCATGGCGCTCCGAGACGATCGCCCCGCCGATCCGCGTCCCCTTGAGCCCGCACGCCTCGATGAGCGCGCCCGCGGAAATTCCCTCCGGATTGACGAAGGTACAGCCCATGCTCCTCCCCTTGGGGAGACGGGCGCGCAGACGGCGGTAGTGCTCCGTCCGCT
>CANQAX010000055.1 GCA_947589235.1 uncultured Clostridia bacterium
GGAAGGGTAAGGCTTCCTTTCCCCGCTATTACACCCCTTTCGGCGCGCAAAGGCGGCGCGCCACTTCCTACGCAAGGTACGCCCTACGGGTGCCCTCAAGGGGGCAGCAAGGTACGCCCTACGGGTGCCCTTATGGGGACAGCAAAGGACGAAGGTGGGCGAGTGACTACTTGTCCTCTTTTTCGGTCGGTTCACCGCCATTACACCCCTTTCGGCGCGCAAAGGCGGCGCGCCACTTTCTACGCAAGGTACGCCCTACGGGTGCCCTCAAGGGGACAGCAAGTACGAAAATGGGCGAATATTTACTTCTCCTCTTTTTCGTTCATTTCGCCGTTCTGCGCGTTCTTTTTCGCGAATTTGCCCTTGAGTTTCGCGGCGAAAGCGTCCTTGCGGGCGCCGAGGTCCTCCTTGAGTTCGGCAAACTTTTTGAAGGGGAACAGGAAACTGTTCTTCTGCTTCGCCTCGGCGAGCTTGTCGTGCAGCGTCTCCTTGAGTTTTTCGTAGTGCACGACGATCCCGTGTTCGTCCGCAAAGGCGCGGATACGCGTCGCGAGGTGGAGCGAATGCCCGAGGTCGACAAAGAACACGCCGAAGAAGATCCCCACGAAGAAGGCAAACCAGATGTTGCTCACAAACCACGTGACCGCCTCCAGAACGGGCGTATCGATGATGAAATAGAACGCCGCCGAGACAATCAGCCAAAAGAGCGAAAACAGCGGGCAGATGATGCCCTGTATGTTCCCCCACCGGTCGGAATAGTCCCAGAGCTTGATCTTCATGCCCTTGATGAAGATGAGCCCCGCGATGTACTCGATGAGCGTCATGGCGGCGCCCATGATGAGAATGAGGAGCACCGCGTCGAGCCACGCATATCCCGTGTGAATGGGGATGCGGGAAATGCCGAACAAGCCCGCCACGCCGAATCCGTACAGCGGCAGGCAGGGTCCCGTGAGAAAGCCGGGGTTGATCCACTTCTTCGCGGTGAAGATGCGGCGGAAGAGCACTTCGAGGCACCAGCCGAGCGTGCTCCCGATGAAGAAGAGAAAGCAGGCGACGAGGAAATAGTCAAACCAATTCATGTGTGTTTCCGAAAAAAACGGGGGGAGCGTCCACTCCCCCCGCGCGTTTTGTATCAGCCGAACAGTTTGTCGAGCCCCGTCGCGTGCATGAGGTTGAAGTTCTGGAACACAACCACGCACACGAGCGAGATGGTCGACATAATTTTGATGAGGATATCGAGGGAAGGTCCGACCGTGTCCTTCAGGGGGTCGCCCACGGTGTCGCCGACGACGGCTGCGTCGTGCACGGCATCGTACCCCTCTTCGCCCTTCTTGACGCCCTCGACGCCGCCCGATTCGATGTACTTCTTCGCGTTATCCCAAGCGCCGCCCGCGTTGCCCGTGTAGATTGCGAGCATGATGGCGGAGAGCGTCGCACCGATCAAAATTCCGCCGACGAAGCCCGGTCCGAACACAAACCCGCACACGACGGGAATGGCGATGGCGATGACGGAGGGCACGATCATCTGCTTCAGGGCGCCTTGCGAGGAGATGGTGACGCACTTGGTCGAGTCGGGGTCCTCCTCGCCCGAGAGGATCTTCGGGTTCTCGTGGAACTGGCGGCGGACTTCCTCCACCATCTTGCGCGCCGCCTTGGCGACGGCGTTGATGAGCATGCCCGAGAACAGGAAGGGAATGGCGGCTCCCAAGATGGCGCCGACGATGATGTCGCCGCGGATGATGTTGAGGAAGATATCGAGGCTGCCGTCCAAGGCGCCCTCGACCGCGGTGACGAGCCCGCCCGCGAAGAGGTAGCTCGACATCATGCTCATCGTGGCGAGCGCGGCGGAGCCAATCGCAAATCCCTTGCCGATGGCGGCGGTCGTGTTGCCGACGGAATCGAGTTTATCGGTGATGTTTCTGACTTCCTCGTCGAGCAAGCTCATCTCGGCAATGCCGCCCGCGTTGTCCGAAATGGGACCGTAGGTGTCGACGGAGACGGTCGCCGCGACGAAGGAGAGCATGCCCATGGCGCCGCAACCGACGCCGTACATTCCGCCGAGGGCGTACGTCGCAAAGATGGCGACGCCCAAGACGACGACGGGGAGCATGGTCGAGATCATGCCCGTCGCCATGCCCTGCGTGATGGTGAGGGCGGCGCCCTCCTTGCTCGCATTGGAGATATTCTTCGTCGGCTTATAGTCGTAGCTCGTGTAGTATTCGGAGATGATGCCGATGACGATGCCCGCGATGATGCCGACTGCCGCGCACACCCAAGGGCTGACGGGACCGATGGCGAACTTCGCAGCCGACAGCTGTTCCGCCTCGAGCCCCTCCCCTTGGAAGAGGAACACGGAGAGGAGACACCCGCCGACGAGGGTCACGCCCGCCGAGATCCATGTGGCGAGGTTGAGTTCCATGTGCGGATTGTCCGAAAGTTTGGGTTTCAAGAGAGGATAGGAGATGCCGATGACGCAACCGATGAGCCCGATCCCCGCGAACAGAATGGGGAAGAGCATCATGCGCTCGTAGAGCGCGACGGACGTGAACGCCGCCTGATGCCCGAATACCTCGATTGCGAGAATGACGGTGGACATGATCGCGCCGACGTAGCTCTCGAGAAGGTCGGCTCCGAGCCCCGCGACATCGCCCACGTTGTCGCCGACGTTGTCGGCAATGGTCGCGGGATTGCGGGGGTCGTCCTCGGGAATGTGCGCTTCCGTCTTTCCGACGAGGTCGGCGCCCATATCCGCAGCCTTCGTGTAGATGCCGCCGCCCACGCGGTTGAAGAGGGCGATGATGGAGCAGCCCAAGGCATACCCCGAGAGGACGATGGAGATGTCATACCCCTGCTTGGTGATGGGGTTGGTGTGTTGAATGGCGCGGAGCCCCATCGCCCCGGCTTCGGTGCCGAGCATTCCGCCCGCCCAGCCGAAGCAGCAGTAAACGATGATGGCGCCGAGGAGCGCAAACCCCGCGACGCACAGCCCCATGACGGAGCCGCCGCGGAAGGCGACCTTTAAGGTCTTGCCCGTGCTCCGCGTCTCGTTCGCGGCGTTGGTGACGCGCACGTTCGCATACGTCGCGATCTTCATTCCGATGAAGCCCGCCGTCGCGGACATCACCGCGCCGATGACGAACGCCACGCCCGCTTCCCACGCGATGAAGAGCGCGAGGACGACGGCTACGCATGCGCCGATGATGGCGACGATCTTGTACTCGTACTTGATGAACGCCCCGGCGCCTTCCCTGATCTTCGCGGCGATGTGCTGCATGCGCTCGTTGCCCTCTTTCAGCTTCTTCGTGAGATAGAAGTTGAGAGCCGCATATCCGAGCCCCAAGACCACCGCGAACATCACAATGATGGTGAGTAAATTGATAGACATACGTTTCTCCTTTTTGGACTGTACCTATTATATCATGCCCGCGAGCATTTGTCTATTTTTTATGGAATTTTTCGGAAAATTTGATTTTTTCCGAAAAGAATGCACAAAAGAAAAACGGTCCTTCCTTGACAATGTTGCATGAAAATGATATATTATACGTGAGGATATCGGAGGTATAAAATGTTAAAGACTCTGCACGTCAAAAATTTCAAGGGATGGAAAGATACGGGAAACATTTCTCTTGCCCCCCTTACCATCTTTTTCGGTACAAACAGTTCCGGGAAGTCGAGCATCGGGCACTTCCTTATGATGCTGAAACAGAGCGCCTCTTCTTCTGACCGAAAGACCGTATTTTTTTCCGGGAACGACCTCTCTGCCGTCGACGTCGGTCTCCCGAAAGATTACGTCTACAAGAGTCGGCTGTCCGAGGGGATCGAATATTCATACCATTGGGACGTGCCGCGCGTTAACACCATAACCAATACCGTTACCAAGGCAAAGATCGACATTTCTTCTCTTTCGTTTGAAAGCCAAGTCGCTCTCAACGAAAAGACGGAAAATATGGAAGTAAAGAACATGCAGTATACGGTTTTCCCCGCTTCGGGGGATGCCTTTTCGCTTACCATGTCGAAATCCGCAACGCAGGGCTCCCGCGCGTACAGTGTGTCGGATAAGGGATATAACTTGACGCGCAATTTAGGGCGCCCGTGGGGTTTCCCCTCCCCCTATAAATTTTATGGGTTCCCCGATGAGGCGGTCGCCTATTTCCAAAATGCGGACATTCTGTCCGAATTGAATTTGCAGCAGGAACTTTTATTCAGCAATGTATTTTATCTCGGTCCGCTCCGCAGAAAGGCATCCCGTCTGTATGTTTGGGACGGCAGCCAACCCGATAGCGTCGGTCCGGACGGCTCTTCTGCCGTTACCGCTTACCTTGCCGCAACAAACGATAAAACTGCCAGATACAACTTCAAGTGGAAATCCCCCACCATTTCGTTCGGAGAAGTCGTGGCAAAAATGTTAAAAAAGATGGGGCTTGTATACGACTTCAAGGTAGAGAGGATCGCCGAAAACCGACAGGAATACGATGTCAAAATCAAGGTGAAGGAATACAGTGAATGGGCGGATATACTTGATGTCGGGACCGGCATATCGCAGGTTCTCCCGGTCATTATCCAGTTGTTCTACGCTCCGAACAATTCGATTATTATTATGGAGCAGCCGGAGCTTCACTTGCATCCGAGCGCGCAGGCGGGTCTTGCCGACGTGATCATCGACGCCATTCACAGCAGAAAGGACGGCGAGCCGAGAAAAATTCAACTTATTATTGAATCGCATTCGGAACATTTTCTCCGCCGCTTGCAAAGAAGAATTGCGGAGGGAACGCTCGAACAGGGTGAAATGCGTGCCTATTTCGCCAATAACGAATCGGAACCCGCCACATTGGAACATTTGGATATGGATCTCATGGGACAAATCAGAAATTGGCCGAAGGAATTTTTCGGCGATATTGACGGGGACATCATTGCACAAACCGATATTGCTCTCATCCGAAGGATCAAGATGAAGACAAAAGACGAGCTCCTCTCATGAATTGCTGCATTATTGATACAAATGTTCTCTACTTGGCAGGAACACCGATCGACGAGATCCCGGACGATCAGCTCTTGTGCGCCCAAAAATGTATTGCTTTTCTTAAGGGGTTTATGAACAACCCCCAAGCAAAGATCGTAATTGACGATGCGCGCGAGATCTACAAGGAATATGTCGGCGCCTATAAAAAGGCAAAATCCAATTCGCCCAATCTCGCTTTGCGGTTTTTTAAGTGGTTGTTTTCTTATCTGCAAAACATCCCTTCGGAAGATCTCGTCCATTTGACGCCGGGACCGCAAAAGGGAGAATATGCGGAATATCCCTCCCATCCCGACCTTGCTTTATTTGACCCATCCGACCGCAAATTCATAGCCGTCGCCAATGCCCACCCCAAACATCCTCCCATCGTGGAAGGAACGGATAGCAAGTGGTGGGGAATCAAGGATGTGTTAAAAAAATTCGGCATTCGGGTTGTCTTCGTCGATGCCGGTTACATAGAAACAAAATATCGCCAAAAAATCGGTTGACTGTATTTTAATACTCCGCAATGCCGAGGACGTAGTCCGACTTCACGTCGAGAAGGGCGCAGAGCTTTGCGAACGTGTCGAGCGCGGGAAACACGTCCTTCCGCATGTACTTCGAGACCGTCTGCGCCGACACCCCTATTTTCTTTGCGATCTCCTTCTGCTGCAAGCCGCTCGCCGCGATGCACTCCCTGATCCGCCGCTGGATCTCCTTCAGCTCCATATCTCCCCCTCCCCGAAAATTCTTTCTAAAATTATCGTACAATGTGCGATTTTTTACTTGACAATCGTACATTATGCGATTATAATAGAGGTAACTTCCACCGAAAAGGGGTGGAAGCAGGTAAATCGATTCAAACATGTCTTTTCCCCCAAATAAAAGTCATTTCTCTCGATTTACCGCGCCCGCGGATTTTTCCGCGGGCGTTCCTTATTTTCGGGGAGATTTTTGCCATGAAAAAAGCGCGGCGAGCCGCGCTTTTTCTCGTTCGTTGAGTTTCCTCTTTCCTTGGGTTCCCTCATTCCTTGAGTTGCCTCATTCGTTGGGTTCCCTTTTTCCTTGAGGTTCCTTGTTCCTCAAGTTTTTTACTTCTCGCAGTTCTTTTTCAGGGTCTCGAGGCTCTCCTTGAGCTCCTTGGGAAGTCTGTCGCCGAACTGTTTGTAGTAGCCCTCGATCTCGTCCGCTTCCGCTCTCCACCTCTTCTTATCGACGTAGAGGATGCTCTCGAGCGTCTCGCGGGAGTAGTCGAGCCCTTCGAGGTCGATGTCGTCGGCGTGGGGAACGTAGCCGATTGCCGTCTCCTCCGCCCCGACGGTGCCCTCGCACCGCTTCAAGATCCACTCGAGAACGCGCATGTTGTCGCCGAAGCCGGGCCACAGGAATTCGCCGTTTTCGCCCTGACGGAACCAGTTGACGTTGAAGATCTTGGGCGGGTTCTTGATCTTCTTGCCCATCTCGATCCAGTGACCGAAGTAGTCCGCCATGTGATACCCCGCGAAGGGCTTCATCGCCATCGGGTCATGGCGGAGAACGCCCACCGCGCCCGTCGCCGCCGCCGTCGTCTCCGAACTCATGATGGAGCCGACGAACACGCCGTGGTTCCAGTCACGCGACTGGTAGACGAGCGGGGTCGTCGTCGCCCTTCTGCCGCCGAACACGATGGCATCGAGCGGGACGCCTTCCTTGGAGTTGAACTCGGGCGAGAGGCAGGGGCAATTCTCGGCGGGAGCGGTAAATCTCGAATTGGGGTGCGCCGCCTTCACGCCGCTCTCGGGCGTCCAAGGGTTGCCGAGCCAGTCGATGAGCTTTTCGGGCGGTTTCTTCGTGAGCCCTTCCCACCAAACGGTGTTGTCGGAGGGGTCGATTGCGACGTTTGTGAAGATGGTCCCCTTCCTCGTCGCCGCGAGGGCGTTGGGGTTGGACTTCTCGTTCGTGCCGGGGGCGACGCCGAAGAAGCCGTTCTCGGGGTTGACCGCCCACAGCCTTCCGTCCTTGCCGACGCGGATCCAAGCGATGTCGTCGCCGACGCATTCCACCTTATATCCCTTCTCGAGATAGTGTTTGGGCGGAATGAGCATGGCGAGGTTGGTCTTGCCGCAGGCGGACGGGAATGCCGCCGCGAGGTACTTCTTTCTGCCGTCGGGGAAGGTGACCCCCAAGATGAGCATGTGCTCCGCCATCCACCCCTCGTTCTTGCCGAGGTAGGACGCGATGCGCAGGGCAAAGCATTTCTTGCCGAGAAGGACGTTCCCGCCGTAAGCGGAGTTCACCGAGATGATGGTGTCGTCCTCGGGGAAGTGCATGATGTAGCGCTTTTCGGGGTCGACGTCGCACTTGCAGTGGAAGCCCTTGATGAAGTCCCCGTCCTTGCCGAGGTAGTCGTAGCATGCCGTGCCGACGCGGGTCATGATCGCCATGTTGAGGACGACGTAGATGCTGTCCGTCACCTCGATGCCGATCTTGGAGAAGGGCGAGCCGACGACGCCCATCGAATAGGGAATGACGTACATGGTGCGCCCCTTCATCTTGCCGCGGGCGATCTCGCGGCAGAGCGCATACGCTTCCTTCGGGTCCATCCAATAGTTGATGGGACCTGCGTCCTCCTTGTTCTTGCAGCAGATGAACGTGCGGTCCTCGACGCGGGCGACGTCGTTCTGCGCGGTGCGGTGGTAGTAGCACCCGGGGAGTTTTTCCTGATTGAGGCGAATCATCTCGCCCGTGCGGACGCCCTCTTCGCGAAGTTCCTTGAGCTGGGCTTCGCTCCCGTCGATCCACACGATGCGGTCGGGGCAGGCGAGCTCCGCGCTCTCCTTGACGAAGTCGAGTACCTTCTTGTTCTCGGTAAGTGCCATTGATAACCTCCTATTTGTACCGATGCGGGGAGCGGAACGCCGCTTCCCCTCATTTTCTATTATACCACACATTCCGCGCAAAGTAAACAAAAATCCACGCGATTTTCGCGTGGACCCTTCCTTTCTTCACTGCATGGACACCTGCACCGTCTCGCCCGTATCGGCGTCCTGAAAGACGACCCAGAATCCCTCCTCCGAATAGGGGGCGGCGGGGACAAAGACCGCGCGCTCTCCCATGTCGGCGGGCGGCTCCCCTTTCCGCTCGACGGCGACGCAAAGATAGCGCGGAATGCCCTCTTCATACACGATCCCGAGGAGCGCGCCGTCCGTTTTCACCCAGTCCGAATGCGGAAAGGCGCCCTTGAGCCGCCCGTCCGAAGGGAACTTCTTCATGGCTTCTTCGAGCCGTTCCCGCACCTCGTTATAATATGTAAGGGAGCCGCGCGGGAGGAGCGGAGCAGGCGCATCGCAAGCAGGATCGCCGCCGCCCGTTCCTTCCTCTTCTTGTTGCGGATCGCCGCCTTCGCCACGCCCATTTTCATCGCATTCCCGAGCGTAGTAGTCCGCTGCCGCGATGGCTTCGTCGTCATACACCTTTCCCCGAAAGGAGTTTTCGGGCTCCTCGGGGGAGCCGCCGGGCAGGGGCACCCCGGGGGCGAGCGGCGCGGGCGAGCCGGGCGTCGGGATCTCGTAGGGCGGGAGCGGGACGGGGAGCCGCCTCTTCTTCGCCTCGGTGAGGACGGAGAGGAGCGCCTCGGGCGGAATTGCGTCCCCGCACGAACCGTAGGCGATGGGCTCCGCGTCCGCCCGCACGAAGCACAGGAGCACCGAGACGCCGCCGCGCAGGGACGGCATGCCCGAAAGTTTGGCGGGCGTCGTGCCGACGTCGAGGCATTCGCACCTGTCCCCGACATGGACGACGAGCACATACCGCCCGTCGCGGAGGGGCGAGAGCCCCAAGAGGCGGGGGGTCACGGTGAGTTCCTCGCCGAGCCGCTCGAGATAGACGACGCCCGAGAGCGTTCCCCCGTCCGCGGAGAATCCGCGCTTCATCTGTTTCATCACACACACGCGCTTTTCGTACGCCATACTTCTCTCCTTTCCCGATAGTATACGGGAATCAAAGGGACGGTTTTTGGGAGAAATTGCCGACATGGGGCGAAAAAACACGCTTTTCACGCTTTCGCCTTGTGGGGGGAAACACGCTTTCCACTCATTCTCTTTGCGGAGCGGAAAACACACTTTTTATGCCTTCTCTTTGTGGGGGGAAACATGCTTTCCACGCATTCTGTTTATGGAGTGAAAATATGGAGTGAAAATCAAGTTTTTCGCGCCTTTCTCCTTGTGGGGGTCGGCGACGGAGCCCCCTCCCCCCTACCCCCTCCCCGTTTGCGGGGAGGGGGTAGGGGGGAGGGGCAAACACACGGGCGATTTGCAGGGATTCCTGTCATTTCGACGACGCGTAGCGGCGCACGAGCCGTCGCTTCATCCGTTTGCCTGCTCTACGCGTCATTCTGAACCCGCTGATGCCCTTGCGGCGGGTGAAGAATCCCGAACATGAAAATTCGGACTTCGTTCTTCGGGATTCTTCGCTACGCTCAGAATGACACGAAAAATATGCCGTCCTCGGAACACACGCCATCCCCCTCCCCTAATTTAAGGCTTCCCCCTTACGAAGGGGGAAGCTCCGCCGTACGGCGGTGATGGGGATTGGTAGAATATGTTCCCATCCCCATCCGTCACGGTTTGCGCCGTGCCACCTTCCCCTTCCCGAAGAAGGGTAAGGCTTGCGGGCACTCCCTCCACCGGAGGGGGCAGCAAGGAAAAGCGAAAGCAGGCAATTTCCCCCAAAACTAAAAAATCGCCCAACGGCGGGCAGCTTTCTCTATTTCTTTCTCGCGGTTTCTTTGTCAAATTTTGCGGATCTCGATGCCGCGGGATTCGGCATACTTCACGGTATAGGCGGCGCCGCCCGTCTCCTTCGTGCAATAGGCAAGGAGAATGTCGCTCCTGTCCACCATGTAGCGGTCGCGGGCGAGCAGGCACCCGTTGCGGTAGGACGGAAAGAGCACCGTCTTTCTGTCGCAGGCGGCGAGAAGTTCGCGGTATCTGCCCCGTTCGCGGGCGGGAATGCTTGCCTCGTGCCCCTCGTACGGCACGCATGCCTCGACGGTGAAGTGCCGCTTCGGGCGGAAGGAGAGAAGGCACGCGAGCGCTTCTAAATCGAATCCGCGCGCCATGCCGCAATAGAAGG
>CANQAX010000056.1 GCA_947589235.1 uncultured Clostridia bacterium
GCGTGCTCGCGAAGGGGGCGGTGTACCTCGACTCCCTCGCCAAGGTGAAGGTCGCCGCTTTCGACAAGACGGGCACCCTCACCGAGGGAAGATTCCGCATTTCCCGCGTCAACGGGGAAGAGCGCGCCCTCGCGCTCGCCGCCTGCTTGGAGAAGGATTCCTCCCACCCGCTCGCACAGGCATTCCGCGGGGAGAGCGACCTTCTTGCGGAGAAGGTGGAGGAAGTTGCGGGAATGGGGCTGCGCGGCACCGTGAACGGGAAAGATGTCCTCGTCGGGAGCGAGAGATTTCTGCGGGAGGAGGGGGTCTCCTTCGAGCCCGTTCGGGGCCTCGACGCCGTCATCTACGTCGCCGAGGAAGGGAAGCTCGTGGGGAGCGTCGAGATCGGGGATACCGTCCGTCCCGAGGCGGCGGAGGCGATCTTCTCCCTCAAGCGGGCGGGGATCCGCAGGACCGCCGTCCTCACGGGGGACAGCCGCGCCCGCGCCGAACAGGTGAAGGGGGTCGTCGACGACATCTATTCGGACCTTCTCCCCGAGGGGAAGCTCGAGGCGGCGGAGCGGTTGAAGCGGGAGGGCGCCCTCCTGTACGTTGGGGACGGGATCAACGATACCCCCGTCATGGCAGCGAGCGACGTCTCCGTCGCGATGGGGGGGCTCGGGAGCGACGCCGCCATCGAGGCGAGCGACTTTGTCCTCGCGGGCGATTCGCTCTCTGCGCTCCCCAAGGCGCTCCGCGGCGCCAAGAGGACGAGGCGCATCGTCGCCGAGAACATCGCCTTTTCCATCTCGGTCAAGGTGGCGCTCATGGCGGTCTCCGTCCTCGCCGCGGCGACGGGGCTGTTCGCCCTGCCCATCTGGGCTGCCGTCCTCGGCGACGTCGGTGTGATGCTGCTCGCCGTGTGCAACTCCCTCCGCATGCGGAAGAAACTGTGAATCGGGCGCCCCGCGGCAGTGCCGCGGGGCGCTCTCCGCGCTTGACATTTTTTCGTATCTCATGTATAATGGACGCATGCAAGGGAGGAAATCATGAAACGTCTCATTCGTTGCGCCATGAAGCGCGAAACCTGCGATCTCGTCATAAAGAATGCCCGTATCTTCAACGTGTTTACGGGGAAACTCGAGCGGGGCGACGTCGCCGTCGCCGAGGGGAGGGTCGTCGCCATCGGGCGCGGCTACCGCGGAAAGACGGTATACGACGCGGCGGGAAAGACCGTCCTGCCGGGATTCATCGACGCGCACATCCATGTCGAGAGCTCCATGCTCTCGCCCGAGGCATTCGCCTCACTGTCCGTCCCGTGCGGCACCTCCGCCATCGTCGCAGACCCGCACGAGCTCGTCAACGTGTGCGGCATTGCGGGGGCGGAATACGTCAAGGAGGCGTTCTCCCGCCTCCGCGTCGGCGGCGTCAATCCGCTTGACGTCTACCTTCAACTGCCGTCCTGCGTGCCCGCCACGCCGTTTGAAACGAGCGGCGCCGTCCTCACGGGGAAGGAGACGGCACGCGAGCTCCGCCGCGACCTCTTCTTCGGGCTCGGCGAAATGATGAACTTCCCCGCCGTGCTCGCCGCGGAGGACGACGTCCTCGAAAAGCTCGAGGCGGCGGCGGACCTGAATAAGCCCGTCGACGGGCACGCGCCCGGGGTCGGCGGCAAGGAGTTCTGCGCCTACCGCTGTGCGGGCGTCCTCACCGACCACGAATCGCTCACGGCGAAGGAATGCCGCGAGAAGGTCGCGCGGGGCATGTACGTGCAGATCCGCTGCGGCTCCTCCGTCAACAACATCGCGGACGCGCCCAAGGCAATCGACGCGTACAACTTCCGCCGCTTCATCCTGTGCTCGGACGACAAGAACGCGCACGACCTCAACACCCGCGGGCACCTCGACGACGCCCTCCGCCGCCTCGTGAAGGCGGGGCTCAAAGCGAAGTACGCCGTCGCCATGACGACGATCAACGTCGCCGACTGCTACGGGCTCCGCGACGTCGGCGCGGTCGCTCCCCGCTACTTTGCGGATATGGTCGTCGTGGACGACATGGAGCACTTCAACGTCTCCGCCGTGTTCAAGCGCGGCGTCCTCGTGGCGGAAAACGGCAAGCCGCTCTTCGCCCACGGCGAGCGCTATCTCCCCGATGCGGTGAGGAGCACCGTCCGCGTGAAGAAGGTGACGAAGGAGGACTTCAAGGTGGTGGGGCACGGCGGAAAATTCCGCGCGATGGAAGTCCAGCCGTACGGGCTGTACACGGGCGAAACCTTCGTCCCCGCGCCCGAGGGCGAACTCGACTGCAGGGGGACCGACCTCAACAAGCTCGCCGTCGTCGAGCGGCACTTCGCGACGGGAAATATCGGAATGGGGCTCGTAAAGGGGTACGGATTCCACGGCGGAGCGCTCGCCGTCTCCGTCGCGCACGACAGCCACAACCTCGTCGTCTTGGGCGATGAGGACGCGGCGATGGCGCGGGCGGTCGCCCTTCTCGAGGAGGCGGGCGGCGGCATTGCGCTCGTCTCGGCGGAAGGGGAGGACGTGTTCCCGCTCGACATCGCGGGGCTCATGAGTTCGGCGTCGCCCGAGGAAGTCGTCCGCCGCACGGGCGAGATCGCGGCAAAGGCGCGGAAGATGGGCGTGAAGGATTGCTACGAGCCGTTCATGACGCTCGTCTTTCTCTCCCTCGCCGTCATTCCCAAGCTGAAGGTGCTCGACAGGGGGCTGTTCGACCTCGACAAGTTCTCCTTTGTCCCGCTCGAGGAGAAGGCATGAAGATCGTCGCGGCGACGGGAAACGCAAACAAACTGCGGGAATTCCGCGAGATCCTTGCGGGATATGAAGTCGTGTCCGCCGCGGAGGCGGGATTTCACGGCGACGTCGAGGAGACGGGCTCGACCTTTGCCGAGAACGCCCTTCTGAAGGCGCGCGCCGTCTGCAAGGCTACGGGGCTGCCCGCGCTCGCGGACGACTCGGGTCTGTGCGTCGACGCCCTGAACGGCGCACCGGGGGTGTACAGCGCGCGCTATTCGGGCGGCGGGGATAGGGAAAACCGCGCCCTGCTCCTCAAAAACCTCAATGGGGTCGAAAATCGGCGCGCCCACTTCGCCTGTTGTATCGCCCTCGCTTTCCCCGACGGAAGGGAGATCACCGCCGAGGGCAGAGCGGAGGGGAAGATTTTACATGAGGAGCGCGGCACGGGCGGGTTCGGCTACGACAGCCTGTTCCTCTCGGACGAGCTCGGCGTCTCCTTTGCCGAGACGACCGAGGAGCAGAAGAATGCCGTCTCCCACCGCGGGCGCGCGCTCGGGGCGCTTAAAAAACTCCTATGAAGACGATGGTCCTTCTGTCCGATTCGCACGGGCATGCCTCGGGCGTTCGGGCGCTCTCCCGCATCTTTGCCGAAAACGACTACGTGGTGCACCTCGGCGACGGCTCGTCGGACATGCGCCCGTTTTCCGCCCCGAACGTCTATGTGATGAAGGGCAACTGCGACTTTTCGTTCGGTCTGCCCGAGAAGGTGTTGAACATCGAGGGGGTCTCGGTGCTGTGCTGCCACGGGCACCGCTACGGGGTGAAGAGCAGCTTGGACCGCCTCGTCGCCCATGCGAGGGAGCTCGGCTGCACGGTCGCCCTGTACGGGCACACCCACCGCGCCGCCATCGAGGAGAGGGAGGGCGTGCTGTGCGTCAACCCGGGCGCGCTCGCGAGCTTTTCGGAGCCGAGCTACGCCTACCTCGTGTTCCACAACGGGAAGGTCGTCCCGACCGTCGTGCCCGTTCAGCCGTAATCAGCCGAAAAAGGCGCCGCGCCCCGCAAATTTTGCGGGGCGCGGCGCCTTTTTTCCGTTTCGGAATTATGGTTCCCTCGGGGGTTCGTCCCCGCTTTCCGCGCTGCCTTCAATGTTCTTGATTTCGCCCTCGGCGCCGCCTTCCGTATTGCCGTTTTCATTCTCGGCAGTTCCTTCCGCATTGCCCGTTTCATCTTCGGCAGGGGCGGGCGAGCGGCGGAGGAGATTGCGGTTCCGCACGGCGCTCCGAATGACCTCGAAGATGTTGATCCCGATGCCCGAGAGGATATACACATAGAAGTTCGCAAACCGCCACAGGAGAATGACCCAGCCGAGCACACTCTCGATGCCCGTCACGGTGAGGAACACGAGCGTCGTCATCGCCTCGCTCGCCACGCTGTTGCCCGGGGTGGGGACCATCGAGGCGGAGTAGAAGGAGACCATCGTGAGGCAGCAGATCTCGAGGAAGAGCCGCGGGAGCGATTCGACGACGTTGGGACCCGCAACGGCGAGCACGGCGAAGAAGGGCATCATCGAGTAGAGGATCGCCTCCGCGAGCGCGAGCAGGACGAAGGGAATGATCTTCCAGAAGCTGCTGAACGTCGCCTTGAGCGACTGGCGGTACTCTTCCACCTCATAGACGTACTTCTTCATGGTGGGGTACCTGTGCTTGACGAGGTGGAGCTTGCTCAAGATGCCCACGACGAACACGATGAGCTTTTTCCCCGCCCGCGGGAAGATGGAGACGAACACCATGACGACGGGGATCATGAAGGTGAGCGTGAGCGAGACGCTCGCGACGACCATGATGATCGTCCCGTCCACGCCGTCGAGCAGGCGGAGGTGCGCCGTCACGATGAAGAGCGCCGCCGCCGTGAGACAGAACACGATGGTGCTCACGATGTACCGCACGAGGGGGACGGAAGTCGCCACGCCCGCGGGGATCTTCTTCTTGTGCAGGTAATAGATTTGGAAGGGCTGTCCGCCCGTGCCGAGCGGGGTGATGCCGTCGTAGTATTTCCCGAGGAACATTGTCTTGACGGCGATGCGGAGGTGCCATTTTCCCGTCTGAATGCGGATGAGATAGGCATATTTCAGGCTCTCGAACGCCATGTAGACGAGAATGGTGCCGACAAAGAGGAGGGTGTAGAGGGGGCTCATGCCGCGGACGGTCTCCGAAAGGCTCTTCGTGCCGTCGGCGGAGAGGTAGCTCGTCATCGTGAACATGATGGCGATGGAGCCCGCGATGAGCAAAATCATCAGCACCGTCTTGATCCAGAAGTTGCGGCGCTTTTTGCCCGTGTCGCGGCTGTTCTTCTCCTCGATCTCCCGCTCGAGGGACTGCATGTCCCTCTCCTTCGCCTCGCTGTAACGGGCGCCGAACTCCCTGTTCGCCGCCCTCTTCGTCATCTTGCGAGCTTCCTCTGCGGAAGGTCCCCGCTCCTCGGGAGCGGGCATGTTGGGTCCTTGTTCCGTCATTGCCAATATCTTACCACATTTTCAGGGAAAAATCAACGTTCCGAGAGGGGAAAAGCCGTCGTCTTACGGATTTTTCTGTCTTTCCCGAGGCGGTATCCCCAGTTTCCGACCGCCGCGCTGATGATGACCGCGTAGCCGATGAACGAGAGCACCTTGGGCACCTGTTCGAGGAAGAAGTACCCGAGCACCGCGGCGAAGAGCACCTGCGCGTAGTCGAACACGGCGATCTCCTTGGCGGGCGCGCGGCGGTACGCCGCCGTGATGAAGAACTGCCCGCCCGTCGCGCACACGCCCGCGAGGAGCAGCCACACGAGCTGCAGCCATGTCATCGGCTCGTAGAACGCGATGAAGAAGGGAAGGGAGACGACGGTCGAGAAGGCGGCGAAGAAGAACACCGTCATATTGCCGCGCTCGCCCTTCAGCCCGAGAATGCGCACGCAGGTGTAGGCGAAACCCGCACAGGCGCCGCTCGCGAATCCCGAGAGCGCGGGAAGGACGCGCATGTCGAAGGCGGGGTCCACCACGCACAGCGCGCCCGCAAAGGCGAGAAGGACGAAGATGATCTCGGGGATCGTCGGCTTCTCGCGGAGGAGAAAGACGGAGAAGAGGATGGCGAAGAAGGGGGAGAGCTTGTTGAGAATGGAGGCGTCGGAGATGCTTCCGATTCGGTCGATGGCGTAAAAGTTGAGAATGACCCCCAAAAACCCGAATCCCGCGCGCAGAAAGAGGAAGAGAAGGGAGGACTTGCTCTCGATTCGGAACTTCTTCTTGTCGGCGAGAAGGAGAAAGAACACGACGACGACGGTGAGGGAGTTGCGGAAGAACACCTTCTGCATGACGGGGAGATCCCCCGCAAGGTTGACGAAGAGATTCATGCCCGCAAAGCAGAGCGCCGCGCCGAGGATAAAGCCGATCCCGAGCCACTTGTTAGCCGAATGTTTCACGCACATCATTATATGCGCATGCGCGCAAAAAGTCAAACATCGGATTGACCCGCGCAAAAAAATATGCTATACTTGCGGCATGAAGGTGAAGATCACGGCAATGAGAAAGAGCGAATATCCCGACCTCATGGAGCGGTACGAGCGCCCCATGGAGAACGCGTGCGGCATGGAGATCGGGCAGGTTTTCGTCTCGGAGAACGGCGAAAAGCCCGCGGGGCTCTGCGAAAGCGCGTGGGAGAGCATGGAGCAATTCGTGAAGGAACTTTCTTCGGGCGGCGGAGATTTCTTCGGCGGGTGGATGAAGGACCCGCATTCCGCCATGATCTCCTGTAACGACGGCTTCCGCCCGGTCAGCTTCTATTTGGAAGTTGTAAAGTAAGCCTTCCCCCTTCTTGCAAACGGGGCGGTATGAGGTATACATGCCCCCTCCATTGGAGGGGGTGCCCGTAAGGGCGGGGGTGGGTGCGAATAACATGTCGGCAAGATTCGCCCCTCCCCCCTACCCCCCTCCCCGCAAACGGGGAGGGGGGTAGGGGGGAGGGGCGCCGTACTCCGTCCCGCCGTACAATAGTGTCATGTCGAGCGTAGTCGAGACATCTCAACCTTATTATCACAACCGATTTCTACGTTATTGAGCATAGATTTCTCGACTTCGCTTTGTAGCGCACGTCGCCCACAGCTCCGTGCGCTACTCCGCTCCGTTACTTCGCCCACAGCTCCGTGCGCTACTCCGCTCCGCTCGAAATGACAGTCACCTGTGATTCGCTTGCGTTATGCCCCATCCATCGGAGGGGGTAGGGGCACCTCATACCGAGCCCCGAAGGGGCGAGCGTATCTGTGAGCATAAGATTCGCTCGGCTCCTTGCGGAGCATACTTCGCCTATGGCTCGTGCCGCCTTACGGCGGGGCGGAATGAGGTTGCTGCTCTTTGCCGTCCCTTCTCCCCCTACAAGAAACTCTCTCAATTGAAAATTCTGCGGAATTCGGGACATTTTTCGGGAAATCCTTGCAATTTTTCCGCAACCGTGATATACTGAAATCGCGCTACAATAGAATAGAAACTTGACGTTTGGCTACAATAGGCATTTGTTGTATCCTTTTTTTCCAAACGTCAAAATTATTGGAAAAATCTATTGTGGCGCAACACATCGGGATACACCATGCGGGCGTTCCCAATGTGGAGCGTCCTTATTTTTTGCCCGCAAATCAAAACAAGAGGGAGAAGTGAAATGAAGCGATTCTTGACGGCTCTTTTCGCCCTTGTCTCCGCTCTCTGCCTGTGCCTCGGTTTGGCGGCATGCGGCGGGGATGACGAGACCGCGGACGAAAATGAGGGGAAGCACGTTCACACCTACACGGTGGACAACAAGTGTTCCGGCTGCGGCGAGGTCTGGAACTGCACCGATGGGCTCGAATACGAACTTCGGGGCGGCGCGTACGTCGTGACGGGGATCGGTTCGGCGAGCGGCGACATCGTGATCCCGTGCGGCTATCAGGGGAAATTTGTGAGAAAGATCGACTATGATGCATTCCGTGGATGCGAAACGATCACCTCGGTTGTCCTCTCCGACAGCCTGACCGAGGTCGGATCGGGCGCATTTGCCGAATGCAGCAATCTGACGAGCATTGAGATCTCGAGAAACGTGAATATCATGAATTATTTTATTTCGGGTTGTGAGAGTCTTCAACGCATTGTCTCTCATAGTAAGAGTTCATTTTCTTATAATACGTTTGGTGTTATGACGGAGAATTCGGTTCGGGAGATCGAATTCGCCGACGGCGTCGAATATGTTGATCTCTCGGTCATGAGTAGCTGCCCCAATCTCGAATCCGTGAAGATCACGAGCGAGGACGTCAAGCATGTATCAAGTCTCGGGAGCGGTTCTGCCTATTACAAGGACGAGTCGAATTGGGAGGACGGGTGCCTCTATGTCGACGGATTCCTCGTGGCGGTGAAGGATGACGACAGATCGGTGATCACGGTCAAGGATGGGACGCGCGGACTTGCGGACAGTGTGTTTTATTTGAACCCCTTAACGTATGATGAATTTGGACTTCTGGTGCCCGGACCCGTTAAATATCGCTCCGTGACCGAGATCCGCCTGCCCGAGGGGTTGGAGATCATCGGAACGCGTGCGTTCGATTCGTGTCCAAGCGTGACCAAAATCAATATTCCCGAATCCGTTCGGGTCATCGGACCGTATGCCTTTTTCGATACGGCGCTCTACAACGAGGACAGTTTTTCGGAGAACGGCGTACTCTATCTCGACAATGTGCTCATCCGCGTCAAGGAGAGCTTTGAGGGCGATCTTGTCATCAAGAAGGGAACGAGAATGGCGGCGGACGGCGCGATCGGATATGTCCCCGATCTCACAGGAAGATGGAATATGGGAGGCGACGTCGGCGGATATCTCTCACAAGGAGTATCTCCCGGGAAGGTCGGCAAGGTGACGATTCCCGCAAGCATGACGATCATCGGGGACGGCGCGTTCCGAATGGTCGAATCGGAGATCTCGGTGGAAAGCGGGAACCCCGTGTATTACTCCGAGGGCGGCGCCCTGTACGGAAAGACCGGGAAGCACCTGATTGCCTTTCCCTATAAGAAGGAGACGGGCACCATAGCGGACGGCACAAAATCAATTGATGATGCTGCTTTCTATAGATGCGAAGTCAAGAGCGTTTCGATTCCCGACAGCGTGACCGAAATCGGGGACTATGCGTTCTATTATTGCAGACAGCTCACAAGTGTAACAATCAAGGGTGCGGCTTCAATCGGTGATTCTGCGTTTTCACAATGCCAAAATCTTGCAACCATCAAGATGGATCGGGTGACTTCGGTCGGCGATTATGCGTTTTTATGGTGTCAAAACTTGAGAACCGTCGATATGAGCGGCGTGACTTCGATTGGAACATATATTTTTTCGGGAATCGGATATGTCGGTACCTCAGGCTGTATCCAAAGTGTGACGATAGGGACAAACTTGTCCGAGGTTTCGATTGCAGCACTCGACGAGTGTTATTTGCAGGAAATCAACTTTCTTGGAACGGTCGCGCAATGGCAGGGGTGCACGCAAAATATTTATTGGGTGGATACAATACACGATACCCCCGTTGTTACGTGTACGGACGGGACGGTTGCGCCCGACGGAACAGTGACGTATTTCTGATTGCGCGATGATTCCGACAGGTCAGGGATAGCAATTCTGATAGACCAATGACATGGGTTGTGCGCCCCGCGGCTCCGCCGTGGGGCGCTGTTTGTTATGGATAGGGGAGGGACGCCGTGTTCCAACCCGCCATACAATAGTGTCATGTCGAGCGGAGCGTAGCGTAATCGAGACATCTCAACCTTATTATCACAACCGATTTCTGCATTATTCAGCATAGATTTCTCGACTTCGCTCCGTAGCGCATTCGCCAATTGCTCATGCGCTATTCCGCTCCGCTCGAAATGACAGCCCGTGTAGCTCGTGCGCCGCTACGTTTCGTCGAAATGACAGTCACTTGCGGTTCGCTTGTGTTATGCCCTCTCCAGTGGAGGGGTGGAGCGGCGCACCATGTTCAGCAGCCCAGTGGGCTGTGAACGCGCCGCGACAGGAGCGCGGAAGGCGCG
>CANQAX010000057.1 GCA_947589235.1 uncultured Clostridia bacterium
TGCGCGAGCTCGGCGAAACGCTCGAACGGGGGGAGGACGTCGGGGAATTTTTCGCTCGCCCGTGCGGGGAGCTCCTCCGCGAGGAGGACATGCAGCGGTTTTACCGCGTCCTCTCGGTGAAGGACACCGTCCAGAGCGCGGTGGACGCCTTCTCCGAGAACAGAAAACTCCTCGCCGTCATCGTAACGCCTTCGGGCTCGGCGGGGGACAGAATCGTGAACCTCGTCACCCCGTCCGACCTTCCGCGCCTCATGCAGATGCTCGAAGAATAGAAAAAACGGTCGCCGCGGCGACCGTTTCGCTTATTCCACGGATTACTTGAAATATCTCGTGCAGCCGCAGGCGAGCGCGCCCGGACCGATATGGCAGGAGACGGAGAGGGAGAGGGGATCGCAGAAGTGAATGGGGACGTTCGGGAACGCCGCCGCAAGTTCGCCCTTGAAAATCTCCGCCTCGGCGTCGTTCGCCGTGTGCGCAATGGAAATGACCATCTCGCCGTTTTCGACGAGCTTCTTGAAGCGGGTCTCGAAGTCGCTCCGAAGCGCCGCGATCATCACTTCCTTCGCCTTCTTGAGGGTCTGCACCTTCTTGAATGCGTCGAGCTTTTCGCCTTGGATCTGAAGGACGGGCTTGATTTTGAGAATGGTCCCGATGAGCGCCGCCGCGGGGGTGAGCCTTCCGCCCTTCTTGAGGTACTTGAGGGTGTCGAGCGAGATATAGATGCTGCTGTCGAACTTGGTGCGGAGAAGATAATCCTTGATCTCCGCGGCGCTCCTGCCCTGTTCGGCGAGCTTGATGGCGTCGTAAACGCTCTCCTTCTGCGTGATGGAGATGCGCTGGTTGTCGACGACCTGCACCCGTCCGCCGTACTCCTTTGCGAGCCCCTCGGCGGTGTGACAGCTCTCGGAGAGCCCGCTCGACATGGGGATATGCACGATCTCGCTCCCGTCCGCAAGGAGGGAATCCCAAAGCTCTGTGACGTTGCCTACGGCGGGCTGCGAGGTGGAAACGGCAGCGTCCCCCTTCAGGTGCGCGTAAAATTCTTCCTGCGTGAGGTTGATGTCCTCAAAGTACTCGTTGCCATCGATCAAGAAGGGCATCGGGAGGACGGAGATTCCCAGTTCTTTCGCCTCGGACTGCGTGATGCCGCTGTTGGAATCGGTGACGATCTTTACTTTCGCCATTGATTTTTCTCCAATATTTGGTTTTGTACTATGGATTATACCGTAAACGGCGGAGATTGTCAAGAAAATTGTCATAATCGGGCGAAAAAAACGGCGTACATTTGACAAAACGCCCGAAATTCGCTATAATGATAGAAGGTAGTGGAGGGAAATATGGTTCGCGTCATTTCCAATCGGGCGCTCAATCCCACGGTTTACCGCATGGAGATCGAATCTCCCCGCATTGCCGAGCGGGCGGAAGCGGGTCAGTTCGTCATCCTTCGGGCGGACGAGCGCTCCGAGCGCATTCCGCTCACCGTCGCCGAATGCCACAGGGAGCGCGGCACCTTCGACGTCATCTATCAGGTCGTCGGCGCCTCGACGATGTCGCTTGCCGAAAAGAAAGAGGGGGACTGCTTGTCCGACGCCGTAGGACCGCTCGGCAATCCCACCGACCTTGCGGGCATGCGGAACGTCATCGTCGTGGGGGGCGGCGTCGGCTGTGCCATCGCGCTCCCCGTCGCCTGTGCGCTCTCGGAAAAAGGCGCCCGCGTCACGTCCGTCATCGGTTTTCGGAGCCGCGACCTCATCATTTTGCAAGAGGACTTCGAGCGGTGTTCCGCCCGCCTCTTCCTCGTCACCGACGACGGTAGCGCAGGAGAGAAGGGCAACGTCTGCCTTCCGCTCTCTTCCCTTCTCGAAAGCGGCGAGAAGTTCGACGCGGTCATCACAATCGGTCCGCTCGTGATGATGAAATTCGTCGCGCAGACGACAAAGCCGTACGGCATCAAGACGATAGCGAGCATGAATCCCATCATGCTCGACGGAACGGGCATGTGCGGCTGCTGCCGCGTCACGGTGGGGGGCGTGATGAAGTTCGCCTGCGTCGACGGACCCGACTTCGACGCCCACCTCATCGACTTCGACGAGGCGATCTTGCGCTCCCGCACCTATACCGCATTCGAGGCGGAGGCGCGCGAGCGTCACTGCAATCTCTTTCGCAAGGAGGCGAAATCATGACGGGTCGTCATCCGATGCCGACGCTCTCTCCCCGCGAGCGCATTCAAAGTTTTTCGGAAGTCGCGACGGGGTATGACGAAGCGACCGCAATCGCCGAGGCACAGCGCTGCCTGCACTGCAAGAACCGCCCCTGCGTCAACGGCTGTCCCGTCAACGTCGACATTCCTTCCTTTGTTTCCCTCGCCGCCGAGGGGAACTTCAACGAGGCGTACCGCGTCATCCGCGAGACGTCCTCTCTTCCCGCCGTCTGCGGCAGGGTATGCCCGCAGGAGCGGCAGTGCGAAATGCGCTGTACCCGCGGGGTGAAGGGGGAGCCGGTCGCAATCGGTCGGCTCGAGCGCTTCGTCGCGGACAATTGCAAGGAGAGCGCGGGACCCGTCAAGGCGGCGCCGAACGGAAAGCGCGTCGCCGTCGTGGGCTCCGGTCCCGCGGGGCTCGCCTGTGCGGGCGACCTTGTAAAACTCGGCTATGAAGTCGTCGTGTTCGAGGCACTGCACGTCGCGGGCGGCGTGCTCGTGTACGGCATTCCCGAATTCCGCCTGCCCAAGGAAATTGTCCGCCGCGAGACGGAAAATCTGCGCTCCCTCGGCGTGAAATTCGAGCTCGACTGCATTGTCGGCAAGACGATGACCGCGGACGACCTCTTCCGCGAAGGCTTCGACGCCGTGTTCTTGGGCACGGGCGCGGGGCTTCCCCGCTTCATGGGGATCCCCGGGGAGAACGCGAAGGGGGTGTTCTCGGCAAACGAATACCTCACGCGGGTCAACCTCATGAAGGCGTACGAGGCGGACAGCGAGACGCCCGTCTACCGCGGCAGGCATGTGGCAGTCGTCGGCGGGGGAAATGTCGCAATGGACGCGGCGCGGTGTGCCGTGCGGCTCGGCTCCGAGACGGTCACCGTCGTCTACCGCCGCTCGCGCGAGGAACTCCCCGCACGGCGGGAAGAGGTCGAACACGCCGAGGAAGAGGGGATTTTGTTCCGCTTCCTCACCAATCCCGTCGAAGTTCTCACGGAAAGCGGCACTGCGGTGGGGCTCCGCTGCGTCGAGATGACGTTGGAAGAGCCGGACGCGAGCGGCAGGCGCCGCCCCGTCGTCAAGGAGGGAAGCGAATTTGACCTCGATGCCGACGTCGTCATCATGGCGCTCGGAACGTCGCCCAATCCGCTCGTGCGCACCGCCGCGGAGGGATTAAGGACGGGTCCGCACGGGGAAGTTTTCGCCGACGAGACGGGCAGGACCAACCTTCCCCGTGTGTATGCGGGCGGCGACTCGGTGACGGGCTCCGCGACCGTAATTATGGCAATGGGGGCGGGAAAACGCGCCGCCCGCTCCATCGACGAGGACCTTCGCGCAGAACGAAAATAAAAAATCGAAATCGGTTCCGAGAAACTTCGGAGCCGATTTTTTTGATTTTTTGAGAACATTCTTTCAATAACTTGACAAAAAGTCGAAGTTGATTATAATAGAAAGCAGAAAAAATATTCGGAGGTTCCCATGAAAAAATTCAAGTTTGCAGCGCTTGCCGCGGCAATGTTGCTCTGCTCCGTTTCCCTCTTCGCCGCCTGCGGTGAAAGCAATGGAAAGGACAAGGACAAGGACGAAACGCCCGAAGCAAATTGGGAGATGTTTTCCAAGGATTTCCAAAATGCCAACAGCGTTACCTATCGTACGGCTCATTATCCCGATTTCGACAAGAGCGAAGCCGATGTGAACAAGAGATGGGAGAAGACCGTGCATACCGTGTATATCGACTTCGTCAACCGTTGCCTTTGCGAGGAGTTCTATACCGAGGTATATAATTCCACCACCCAAAAGACCGATATTTCCCAAAGTTCGAGCTATTTGATTCTCAAAGATGACGTTTATTACAGCGTATCGGAAGGCAGCAACTCCGACAGATATAGCGTTGTCGAAGAAGATCAAGCCAAATGGGAATCGGAGTGCGATGATTATATAGATTCGCTCTCTTCCCTCGATAGCGTCAGAATGCTGGAGAAAATGTATCGGTATGACGAGGAGAATGACCGCTGGGTCTTTACGCTCAACGGGGATATCATGTTTGTCGTCTTTTCGGAGAACGGCGTGTCTTCCACGACGACGGCGGAAGAGGGCTATTGGATTGAAGTGGGATACCGCGACTACAATACTACGACGGTCACCGTCCCGCAAGCCGTCTACGACGCCATCGAAAACAGCTGAAAACAGCCGCTCATGACGGCAAGAAAAGGCTCATACAATAGCGTATGAGCTTTTTTTATCGGCATCGGGTGCTCCTTGCCGCGGCGGGAATCGTTCTTTCGGTCGCCGTCACCTTCGGAATCTGCTTCTATGCGCTCTCCCGCACGGCGTCCGAGGCGCAGCGGCTCACCGTCGTCCTCGATGCGGGGCACGGCGGCGTGGACGGCGGGGTCGTCGGCATCAACTCGGGCGTGAAGGAGAGCGACATCAACCTCGCCATGACCCGCATTCTGCAGGGAAAATTCGAGGAGGCGGGGTTCCGCGTCGTGCAGACGAGACCGACGGAGGCGGGGCTGTACGGCGCCGCGACGACCGGATACAAGAAGAGGGACATGCGCGAGCGGGCAAGGATCATACACGAGAGCGCGCCCGCGCTCGTCCTCTCGGTGCATCAGAATTTCTTCTCTTCGCGGGAACGACGCGGCGCACAGGTCTTTTTCCGTGCCGATTCCGAGAAGTCGCACACGCTCGCCTGCCTCATTCAGACAAGCCTCAATTCGATGCCCGAGTGCGTGAAACCCTCTTCCGCGCTCTCGGGGGATTACTATGTTCTCAACTGCAACGACTATCCCTCCGTCATCGTCGAGTGCGGATTTTTATCGAACGGGGAGGACGAAGCGCTCCTTCTCACGGGGGAATACCGCGAAAAGCTCGCGGACGCAATCGTGCGGGGCGCGCTCTCCTTCCTTGCCGCCGATTCTTCCGCCTGAATTTGCCGCATTTCCCGCCGATTGATTGACATTCGTCTCCGTCCGTGGTATAATTTTTGCCATGGAGCCTTACAGCCACAAAAGCAAATTCACTCTTCGCTATTCCGACTTCGATTTCAAGGACGAAATTCTTCCCTCGGCGCTCCTTTCTCTCGTTCAGGAAGCCGCCTGCCGAAGCGCGGACGAGCTTGGGTTCGGGTACGACGATCTCAAGCCGCTCGGCTTCGGCTTTCTTGTGGTCAACACCTTCTGCAAATTCAACCGTCCCGTCCGCCTCGGCGACGACCTCGTCATCGAGACTTGGCCCATGCCGCCCCGCCACGTCATCTTCGAGCGCGAGTACAGGGTATGGGACGGAAAGGGGGAACTCCTCGCCTCGCTCGCTTCCCGCTGGTGCCTCGTCGACATGGAGCGGTTTACCCTTCTCACGCCGGACGCCATGCGCGAGGTGCACGAGCGCTGCCCTTACCGCAACGAGAAGGCGGTGGAAGTGCCCTCGTGGAAGCTCCCGCGCGTCCGCGAGGGGAGAAAGGTCTATGAAACGGAAGTCCGCGCCGCGCAGTGCGACCACTACCTTCACGCCAACAACGCGCGCTATGCCGACTTCTTCTTCGACTGTTTCGGCTTGGACGAGCTCTCTGCCCGTCCCGTGCTCGACTTTCAAATTGTCTACGGGAAGCAGGCAAAGGCGGGCAAAGAGCTCGTTCTCTTCCGCGAGGACGAGGGGAACGTCTCGCTGTGCGAGGCGGTCTCGGACGGCGAACTCATCGCGCAGTTCCGCGTGACGTTCGGCGAAAAGGAGGGGAAATGAAGGAGATCGGCGGCTCCGTCCGCTACGTCAACATCGTGCGGCGGCTGTTCATCATATTCTGCTGCGTGGCGCTCCCCGCGCTCATGATCTGCCTCGTGTTCTGCTTTCTCCGCGTCATGGCGTTCTGGATCATCACGCCCGTTGCGGGCGTCCTGTTCTTCGTCGTGTACGGGTTTTACACGCTGCGCGTCTCGCTCGGCACCGTCATCGCCTACGAGACGACGGAGCAGGTCGTCCACCTCAAGACGCGCCGCAGGACTTTCACCTACGACGTGAAGAGGGGGTGCGTCGCGATGGCGGTGAAGGGGAACCGCTACATCGGCACCTTCCAGACGCAGGATTCGCGCGACAAGTTCGTGTTCTACCGCCGCGCGCCCTTCTCGAAGATCTCCGACGCGCAATTTACCGCCGACGACATCGCGAGCTTCTTCCCGCGGTTTGCAGAGGCGGATTCAAACGATAGATAGGACAGTTGCAAGAGAGGACAGCATGAAGAAAAAAGCGTATGTAACACTGCAAAACGGCAAGGTGTTCGAGGGTTACTCCTTCGGCGCGGAGCGGGACGTCATCGGCGAACTCGTGTTCACGACGGGCATGACGGGGTACCTCGAGACGCTCACCGACCCAAGCTATTACGGTCAGATCGTCACGCAGACCTTCCCGCTCATCGGAAACTACGGCGTCATTCCGTCCGACTTCGAGAGCGCCAAGGTGTGGGCGACCGCCTATATCGTCCGCGAAGTGTGCGAGGAGCCCTCCAACTTCCGCTCGGAGGGAAAACTTTCGACCTTTTTGAAGGAGCGCGGTATTCCCGCCGTGTACGGGGTGGACACGCGAGAGCTCACCAAGACGGTGCGCGAGGCGGGCGTCATGAACGCCGCCGTCACCTTCCGTCCCTTTTCGGACTTTGAAAAACTCAACGAATACCGCGTGAAGGACGCCGTCCGCTCGGTGACTTCGGGCAAGACCGAAGTCTACGGCAGCGGGGACCTTCACGTCGTCCTCTATGACTTCGGCGCCAAGATGAACATCGAGCGCGAGCTCGTCGCAAGGGGATGCAAGGTCACCGTCGTGCCCGCAGAGACGTCGGCAGAGGACGCGCTTGCGCTCGCCCCCGACGGAATCATGCTTGCAAACGGTCCCGGGGATCCCGCCGAAAACACGGAGATCATTCAGACCATTCGGAAGCTTGTCGGGAAGAAGCCCATTCTCGGCATCTGCCTCGGGCATCAGCTCCTCGCCCTCGCCATGGGCGGAAAGACGCGCAAGATGAAGTACGGGCACCGCGGCGCCAACCAGCCCGTCCGCGAAATTGCGACGGGGCGGGTGTTCATCACCTCGCAGAACCACGGCTATGAAGTGGTCGCCGATTCCCTTCCCTGCGGCGCGCTCTCCTATGTGAACGTCAACGACGGGACGTGCGAGGGAATGGACTATCCCGAACAGAATGCCTTCACGGTGCAGTTCCACCCCGAGGCGTGCGGCGGTCCGCACGACGCGAGCTTTTTGTTCGAGAATTTCATCGCGCGCATGAAGAAGGAGAAATAATATGCCGAAGAGAAGCGATATCCATAAAGTTCTTGTCATCGGGTCGGGACCCATCGTCATCGGGCAGGCAGCCGAATTCGACTATGCGGGAACACAGGCATGCCGCGTCTTGAAGGACGAGGGGTGCAACGTCGTTCTGTGCAACTCCAACCCCGCCACCATCATGACGGATAAGATGCTCGCCGACGAGATCTATCTCGAACCGCTGACTGAGGACACCTTAAAGCGCATCATCATCAAGGAGCGCCCCGACAGCCTCCTCGCCTCGCTCGGCGGACAGACGGGCTTGACGCTCGGCTGCAAGCTCGCCAAGAGCGGCTTTTTGGACGAATGGGGCGTCAAACTCATCGGGACCAAGCTCGACGCCATCGACAGGGCGGAGGACAGGGAACTCTTCAAGGAGACGATGAAAAAGATCGGGCAGCCCGTCGTTCCCTCCGACATCGCCTACACGGTGGAGGAGTGCGTCTCCATTGCGGAGAAACTCGGCTATCCCGTCATCGTGCGCCCGGCGTTCACGCTCGGCGGCGCGGGCGGGGGGGTCGCCTACACCGAGGAGGAGCTCCGCCTCATCTCGCACAACGGTCTTATGCTCTCGCCCATCACGCAGGTGCTTATCGAAAAGTACATCGGCGGGTGGAAGGAAATCGAGTTCGAGGTGCTCCGCGACGGCGCGGGGAACGTCATCACCGTCTGCTCGATGGAGAACGTCGACCCCGTCGGCATTCATACGGGCGACTCCGTCGTCATCGCGCCCGCCGTCACCCTTTCGGACAAGGAATATCAGATGCTGCGGACGGCGTCCCTCGACATCATCACCGAGCTCGGCATCGAGGGCGGCTGCAACTGCCAGTTCGCGCTCTATCCCGACAGTTTCGAGTACGCCGTCATCGAAGTCAATCCGCGCGTCTCGCGCTCCTCGGCGCTCGCATCCAAGGCGACGGGCTATCCCATCGCAAAGGTCGCCTCGCGCATTGCGCTCGGCTACAACCTCGACGAGATCAAGAACGACGTCACGGGCAAGACCTTTGCCTGCTTCGAGCCCACCATCGACTATGTCGTCGTCAAACTCCCCAAGTGGCCCTTCGATAAATTCCTGTACGCGGGGCGGGGGCTCGGCTCGCGCATGAAGGCGACGGGGGAGGTGATGGCGATCGGCTCCTCGTTCGAGCAGGCGATCATGAAGGCGGTGCGCGGCGCGGAGATCTCGCTCGACACCCTCAATCATCCCCGCTTTTGCGCCATGTCCGCGGACGAGCTCCGCGAGGAGATCAAGAAGCAGACGGACGAACGCCTTTTTGCCGTGTTCGCCGCCCTCAAGGCGGGGGTCTCGGTAGACGAGGTGTATGCGACCACCAAGATCGACGAGTGGTTCCTCTGGAAGTTCGTCAACCTCATCGAATACGAGAGGAAGATCGCGGGCAAAAAGCTCACGCGGGAGGAGTACGCCGAGGGCAAGCGGCTCGGCTTCCCCGACAGGGCGCTTTCGCGCATTTCGGGCGAAAAGCTCCCGTCCCACCGCAGGGCGTGCTTCAAGATGGTCGATACGTGCGCCGCGGAGTTCTCGGCGCAGACGCCCTATTTCTATTCGACCTACGACGACATCGCGCACGACGAGGCAAAGCCCTTCGTCGAGCGGAGCGAAAAGAGGCGTGTCATCGTCATCGGCTCCGGTCCCATCCGCATCGGGCAGGGCATCGAGTTCGACTATTCGTCCGTCCACTGCGTTTGGGCGCTGAAGCGCCTCGGTTATGAGGTCGTCATCATCAACAACAATCCCGAGACGGTCTCGACCGACTTCGACACGGCGGACAGGCTCTACTTCGAGTCCTTGACCCCCGAGGACGTGCAGAACGTCATCGACGTCGAAAAGCCGTACGGGGTCGTCATCACCTTCGGCGGGCAGACCGCAATCAAACTGTGCGGGTATCTCGCGAAGAAGGGGATCCGCATTCTCGGCACGAGCGCCGACAGCGTGGACATGGCGGAGGACAGGGAGCGCTTCGACGAGCTCTTGGAGCAGTTCGACATCGCGCGCCCGAAGGGGCTCACCGTCATGACGAAGGAGGAGGCGATACATGCAGCCGAGACGCTCGGCTATCCCGTGCTCCTTCGCCCGAGCTATGTTATCGGCGGGCAGAACATGACCATTGCCTTCACCGAGAACGACATCTCGCGCTATATGGACGTCATTTTGGCGCAGCACATCGAAAATCCCGTGCTCTGCGACA
>CANQAX010000058.1 GCA_947589235.1 uncultured Clostridia bacterium
AGCTCTGCCAACCGGGGCAGGGATAGACGTTGCCGTTTGCCACCATGCAAGCCGTGTTGACGGCGACCCCGCAGAACGGCTCGTTCGGGTCGTAATCGAAATTGTTTACCGCGGCGGCGTCCAAGTCCGCAATATCGTCGCGGTAGGTTTCGTCGCATTCGATGATGGACTTTATGACGGCGCGGCATTCCTCGGGGGAAAGTCGGTTTGCAAGATTATCCGTGCGGTGGTCGTATTCCGCCATGATGGCGTAATCGACGTTGACGCGTATTTTATGGCTGTGCCCCCACTTGATGACGTCCGCGACGTCGTCTCTGTTCGCCTTCATCACGGGGCAGTTGATCTGCACGGGAATGTTATTCTCGATGAGCCGCAAAATGGCGGACTTCGTCTTTTCAAAGGAGCCTTTCACGGTGGTGATGGCGTCGTGATGTTCGGGGATCATGCTATACAAACTCACCTGCACGCCGCAGGCGTTTCCCCTCTTCATGATGCGCACGATTTCGTCGTCCAAGAGGGTGAGATTGGTAAGGACGTGCACATAGAAGTCCTTCTCCTTTGCCGCGAGGAGAAATTCCTTGAACTGCGGGTGCGCCATGGGTTCTCCGCCCGAGAGCGTCACGCCGAGCGTTCCCATCTCCTGTAATTGGTCGAGAACGTTGTAATATAAATCGGCGGAAATATCCGAGTTTTTGTACTCGTGCGGAATATAGCAATGGATGCACCTTTCGTTGCATTTGCTCGTTAATTCTATCTGGAAATTCGACAAATAAGGGTTGGCGCGGAAGTACTTGTCGAGAACTTCCTGCGTATCGTTTGCCGAACGCAGATTTTTCGGGGTGTAGTCCTCTTCCAAGTTGATTTGCTTGACTTCGGAATAGTCGAAGCCGACGTTCTTCTCGTTCGTCTCCCGAAAGGTCGCGCCGCAGACGACGTACCCGTCGTCCGCGAGGTTATCGAAAAATTCCTTGACGTCGGGGAGAATATCATCGCTTGAAACGTCCACGAAGGACGAGGCTATCTCTTCGGACAGCTGTTCGAGCGATTTGGGGGTACGGGAGAGAGCAGACAAAAAGACCTGCCCGCTCTTGTCGAAGGCAAGGTCGTTAAAAAGCCCGCTCGACTTGATGTAGCCGAAATTCCCGATTTTTCTGATATAGCAATCTTTTCCGAGTGCGTAATACATGATAAAATCCTTTGTTTTATTCTTTTGCAATTTGTTATGCCGTAGCGATGACGCCCGCCCGAAAAAATCGGGCGGGCGTACGGCTTGTTACTTACATCGTTCTCTCACATCTTTTGCAGACATGATTAATGTGGGCGCCTTCGGCAGGGCAACCGGCAGCGTAGGAGCCTTGCTGATTGTTTTGCGCAAGGACAACAGGCTTCGTGTACTTCATTGTATTTACCTCCTTTACAGATTTTTATCAATTACGAACAAAGCGATTTGTCTCTCCGTCCGCAACCGTCAGATTTGTCCGATCGTAAGCTGTATCAGCACAAGTTCATAGATCATCAAAAGCAGCTCATAAGTCGCTTGCGGAATTTCATTTTTATGTGCTTCCACTTTGTTCATGTGATATTGAACGGTGTCCTTCAAAGTGCCTCGTTCGCCTTCCGTGTATGAAATAATTGTACCGTCGGCATTGTGCGGGCGGTTGCCATATGTATCGGAGATGAACTCTACGCAATTCGTTAAAAGGTTGTCCATAGAAAATTCTCCTCTGCATGAACTTGATAAGCACATTATACTCTTACATTTGTAAGAAGTCAACTAATTTTCTTACATTTGTGAGAAAATAGCGGTATGGAAACGGAATTCAGACAAAATCTTCTTGCCCTGCGGCGGGAGCGCGGGATCGGGCAAGTGGAGCTTGCAAAGGCAATCGGCGTGAGCAAGGGAATTATCAGCCTGTGGGAAAACGGGCTGCGGGAACCGAGCCTCGAATCGCTCGTCTCTCTCTCCCTCTACTTTGATATCACGGTGGACGAACTCATCGGCTATGAAAAAGTAAAAGCGCAAAAACGGCTCGAATGAGCCGTTTTTGCGCATAATAGGGTCTGCAAATCCAAGTTCTGCTATTCTACTTTTTCATGGGCAGGACGGCACGGAGGGAGTTGCAGGCGGGACCGAGGTCGGATTTCGAGACGGGATAGACGGTCGTGGCGGTCGGATAGAGCAGAAAATACGCCTTGTTCTCGCGCACCTTATAAAGGCTGTCGTAGCGGCACTTAACATCCCCCATGTCCTCGCCGCACCTCGTCACGGAGATGAGGACGTACTCCCCATAAAACCTGTAGTGATTTTCCGCGTTCGTGCGGGCGGCAATCGAGACATTCCTTCTCGCGAGGAAGAGAAAGACGATGCCGCACCCAAGCGGGAGCGCGCCCAAGAGGAGCAAGACATACGGGAGCGCGGCGGGCACGGAAAAGCTGCTCCCCGCGACCGTCTCCCCGCCCAAGACGGAGAGGACGATGTACGCGAGCACGAGGACGGAGCCCATGACGATTGCGATGACGGAGGAGAGAAACAGCTTCCTCTGGAGCAGTTTTTGCGAGGCTGCGTTTATGGAAAAGTTCGCTTCGGCGATGGGGCGCTCTTCGGGAACGATTTGCAAATTTTCGCCGTTTTCGGGCGATTTTTCCTCTGTTATGTCTGACATAGTACTATTCAAACCTCAAAAATCCAAGAATTTTGCGGGATTTTTTCCCTCTTTTGTATTCTAACACGTCCTTGCGGGAATGTCAACCCCTTCCCCTTTCCCCATGAAAAAACCTTGCCCTCTCCCCCTTTGCTGCCCGAAACGGGCGGCATTCCCGCGAAAGAGTTGCAATTTATCGGGCGGTATGGTATACTTTCTTCCATGAAGTGCGAGCTTTGCCCCGTTCGGTGCGGGGCGGACAGAACGGTGCGCGCGGGCGCGTGCGGGGTTCGGGATCTCGTCGTTGCGAAGTCCTATCTTCACCCCTATGAGGAGCCCTTCCTCTCGCCGAACGGGCGGAGCGGAACGGTGTTCTTTTCAGGCTGCTCGCTCCGCTGCAAGTTCTGCCAGAACTACGAAATCTCGCTCGCCGAGCGGGGCAGGCACGTCACGCCCAAGCAGCTTTCGGAGCTCTTTCTCTCCCTCGAGGAGACGGGCGCGGAGAACATCGACCTCGTCACGCCCGACCACGTCTCCCCCCTCGTCGCCGAGGCGCTCTCCCTCCGTCGTCCGAATGTTCCCGTCGTGTACAATTCGGGCGGGTATGCGCTTCTTCCCGCGCTCGAGGAGATCGAGCCCTACGTCGACATCTGGCTCCCCGACTTCAAGTTCGCGGACCCCGCCCTCGCCGAGAAATACACGGGTCGGCGGGACTACTCCGAAGTCGCGCGCGAGGCGATTTCCTACATGGCGAAAAAGCCCCTCCGCTTCGGAACGGACGGGCGGCTCCTCGGGGGCATCGCCGTGCGGCACCTCGTTCTCCCCTCGCACACCGAGGACAGCAAGCGGGTGCTCGACCTCTTGAAGAACATTCTCCCCGCGGGTGCGCCCCTCTCGCTCATGCGGCAATACACGCCTGCGGGCGACATCGGAGATTTCCCCGAGCTCGGGCGGACGGTCACCGACCGCGAATATGCCCGCGCCGTCGACTATGCGGTGCAGCTCGGCTTTTCCGACCTCTACACGCAGGAGAGGGAGAGCGCCGACCCCGCCTTCATCCCCTCTTGGGACGGTTAGCCGCCGAGCCACTCGTCCTTGAGGCGGACGAGCTCCTTTGTGAGCTTGGCGCATTCGTCGGGCGATGCCGCCTCGAGCCTTCTCTCGAGCAGGCGGACGACCCGCAACTTCCTATCTCTCATGCCCTTAATTTGGCGCGGAGGCGCTCTGTTATGCTCGTTTCCTTTGAAACCGTGACATTCTCCTACGCGGGCGACCGAATCCTTTCGGACGTCTCCTTTTCCGTGCACGAGGGCGAAAAGGTCGGCTTCCTCGGCGGAAACGGCGAGGGCAAGACGACGCTCCTCAAGCTCCTCGTGGGCGAACTCGAGCCCGACGCGGGCAGGGTGACGCGGAGCGCGAAGGCGCGCATCGGCTACCTCGAACAGAGCGGGACATACGACGCCGCGGGGACCGCCCGCGAATCGCTCCGTGAAGTCTTTCGCGAGGACATCCGCCTCATCGACGAGCTCGCCGCCGTGCAGGGCGAGATGGCGACGGCGGACAGTTCGCGCATGCGCGTGCTCGCCGACCGCTGCGAGAGTCTGCAGCGGCGCATCGCCGCGCGGGACAGCTACGCCTTCGGGCGGAAAATTTCGACGGTGCTCGGCGGCATGGAACTCGCCGAATGCGCCGACCGCGCCGTCCGCGCAATGAGCGGCGGCGAAAAGACCAAGCTGAAGCTGTGCCGTCTCCTCTTGGAGGAGCCCGACCTTCTCGTCCTCGACGAGCCCACCAACCACCTCGACATCAAGACGCTCTTCTGGCTCGAGGACTACCTCTCCTCCTTCAAGGGGGCGCTCCTCGTCGTCTCGCACGACCGCTATTTCCTTGACCGCCTCACCTCGCGCACGCTCGAGCTCGAGCGCGGAAAGCTGTACTCCTACAGGGGAAACTACACCAAATACAGGGAATTGAAGGCGGAGCGCGTGCTCACCGAGCGGCGGGAGTACGAGCGCCAGCAGGAGGAGATCGCAAAGCTGCAGGACTACGTGGACCGCAATCTCGTCCGCGCGACGACGGCGAAGAGCGCGCTCTCCCGCGTGAATCGCTTGGAGCGCATGGAGCTCCTCGAAAAGCCTCTTCCGCCGCCCGAACCGCCCCGCTTCCGCTTCGGCTACGACACCGAACCGTACGAGCGGGTGCTCCGCGCCGAGAATTTCGACCTTGTCGCGGGGGAAAAGGTGCTCCTCCGCGGCGCCTCGTTCACGCTGATGCGCGGCGAGCGGTGCGCCCTCGTCGGCGACAACGGGACGGGGAAATCCACCCTGCTCAAATTTTTGCTCTCCAAGGACAGCCGCGTCACCCTCGGGCGGCAGGTTCGCGTCGGCTACTACGATCAGGAGAACGCCGACCTCGACCCCGAGGAGCGGGCGCTCAACCTCTTCCGCGCGCGCAACACGCTGTGGTCGCAGACGGAAGCGCGGCGGCTGCTCGCGCAGGCGGGGCTCGCGGAGGGCGACGTCGAAAAGAAAACAAAGGAGCTCTCGGGGGGACTGCGCGCTAAATTAGAACTCGCCCTCCTCGAATCGCGGCACGCCAATTTCCTCGCCCTCGACGAGCCCACCAACCACCTCGACCTGCCCGCGCGCGAATCGCTCGAGGAGGCATTGAAGGCGTTCACGGGGACCCTTCTCTTCGTCTCGCACGACCGCCGGTTCATCGAGGCGCTCGCGACGAAGATCGCCTGCATCGAGGACGGGAAGCTCACCGTGTTCGAGGGAACGTACCCGCAATTTCTCGAAAAGAGAAAAACGGAGCGGGCGGCGGCGGAGCGGGCAGCGGCGCCCTCTCCCGTGCCGCGGGGCGACGGGTACCGCTCGAGGGAAGAGCGGGCGAAGGAGGCGCGGACGCGGGCGCGGGTCAAGGAGATCGAGGCGCGCGTCTCCCTTCTCGAGGAGGAAGAGCGCCAGCTGGACGAGCGAATCGTCGAGGTCGCCGCCGACTATAGAGAGGTGCAAAAAGTTTCCGCGCGGCAGGAAGAGGTGCGAGCCGAGATCGAAGCCCTCTACGCCGAATACGAGACTTTGATCTGAAAAACCGCCCAAAATGGGCGATTATGTCTGACATAGTACTTCGTTTGAGCCGAAAATCCGAGAGTTCGACCGCTTTTCGCCGCGAATTTTTCAAAAATTTTAATGGAACGGAATATGAAGAGGCGGGGATCCCTTCCCCGCCTCTTCGCATATCATAAGCCTTTTTACTCTGATTTTCTATTCGGAAACTCTGTTCTTTTCGCGCTCGCGCATCTCGGAGAAAAAGGACGTGAGGACCTCCGAGCACTCCCTCTCCATCACGCCGCCCGTGACTTCGATGCGGTGGTTGAGCAGGTTCGCCTCGGCGAGCTCGCGGGTGAGACTTCTTCCCTTCTGCTCGTACGCGCCGAAGTAAATCTTGTCGATCCTCGCGTTGAGCGCCGCGCCCATGCACATTGGGCAGGGCTCGAGCGTGACGTAGAGCTCCGCCCCGGGCAGCCTCCACGAGCCGTACTTCTTGCACGCCCTGTCGATGGCGCGGAGTTCGGCGTGCGCCGTCGCCATCTGCAGCTTCGTGCGCAGATTGTATCCGCGCCCGACGACCTTGCCGTCCAACACGACGACCGCGCCGATGGGGACTTCCCCCCTCTCCTTCGCCCTCTTTGCGAGCCGTATCGCCTCGCGCATGAATTTTTCGTTCATTTCCAACCTTCCGTGAGATGCACCAACGCATCGAGATTTTTGACGAGGAGGTCGCCGAGCTCCTTCCGCCCGAGCGGGTGCGGGAGGGATTCCCTGCCCGCCTCCACCGTGAAGGCGGAGAGCTTCAACGCCTCGATACACCAATCCTTGTAGCCGCCCGCAGAACCCCGCGCCGCCGCGAGGGGATACCCCGTGGAGCGGGAGAGAAGGCGCGCCCGCATTCTATCCCGCCGCGCCCGAACAAGGGGCTGATGGAACGCCCAGTAGATCTCTTCCCCCTTCGTATGCCAGCTCACCGTGAAGTCGGGGCGGACGTCGAGGGTGAACAGAGCGAGCGCCGCCGATTCGGGCTCCGACAGGGGCGCCGTGCCGATGTAATTTTCGGGCGCGGGGGCGCGGACGTTCTTCTTCCCCGTGCCCCAGCGGGCATCGAAGTTGACGTTGAGGTCCACCCCCGCCGCGTTCGCCTTCCAGAGGGAGAAGTCCTCCCCGCCGTTGAGCGCCGCGAGCCCTTTCCGCTCGCCCTCGGGGACGCTTGAGAGCCCCTCCGTGCACAGGAGCGCCCCGTCGGGGTTGACGAGCGGCACGAGCCAGACGCTCCCCCGCGGCACCCCTCGCCGCGCATGTTCGAGGGCGAGAAGGGCGCAGACCCACTCACGCGCGTGGATGGCGTATTGCGAGATCCCGCACGGCTCCCCCCGCCCGATGCGCACGGCATACAATTCTCTTCCGAGGCGGCTCCTTCCGATGATGCGCTTTTCGCCGCGAAAACTTCGGTAAAACGCGCGCACTTCCTCATAGACATTCACCGTTTAGTCTATGCGGAGAAGCGGGCGCGCGTGCATGCTATTTGTGATATTCCGCCCCCGCGCGGATCATGAACGCGCGGTACAGCTGTTCGAGGAGCACGGGTCGCATCATCTGGTGCGGAAAGGTCATCGCCGAGAAGGAGAGAAGGTCGCGCGCGGCGCGCTTCACCTCGTCCGAGAGCCCACACGACGAGCCGATGACGAAGGTGACTTCCTCCCCTCGGTCGAAGAGGGCAGAAAGTTCCGAGGCGAACTGCTCGGAGGAGCGCCCCCGCCCCTCGATGGCGAGCGCGATGACGTATCCCCTGCATGCGCGCAAAATTTCCCCGCTCTCGTCCTCGGGCGTTGTCCGCTCGGGGAGCTCGACGACTTCCGCCGAGCAGAACCGCGAGAGCCGCTTGAGGTACTCGGCGCAGGCATCCCGCCAAAAGCTCTCCTTGAGTTTTCCGACGCAGACGATCCGTACCTTGATCACGGCAAAAATCCCTCCACGAGCACGACGACCCACTCCACGGCGCACACCGCAATGCCCACCGCGGCGAAGAGAAAGAGCCGCTTCCCCCCGGGCATGCCCCGCCCTTCGTCCCTCTTCCGCCCGATAAGGGCGAGCGGGAGGACGGACCCCGCGAGCGCGACCGCCGCACAGACGACGAGCGCGATATATCCGCCCTGCGACAGAGCGATCTCCCCCGCCGCGTTCAGCCCGCCGAACGCCTGCATTGCGAGAATGACGGCATTGTTGGAGAGGTGCGCGAGCATGGTGGGGAACACGCTCCCCGAGCGGACGTACAGAAGGGCGTAGCACACGCCGCAGAGAAATTGATAGACGGTCTGTTCGGGGTTGTGGTGGAAGAGCGAAAAGAGCGCGCCCGAGAGGAACACCGTCGCAGCCGTGCCCCAGCCTCCCCTTTGCATGCTGCCCGAGAGAATGCCGCGGAACACCGCCTCCTCAAAGACGGCGGGGAGCACCGCGATGACGAGGAGCGCAGGCAAAAAGTTCCACCCCCCGAGCGAGGGAAGAATGTCCTCCGTCATGCTCGCTTGGTAGCCGAAGAGCCCGAGAAAGTCGACGAAGTATTCGTTCAGCTCCCCGAGGCAGAACAGGAGCCCGAACTGCATGACGAGGGCGAGCGGGAAATAGTACCACTTGCACGGCGCATAGCACGCCTTGGGGGACGTCTTGCTCCGGCGGAAAAAGAGAATTGCCGCAAAGGCAAAGCAGATTTGCGGGAGCAGGAAGGAAAGATATTTGACGAGGTCGCCGCCCGCGCCGCCCTGCCCGATGATGAGCCCGACAACAACGGACAGGAGCGTGGGCAGGCAGGCGCAGAGCGTGAACGAGAGCCCCGCTTCCTCCATTTCGCGGAAGGGGCGGAGGCGCTTGGTCTCGGAATTCTCCATACCCGATATTATACAGAAATTTTCGCGAAAGTCCAAACAAAAACTTTGCTTTTTTCCAAAATTATCCTATAATAGAGGCATGAGAACGCTTTCTACACGGGAAATTTCGGACTGCGTCTACCGTCTTGCGCGCCGCGCGTGCGTTTCGCTCACGGACAGCTGCCGCGCCGCCCTGCTCCGTGCCCGCTCCCGCGAGACGGGAGCCGCGCAATTCGCGCTCGACGCCGTCCTCGAAAACGAGACGGTCGCGCTCCGCGAGGGCATGCCCGTCTGTCAGGATACGGGCATGAGCGTCGTGCTCATCGAGCTCGGGCAGGAGGTCGCCCTCACCGGCGCGCCCCTTTCGGAGGCGGTGGACGACGGCGTGCGCCGCGCCTACCGCGACGGGAACTTCCGCAAGAGCATCTGCGACCCCCTCACCCGCGTGAACACGGGCGACAACACCCCTGCCCACCTGCATGTGGACATCGTCGCGGGGGATACCGTCACCGTCTCCTTCCTGCCGAAGGGATTCGGGAGCGAGAACATGAGCGCGCTTGCCATGCTCACCCCCGCCGAGGGACGGAAGGGCATCATCGATTTCATCGTAAATACGGTGAAGCGCGCGGGTTCCCGCCCCTGCCCGCCCGTCTGTGTCGGGGTCGGGATCGGCGGTTCCTTCGACTCGTGCGCCCTTCTCGCCAAGCGGGCGCTCCTGCGCGAAGTGGGTTCCCGCAACCCGCGCGAGGACGTCGCCGCCATCGAGGAAGAGGCGCTTGCCGCCGTCAATGCGCTCGGGATCGGCGCGCAGGGCTTCGGCGGAGCCGTGACCGCGCTCTGCGTCAGCTGCGAGGTCGCCCCCACCCACATCGCGGGGCTGCCCGTCGCCGTCAATATCCAATGCCACTGCGTGCGGTTCGGCAGGGAGGTTTTATGAAAAAGCTGCATCTTCCCATTCCCGAGGACGAACTCAAGTCCCTCCGTGCGGGCGACGCCGTGCTCCTCTCGGGGACCATCTATACCGCCCGCGACTGCGCCCATAAGCGCATCTTCGGGCTGCTCGACGAGGGACTCCCCCTCCCCTTTGAATTGAAGGGCGCCGTGATCTACTACGCGGGTCCCTGCCCCGCCCCCG
>CANQAX010000059.1 GCA_947589235.1 uncultured Clostridia bacterium
TCGGGCGCGCGCCCCGGGGCGAGAAGGGAGACGGGCGCGGGCTACGTCAAGCGCCTCGAAAAGCTCGAGGAGATCGCGGGGGGATTCGCGGGCGTCGAAAAGAGCTATGCCATTCAGGCGGGCAGGGAGGTGCGCGTCATCGTCAAGCCCGATCAGGTGGACGACGCCAAGGCGGTGTTCCTCGCAAGGGACATCGCAAAGAAGATCGAGAGCGAGCTCGAATATCCCGGGCAGATCAAGGTCAACGTCATCCGCGAATTCCGAAGCGTCGAATACGCGAAGTAAACAACGGAACAGGAGGGGAGCAGCGGCGCGCCGCTGCTCCCTTTTCGTCACCGCAGGGAGCGCTGCCGCATACGATGAAACAGCGGAACTTCCGCAATTTACGGCAGAGGTGATGGTATGTGCAATTCCTGTCCCTACAGCAGCGGCTGCGGGTGTAACGGCAACAGCGGGTGCGGGTGTAACAACAATAACAACGGCTGCGGGTGCAACGGCAACGGCGGCGGGCTCGCTTCGGCGATCTCCAACCTGTTCGGTACGGGCAACGGCGGGTGCGGCTGCGGGTCGTACGATATGTACTACGCGCAGCAATATGCGCTCGGTCCGTTTTCGCCCTCGTGCGGCTGCGGCAACTGAACGTTTCGGGCGCTGCTTTCGGGCGGCGCCCGTATTTCTCCCCGAATTTTTCAAAACCGCTTGCAAAGCGCGCCGCGCGGTGGTATAATATGCCTTGAACGTGAGGCGTTACCATGGAGAAAGGAAAACTTCGCAAACCGACAAAGCGGCAAGTCGAGCGGTTTTTGCTGCACAGCTTCATCATCGTACTGGGCAATGCCATTACGGCGGCGGGAACGGGTCTGTTCATCGAGCCGTATGACTTCGCCATGGGCGGAACGACGGGCATCGGCTTCTTCATGCGGCACATTCTTCCCGCGAGCGCTATCTCGGAGTGGGTCGCCGTCATCACCGTCTACGTCGCGAACATCGTTCTCTTCGTCTTGGGAGCCGTCCTTCTCGGGAAGAAGTTCGCCCTGTCCACCTTGGCGGGGACGCTCCTTTACCCGACCTTCTTGGCGCTCTTCAAGCTCGTTCCCATGCCTGTATTCGAGGACCGATTCCTCGCCTCGATGTGCGGCGCCCTGCTCTTCGGGCTCGGCATCGGGATCGTCATCCGCGTGGGGGCAAGCACGGGCGGCACGGACATTCCGCCCCTTATTCTCCACAAGTTCTTCAACCTGCCCGTCTCGGTCACCCTCTGGGTGCTCGACATGGCAATTGTCGCCCTGCAGATCATCGGCGCCCCTTCGGCGGAGTGCATTCTCTATGGCATCGTCATCACGCTCGTCTCGTCCATCGTCATCGACAAGGTCGCGCCCATCGGCATGAAGCGGACGCAGGTGCAGATCATCTCGGCAAAGCACGAGGAGATCCGCGCGATGATCCTCAACGAGATCAGCCGCGGCGTGACCGTCCTGTACGGCGAGACGGGGTACCTCCGCAACGAGGCGCGCGTGCTCCTCACCGTCATCTCCCACCGCGAGATCGTCAAGCTCAAGACGAAGGTGCAGGCAATCGACCCCGAGGCATTCATGACCATCTCCGTCGTCTCGGAGGTGCACGGCAGGGGATTCTATTCGGAGGGCGTCGACTTCCTCATTCCCAAGGAGGAGGACGAGCCCATTTTGAAGCGGAACAAGCCGAACAAAGAGAAGAAATAAAAAGGGAGCCGCCCGAACGCAGCAGCGTTCGGGCGGCGGTCTTTCTTCCTACTTTTTTTCCTTGCGGCGCTTGTCGTTGATGACGTCGAGCGCCTTCTCGTCGATGAGGGAAATTCCCTCCTCCTTTGCGATCTTCACCATCTGCGATAGGGCTGCCTTCAAAAAGACGCGGGGGATCTTCGTGAGCTTCGCGCACGCTTCGTCGGTGAACTGCACGTCGGGGTCGATCCGCTTTGCGGCATAGATGACCGACTGCACGTCGCCCTCCTTCGCGGGGATCTGTTCCGCGAACGGCTTTTTGAAGCTTGAACACCAGAAGTTCGTGCTGTCGCGGTAGCCGTAGTCGACGGGGACGTCGGGGAAGCCCGAGGCCTTCACGCCGTTCACGATGGTATTCCAATACTTTTCCTTGATGAGGATCTTGTCGATCTTCAGAATGAAGTGGGCGCCGAACTTGCTCGTGATGCCGTTGAAGTTGCGGTAGGGGGGATCGTACCCGTCGAGCCGCCCCGCCCTGTCCTCGGAGGCGTTCTCGAGCGAGCTGTCCCACGTGCACTCGAACACCTGAAACGCCTCCTTCACGACGAGGGGACGTTCGCCCTCCGCCTGCCCCTTCTCGAGGGTGAAGATGCAGTTCTTCATCTTCTCCGCCGTCGTGTCGCCGGGGAAGCCGAGGCGCACCGCCTCGCGGAAATACTTCCTGTCGTCGGGAATGAAGTTCAGCGAGACGCGGCTCCCGCGGAGAATGTTCTGCGCCGTGTTCGAGCTGTTGCGGCACTCGAGGATCATCGCGTAGTACTCCTTCCCCGCGATGTAGTAGGGGAAGCAGAGCGAATAGGAGCCGAGGTTGGTCTGCCCGCTCTCCGACACCGTTCCGACGAGAATGGTCGGCATCGGGAAGAAGGACGAGGTCTGGTAAAAGTTGTCTACAATGCGTAAGTCGCGAAACGATGACATAAGTGTTCCTCCGAGGGGTATTATAGAACGGTTTCCGCGAAAAGTCAAGGAGGATTTTTTCGCCGCACGGCATATTTTTTTCATTTCCTCTTGACGAATCCGTTCGCTTGTATTACAATTATTGTATCGTATCCCGAGGCGGAAAATGATACAGTTTCTGTATCGGGAGCACATCTCGGAAAAACGGTGCGGAGGTAAAGTATGGTTTACATTCACATTGCGGGGAGCACGCTCCTTGCGGCAGGGCTCCCGTCTTGGGCATGGGCGCTCATCGTCATCGCCGTCATTGTCGTCGTCACGGGGGCGGTCGCGGGATTCGTCCTGTTCCGCCGCAGAAAACCCTCGAAGGAGATCATGCCCGCGCCGAAACGCGACCCCGCCAACCGTCCGCCCAAGCCCGTCCGCGTGAAGAAGGAGACGGCATCTCCCGTCTCGCAGCCCGTCAAGGCGGAACCCGCTCCCGCGCCCGTGAAGGCAGAGCCCGCTCCCGTGAAGCCCGCTCCCGCGCCTGTCAAAGAGGAACCCGCGCCCGTGAAGGCAGAGCCGGCACAGCCCGCGCCCGCGCCCGCGGCGCAGGACGTTCCCGAGGGGGCGGTGGTCGTCCCCGCGCGCACGTTTGCGAATTTCAGGTATCTCCGCAGCTTCACCGCCAAGCTCATCCAGTCGGATGACGAGACGAAGGCGCGCTATTCCGCGCTCAAAAACGAACTCCTCGCGTACGGCGCGAAGGGGCAGATCGGCTGGCGCGGCGAAAGTTTCCGCCTCGGCAGAAACACCGCCGTCCGCATCGTATTCCGCGGCAAGGTGCTCTCGCTCCTGTTCGCGCTCGACCCTGCCCGCTATGCGGATACCAAGTACAAGGTGGAGGACGTCTCCGACGCGCCGCTCACCGAAAAGACCCCTTGCCTCTACCGCATCAAGAACGAGAGAAGGGTCGGCTACGCGAAGGACCTCATCGCCGAAGTGTATGCGGGAAGGGAGAGAAAAGAGGGAGTGGGGGAGGATTTCGCGAAGAAATACCCCTATGAGAGGACGGAAGCCCTCATCCGCAAGAAGCTCATCCGCGTGGTCTCCTCCTCGGGGGAGCCCGAGATCATGCAGGAAGTCAAGGCTACCGAAGTTTCCACCCTTCTCGACGACGCCTACGCAAAGGAGCACATCGAGGAGAGCGTCCGCTATTCGGACAGGACGCGCCGCGCCATCGTCAACGTGGACGACCTCTCCCGCACCTTCTCGGACGGCGACCGCGTGACGGTGGAGGACATCCGCTCCCGCGTTCCCGGGGTGGACAGGCGGGCGACCTACTTCAAGGTCCTCGCGCGGGGCACCCTCGACAAGGCGCTCACCGTCGAGGCGGACGACTTCTCGGTGGACGCCGTGAAGATGATCCTCCTCACGGGCGGCAAGGTCATTCGGAACAAGGACAGAAAGGCATAACGTTCGGGCTCCCCTCGGGGAGCCCTCATTCTTTCGGAAAAATTCCGCGCAAAATAACTTGATATGCGCGCGCGGATATGATATAATAACGGCGAACGGGAGGCAGTTCCATGTACAGCATGACGGGATACGGCAAGGGCGAATTCCGCGCGGAGGGCGTGGAAGTGCGCGTCGAGGTGAAGTCGGTCAACAACCGCTATCTCGACGTCGCCGTCAAGAGTCCGCGCATCTTTCTCGCCGCCGAGGAGCGGATCCGCGCCCTCGTGCGGGAGAAAATTTCCCGCGGGCACCTCGACGTGTTCGTGAGCTATACCGACAAGCGCGACCGCAGCCGCGTGCTCTCCGTCGACGAGGCGGTCGCCAAGTCCTACTTTGCCGCCGCCGAACAGCTGTGCGGGAGCATTCCCGCCCTTCCGAACGACTTGACGGCGTCCGTCCTTCTCCGCCTGCCCGACGTGGTCCGCGCGGAGGAGCAGTCCGGTCCCGACGAAGTTCTCGCCGCCGCGCTCGACGGCGCCCTCCGCGAGGCGCTCGACGCCCTTTCGGAAATGCGCCATGCCGAGGGGGAACGGCTCAAAGCCGACCTTCTTGCCCGCATGGAGCAGATCTCCGCCCTCCGCGACCGCATTGCCGCCCGCGCGCCCGCCGTGGCGGAGGAATACCGCAAGAAGCTGTCCGAGCGGATCGGCGAATATCTCGGCGGCAAGGTGGACGAGACGCGTATCCTCACCGAGGCGGCAGTCTTTGCCGACAAATACAATATCGATGAGGAGCTCACGCGGCTCTCCTCGCACATCCGCGAATTCCGCTCCGTCTGCGAGAGCGAGACGGTGGGGCGCAAGCTCGACTTCCTCATTCAGGAATTCAACCGCGAATGCAACACCGTGTGCAGCAAGTCCAACGACAAAGAGGTGACCGCCGCCGCCCTCGAGATGAAGAATGAGATCGAGAAGGTGCGCGAGCAGATCCAGAATCTGGAGTAGCGATGAAACATCTTCCCATTGTCATCTCGGGTCCGTCCGGCGTCGGAAAGGGGACGCTCGTGAGCCGCCTCCTCGAGGAGGACGATACCCTCACGAAGTCGGTCTCCTGCACCACCCGCCGCCCGCGCGAGGGCGAGGAGAACGGCAAGAACTATTTCTTCATCACCGAGCGCGAATTCCGCTCCCGCATCGAGGAGAACGACTTCCTCGAATACGACGAGCACTTCGGCAGCTTTTACGGGACGCCCCGCTCCTTTGTGGAGCGGCTCCTCAAGGAGAAGTCGGTCATCATGGAGATCGACGTCGTCGGCGGGCTCAACGCCAAGCGGCTCCTCCCCGAGACCCTTCTCATCATGATCGCGCCGCCCTCCTTGGAGGAGCTCAAAAGCCGGCTCGCGGGAAGGGGGTCGGAGGGGGACGAGGCGCTCGCCCTTCGCCTGCGGCGCGCAAGATATGAACTCGAACAGAGCCCGCTCTACGACTATGTCGTCGTCAACGACGACCTCGAACGGGCGCTCGAAGAACTTCGCGGCATCATCCGCCGCGAATGCGAAAGATCATCGGAACAGGAGGCAGAATCATGATAAACGAACCCTCGGTAGACGCACTCGTGAGAAAGCTCGGGTCGGAGGAACAGCCGATCAGCCGGTATGAACTCTGCGTCGTCATCGCAAAGCGTACCCGCCAGATCATCGAACAGATGCAGTCGACGGGAGCGACCGAACTCCCCGGCAAGCAGAAGGAGATCGTCCTCGCCTGTCAGGAAGTGATGAACGGCAAGGTCAAAGTCGCAAGAGACTGAAAAGCCGCCCCGCCTCGGGGCTGCTTTTCGTCTGCGGCGCTCCGTGCGCCGCGAGGTCGGAAATGTTCGCCGAAGTCATCGTGGACATCGCCCACAGCGACGTCGATAAAATCTTCGATTACGCGTGCGGCGAAGGTATCGTCGCGGGAATGCGCGTCGCCGTCCCGTTCGGAAAGGGCACGGCGGCGGGCTTTGTCATACGCGTCAAATCCGCGACGGACGTTCCGCCCGAAAAACTCAAAAATATCTACCGCGCGCTCGATCAATTTCCCGCTCTCAATCCCGAATGTCTCTCGCTCGCGCAGAAGATCGCCGCCCGCTACCGAGTGCCGCTCGCGCTCTCCCTTCGGCTCTTTCTGCCCGCCGAGATGCGCACGGGCAAGGTGAGCGAAGTCTACAAGACGTACGCAAAACTCGTCGGCGATCCCGCGGAAGTTCCGCCCAAGGCAAAAGCGCAGCGCGCCCTCGCCGAATTTTTATCGGAGAACGGCGAGCAGGAGACGTCCGAACTCCGCAAGCGGTTCGGCGCGGCGGTGAACGCGCTGATAAAGCGCGGGCTCGTTGTCCCCGAAAAAAAGAGGCGGATGCGCGACCCCTACGGCGGAAAGCGCGCCGAGCAGGAAGAGCACATCCTGACGCCCGCCCAAAGCGAGGCGGTGCGCCGCATCCAAACGACGGATAAGACGGTGACGCTCCTTCACGGGGTGACGGGCAGCGGCAAGACGGAGATCTACCTCTCCCTCATCGCCTCGGAGCTGGAGAAGGGCAAGTCCGCCATCTTCCTCGTCCCCGAAATTTCGCTCACGCCGCAGATGTTCACGCAGCTCCGCGCGCGGTTCGGCGGGGAAGCCGCCATTCTGCACAGCGGGCTCTCCGCGGGGGAGCGGTACGACGAGTGGCGGCGGCTCCGCGAGGGGGATGCGCACATCGCCGTCGGGGCGCGCTCCGCCGTGTTCGCCCCGCTCGAGAACATCGGCATCATCGTCATCGACGAGGAGCACGACGGGAGCTATTCCTCGGAGAGCTCCCCCCGCTACAACACCTTCGATATCGCCCTGCTCCGCGCAAGGCACAACGGGTGCAAGGTCGTCCTCGGGAGCGCGACGCCCTCCGTCGAGACGTACCGCCGCGCCGAGGCGGGGGAGTTCGAGCTCATTTCGCTCCCCGACCGGATCAACGCCCGCCCGATGCCCGAAGTCCGCATCGTCGACATGCGGCGGGAGGTGCGGAGGGGGAATCCCACGCCCTTCTCGCTGCTCCTTCGCGAGCGGCTCAAGGAATGCCTCGCGGAGGGGAACCAAGCCATTCTCTTCCTCAACCGAAGAGGGCATTCGCAGACGGTGATGTGCCGCGACTGCGGGAACGTCTTGAAATGCGAGCACTGCGATGTCGCGCTCACCTATCACAGCGACGAGAACTGCCTCAAATGCCATTACTGCGGGTCGCGGTATAAAATGCCCGAGGCATGCCCCGCGTGCGGGGGAAAGCATATCGCCTACATGGGCACGGGCACGCAGAAGGTGGTGCGCGAGCTCTCCTCGCTCTTTCCGTCGGCGCGCGTTTTGCGCATGGACATGGACACGACGAGCGGCAAGGAGGGGCATTACAGAATTCTGAACCGCTTTGCCGCGCGCGAGGCGGATATCCTCGTCGGCACGCAGATGGTCGCAAAGGGACACGACTTCCCGGGCGTCACCCTCGTCGGGATCCTCGATGCCGACATGAGCCTGCACTTCCCCGATTACAGGAGCGGCGAGCGCACCTTCCAGCTCATCACGCAGGTGGCGGGCAGGAGCGGGCGCGCCGAGAACAAGGGCGAAGTCGTCCTGCAGACGTACGACCCCGGGAATTACATTCTGCGGTTCGCCGCAAATTACGACTACGAGGGATTTTACGAGCACGAGATCGGCATGCGCGCGGCGATGATGTTCCCGCCCTTCTCGAAGATCGTGCGCGTCATGGTCACGGGGGAGGACGAGAAGGAGACGCTCGCCTGCCTGAAGGAGGCGTACGACGCGCTCTCCGTCCTCTACGAGAACAACAGGGACAAGTTCCTGTTCTTCAACCGCATGCACTCCCCCGTCAAGAAGATCCAGAACCGCGTGCGGTACCAGATCCTCATGCGGCTCCTCGAAGGGGCGCCGCTGAAGGAAGTGTACGACGCCGTTTCCCCGCTCGGGCGGAAGAACGTGCTCGTCTATGTGGAAGAAAATCCGAGCAATTTGAGTTGAGGTAGATATGATCCGTGAAATCGTACAGGTGGGGGACCCCGTCCTCCGCAAGCACTGCGAGAAGGTGACCCGCTTCGACGGCGCCCTCTCCGCCCTTCTCGACGACATCCGCGATACCTTGAAGGACGCGCAGGGGGCGGGGCTCGCCGCGCCGCAGATCGGCGTTCCGCTCCGCGTCGTCGCCGTGGACGTCGAGGAGGGGTACTTCGAGTTCGTCAACCCCGTCCTCGTCTCCGAAAAGGGGGAGCAGACGGGTCCCGAGGGGTGCCTCTCCATCCGTGGGAAGGCGGGCACGGTCACCCGTCCCTCCAAGGTGAAAATTGTCTATCAGGACCGTTCGGGCGACCGCTATTCGCTCGTCGCGCGCGACTTCTTCGCCCGCGCCGTCTGCCACGAGCTCGACCACCTCGACGGAATTCTGTACACCGACAAGGCGACGAATGTGCGGAATGAGGAGTAGGAGATGAACATCGTCTTTGCGGGCACGCCCGAGTTTGCGGTCCCATCCCTCCGTGCGCTCCATGAGGCGGGATACGACCTTGTCGTCGTCACCCAGCCCGACAGACCGCAGGGCAGGAAGGGCATTCTCACCCCCTCGCCTGTCAAGGCGGAGGCGGTATCTTTCGGGCTTCCCGTCCTGCAATTTCCGCGCATCCGCGACTGCGCCCGTGAGCTTGCGGCGCTCCGCCCGGAGCTCATGGTCACCTGCGCATACGGGCAAATTTTGACGCAGGAAATATTGGACCTCTTCCCGCTCGGCGTGTGGAATCTCCACGCGTCGCTGCTTCCCGCCTACCGCGGCGCGGCGCCCATTGCTCGCGCCCTCATCGACGGGTGCAGGGAGACGGGCGTCACCGTCATGAAGACGGAGCTCGGGCTCGACACGGGGGACATGCTGATCTCCGCGCGGACACCCATCTACGACAGCGACGACCGCGGCACCCTCGAGGAGCGGCTCTCCCGCATTGCGGCGGACCTCATCATCGAGGCGCTTCCGCTCATTGCGGGCGGCTCGCCGTCCCT
>CANQAX010000060.1 GCA_947589235.1 uncultured Clostridia bacterium
GTTCCGCCAGATCTGGAGCATCACCATTCCGTCCATTCTGCCCACCATCATCACGATGCTCATCATCCGCGTCGGGTACCTCATGGATGCGGGCTTCGACCAGATCTACACGATGATCTCCGCGCAGACGAGACCTTCGGGCGAGATCATCGGCACCTATGTGTACCGCATCAGTATCGGTTCCGCCGCGCGCGGCGAATACGGACTTTCGACGGCAGTCGGGCTCTTCAACGGCGTAGTCGCCCTGCTGCTCATCCTGATCACCAATAAGATCGCGAAAAAATCGACGGGGACGGGTATTCTGTAATGAACGAAGTCATTCTCGAAGAAATTCCCGCGACGGAGCAAATAGAGGTGACCGAGGTCGCCGCTCCCGCTCCCGAACCGCGGAAAAAGACCCATGGGATCCGCGAGAACAGAGTGTTCCACGCCGTGAACTATGTTCTCCTCACCCTCATCATCCTTTTGTGCCTCGTGCCCTTCGTGAACGTCATCGCGAAGTCGTTCAGCACCTACAACGGCAAGGCAGTGTTCCTGCTCCCGCTCGGGATCACGGGGTACAACTACGCATACGTCTTTACGGCATGGCCGTACTTCCGCGCATTCTTCGTGTCCGTCGGCGTCACCGTCATCGGGACGGCGCTCTCCGTGCTCGTCATGTTTGCCGCGGCGTATGCGCTCTCCAAGCAGGATTTCCCCATGCGGAAGGGAGTGATGGTGTTCTTCCTCATCATCATGCTCTTCTCGGGCGGCGTCGTGCCCAACTTCTTCGTGATGAAGATGTACGGTCTGCTCGATACGCCGTTCGCGCTCGTGTTCCCCTCGGTGGTGCAGGTGTACAACCTCATCCTCCTCAAGAACTACCTTGAAGGGGTCCCGAAGGAGATTGAGGAATCCGCCGTCATCGACGGGGCGAAGAGCGTTCAGGTCATGATGCTCATTCTCTTCCCGATCGCGCTTCCCTCGATTGCGAGTGTCGCGCTGTTCACGGCGGTCTCCTACTGGAACAACTATTTCTCGGCACTTCTGTACCTCACGGGCGCAGAGCAGTTCTGGCCGCTCGCGATGTACATCCTCAACCAGATCCAGAGCCCGCCCGACGTGCTCGGCGACACCAAGTACCTCGTTCAGAAGGAGTACATCGACATGGCGATGATCATCGTCAGCATCATTCCCATTCTCGCGGTGTATCCCTTCGTGGCGAAGTTCTTCGTGAAGGGCGTCACGGTCGGGAGCGTGAAGGGGTGACAAGATGAGACTGTGTATCGACCTCGGCGCGAGCAACGTGAAGGGCGCGCTCGTGGAGGGGGGAGCCGTCCTCAAGGCGGCGCAGGTCCCCACCCGCCACGGCATGGGAAGAGGGGGCGTCGTCTCCTCGCTCACCGACGCCGTCGAGGCGCTCCTGTGCCCCTCCGTCGACTGCCTTTGCGTTGCCTCGGCGGGGGACATCGACGAGGAGACGGGCATCTGCACGTACGCGACGGGCAACCTTGAGGAATTTACGGGGTTCGACTTTCCCGCCTATGCGCGGGAGAAGTTCTCCCTTCCCTGCTACGCCGCGAACGATGCCTATTGCGCCCTCCTCGGCGAGATGATGTTCGGCGCGGGGCGGGCATACAGGAATGCCCGCGTCGCCATGCTCACGCTCGGCTCGGGCGTCGGCGGCGCCTATTGGGACGGGAAGAAGCTCGTCTCCTCGGCGAGCCGCGGGGAGCACAAGCTCGGGCACCTCGTACTGCATGAGGGCGGAACGCCCTGCAATTGCGGGAAAAACGGGTGCATCGAGCAGTACCTCTCTGGCAGAGCCATCAACCGCCTCGTCCGCGCGAACGGAATGGAGTCCGACTCGCTCTTTCCCCGCCTCAACGCGGGAGATGAAACGGCAAAGAGGGTCGCGGAACAGGTGGCGGACGATCTCGCCCTCGCGGCGGAGCGCGTCGGGAAACTCTTCCCGTTCGACGTCCTGATGTTGGGCGGAGGGGTCGCGGAGAGCATCGGGGCGGGGCTGTCCCTTCTTGCCTCGCGTGCGCCGCGCCCGCTCGTTCTCGCCTCGCTCGGCAACCGTGCGGGCGTCATGGGGGCGTATTGCCTCGCGGAGGACAAGGTTTGAATTACGATATCGTTGTATGCGGCGGGAGCCTCGGAGGCGTTCTCGCCGCTTATTCCGCCGCAAAGAGCGGCATGCGCGTCGCCCTCTTCGAGGAGACGGCATGGATCGGCGGTCAGCTCACCTCGCAGGCGGTCCCGCCCGACGAGCACCCGCTCATCGAGACAACGGGCTGCACCGCAAGCTACCGCGCCTACCGCAACGCCGTCCGCGCGCACTACCTCTCCGCGGAGGGATTCTCGGAGGAAGTGAAAAAGAGGGGGACGTTCTGCCCCGGCGGCTCGACGGTGAGCCGTCTCGCGCACCCGCCCCGCCTCGCGCACGAGCTCTTATCGGGGCTCTTGAAGCCGTACATCGACGGCGGCACGCTGTCCGTGTTCGTCTCGTCGCCCCTTGAAGGGGTCGAAGTGAGGGGGGACGAAATCTCCTCGCTCACCTTCGGCGGGAAGAAGGTCACGGCAAAGCTGTATTTGGACGGCACCGACACGGGCGAGCTCATCGCGCGGTCGGGCTGTGAGTACGTCGTCGGCGCCGAGAGCGCAGAGGAGACGGGGGAAAAGCACGCCCCGAAGATGGGCGATCCCGCCGATCTGCAGCCCGTCACATGGGTCGCCGCCATCGAGGACAGGCGCACGGGCGACTATGTCATCGACCGCCCCGCGGAGTACGACTTCTTCAAGAAGCTCCGCACCCCGTACGACGACAAGCCCGTCCTCGGGTGGTACGGTCCCGACTCCTCAACGGGTCGGGCAAAGCGGTTCGGCATGTACTTCGGCGAGCGGGACGAGAACGGTCCGCTGTTCGCGCTCTTTCCCTACCGAAGAATCAAAAATTCCGCCTTCTGGACGGACGGCTCCGTCCCGTACGACGTGACCCTTCTCAATTGGCCGCAGAACGACTTCTTCCTCGGCAATCTTATCGATTGCCCCGACGCCGCGGAGAACGCGCGGCTTGCCCGCAGTCTCACGCTCTCCTTCCTCTACTGGCTGCAGACGGAGGCGGAGCGCCCGGACGGCGGGAAGGGGTACCGCCACATCGCCCTCAACAGGACGGAACTCGGCACGGACGACGGGCTCGCCATGGCGCCCTACCACCGCGAATCGAGGCGGATCCGCGCCCTCTTCACCGTCCGCGAGGAGCACGTCGCCGCGGGAACAGTCTTTTCCGACAGCGTCGGCGTCGGGAGCTATCCCATCGATTTGCACATCACCACGCGGAGCCACTCCTTCTTCTATGCGCCGACCAAGCCGTTCACCATTCCGCTCGGGGCAATGATCCCCGTGCGCATGAAGAACTTGCTCCCCGCGTGCAAGAACATCGGCACCACCCACCTCACGAACGGCTGTTTCCGCCTTCACCCCGTCGAATGGAACGTGGGCGAATCGTGCGGGCTGCTCGCGGCGTTTTCCCTCCGCGAGGGCGTCTCCCCGCGCGAAATACGCGAGAGACCCGAGGTGCTGCAAAGGTTCCGCGAGTGCCTTCGGGACAACGGAATTCAACTCGAATGGTAGAAAAGAGCTCCGCAAAACGCGGAGCTCTTTTTTATGCCGTCCCTGCCGCGCGCACGATGACGGAGGTGAGAAGGAGCACGCAGCCCGTGATGAGGTAGTAGAGCGGGAAGAGGGCGAACAGGCTCATGACGAGGAGCAGGCTCCCGCTCACGAAGAAGGGGCGGGCGTTTTTCTTCGAGAAGGTGTGGGAAAGTCTCGCCTTGGCGCTCCGCCGCGGAAGTTCGCCGCAGATGAGGGGCGAAGGCGTCGTGCCCGTCCGCTCGAAGAGGAGAAACACCTCGTCGCCGCGGAGCACCTTCTTCCCGAAGGACTTGAGGAGCGCGTCCGCCTCGGGTGTTACGTCATTGCAGGCGAGGGTGAAGGGCGCCGCCCTGAACTTTCGCACGAGCCGCGCCGCCGCGTCCGCCGTGACGGGCTGCATCGTGAAGAGCGGAAGGACGGGCTCGCCGTCCGAAAAGAGAACGCCGTCCTTGAGTTCCGCCCGCTTCCCGTCCGCGGTGAGAGCGGCAAGAAGGGAAGCGCGCACGTTCTCTTTTTCCTCGAGGGCGAGATGCAAGAGGAGCTTTTCCCGCCGCTCGCGCTCGGATTTTTTGAGGACGAGCTTTTTTCTCCGAAGCAGGAGAAGGAGCCCGCAGCCCGCGCCGACCGCGGCGGAAAGGAGCAGCGAGACGGCGAGGGAGAGGGCGAAGGGCAGGCGGTAGTAGCGGAGCAGCCCGAAGGAGAGCAGCCACGCCGCGGCGGTGTAGAAGAGGACATCGAGAAGGTCGGGAAGGGCAAAACGTTTCACGGACGAAATTTTTGACCCCGATTTTCCGATTTAACCTTGCAAAGCGCAAAAAAGTATTGTATAATACGGGCATGAGGATCGCGCTCTACGGCGGGTCGTTCGACCCCGTCCATCGCGAACATGTCCGCCTCGTTCGGGCGGCGATCGGGGCGCTCTGTCTCGACCGCGTCCTCGTCGTGCCGTCCTTCCTTGCGCCGCACAAGGCGGAGGGAGCGCACGCCTCGGCGGAGGACAGAATGGAGATGTGCCGCGCCGCCTTTCGGGACATTCCCGAGGTCACCGTCGACGACCGCGAGATCCGCGCGGGCGGCACGAGCTATACCTATCTCACCTGCCGCGCCCTCCGCGAAGAGTTCCCGCAGGACGAAATTTTCCTTCTTCTCGGCGCGGATATGCTCAAGGACTTCTTCACGTGGCGGCAGCCGGACGACATTGTCTCGAACGTCACCGTCGCCGCCTGCGGGCGGGAACGGGCGCTCCCGAAGTCCCTTCTTTCCCGCTTTTATAGCCGCTTCGGGCGGGAAGTCGCCGCCGTCCCCTTCACGGGGGGAAGGGTCTCCTCGACCGACCTTCGCGTCGGGCTCGCCTTCCGCGGCGCTTTGAATGTGCGGCTTTCCGCTCTTCCCGCACCCGTTCGCGCCGTCATCGAGGAGAGGGGGCTGTACCGAAGAGAGGAGGCGCGGGCGCTCCTGCTCGAAAGGGAGACCCGCCGCGCGCACAGCTACCGCGTCGCCCTCACGGCTTGCCGCAGGGCAAGGGGGTTCGGCATTTCGGAGGAGAAGGCGCTCCTTGCGGCAATGCTCCACGACTGCGCAAAGTATGTTCCCGCGGATTCTCCCATGCTCGAAGGGTTCGTCCCGCCCGAGGGGGTCCCCGAGCCCGTTCTCCATCAATACGCGGGCGCCTACCTCGCGGAGCACGAATTCGGCGTTCACGATGAGGAAGTGCTCGGCGCCATCCGCTATCACACGAGCGGAAAGGGGGATATGACGCCGCTCGAAAAGCTCATCTATCTTGCAGATCTTTTGGAGCCCGCCCGCGACTTCGGGGGGATAAAGCGGCTCCGCGCGCTCTTCAAAAGAGACCTCGACGCGTGCATGGAGGCGTGCCTTTTTCAGCAGCTCCTCTATCTCGAATCGGCAGGAAAACCCGTCTATCCGCTCACGAGAGAGGCGTATTTGTGGTATAAACATCGGTAATTTTGCGGTTTGCAAAGTACTATGCGTGACATAATTGAGGATTTTTTCAAAATAATATGATAAAATCAGGGAGGAAACGGTATGGAAGGTTATGAACTTGCAAGAGCTGCGGCAAAGGTGCTTTCGGACAAAAAGGCGCAGGACATCGTCATTCTGAATGTCTCCGAACAGACGGTCGTGTGCAGCTATTTCGTCATTGCGAGCGGGAAGTCCACCACGCAGGTGCGCGCGCTCTGCGACGCCGTCGAGGAGAAATTCAAGGAAGAGCACGAGCTTTCGCCCGCCCGCACCGAGGGCGTCCGCGAGGGGCGTTGGGGGGTGCTCGACTACGGCGACGTCGTCGTCCACGTGTTCAACGAGGAGAGCAGGCTCTTCTACTACCTCGAGCGGCTGTGGGACAGCGGCAAGAATGTCGAGCGGTACGAAGACTAAAACAAAGTTCGGGTGCGGCGCAAAGCCGCACCCCTTTCATTCGCGGAAGGTGATGCGCTTGGGCTCGGAGTACTCGCGCTTGGTCCGCTTCTTTCGCTCGACGATGAAGTAGACGGGCTCCTGCTCTTTTTTCGGCTTTTTCGGCTTCTTCGCGGGGAGCTTTTTGCCGAGGGTGCGGTAGCCTATCTTCGCGAGCTTGAACCCGTGCACGAGGATGACGCAGAAGAGAAAGATGAGGACGGTCCAGAGGGCGCCCCGTCCCTGAACGGAGAGAAGTAACATACCCGCATTGTACCGCGTCTTTGCTGTCACAATTTGCGAAAAAGAGGGATAAACTCCCTGTTTTTCGGGAAAACCAAGGGGCATGGAACCTACGGTGCTCTCCGGGGCGGAAGCCGCGGAGTATGTGGAATTCAAGCGGGCGCGGCGGGAAGCGGAGATAGCGCTCACCCTTCGGCGCCTCGTCGTCGACGCCTCGCGGCGGGAATTCGACCGCCCCGCCGTCCGCTCGGCATGCGAGAGCGTGCGAAGGCTCGGCGCGAGCGGCGTGCTCGTCTCGCCCGTCAACGTCGTGCAGGCGCGGAAGTGCCTCGGCGCGGGGGCGCGCGTCGTCTGCCTCGTCGGCGGAACGGGGGAGAGCGTTCCCTCGGTCAAGCGGAAGGAGGCGAAGAAGGCGCTCGCGCAGGGGGCGGGGGAGCTGCGGCTCGTCCTCTGCTACTCCGCTCTTTCGGGCGGGAACCTCTCCTACCTCAAACGGGAAATACGGAAGGTGCGGAGGGCGGCGAAGTGCGCCCTCACCGTCTCCTTGGAGGACCGAACCCTCAAGGAGGAGCAGATAGCGCTCGGCGTCCGCGCCGCGTGCGAGGGGGGAGCGGACGGCGTGTGCGTCCGAGGAGAGCGGGAGCTCGTGCTGCTCGCCGTGAACAGCGCGGCGGGCAAGCTGTATTGCGACTGCTCGGACGTCGAGAACGCCGAACAGCTCGCATCCGTCCTCCGTGCGGGCGCGGCGCACGTCGTCACCCGCTCGGCGGCGAGCATCGGCGAGGAGCTCGAAGAGGAGGCGAGAAGGTCGGCATATATCGCCTCGAAGGCGGAACAGCCCCGGGCATAGTCCCGCGGGCATTTTTTTTGCGGAGAAAGCGCGAAAGGGGGCGCTTTTTCGGCACAAGGAAGAAAATTGTCTGCGCGCCCGCGAGAAATTCGCGAAAATCGGGTAAAATCGCTTTGTTTTTTCGGGAAAATATTGTACAATGGACAGGTTGAAATCACGCGCGCCGAACGGGCGCGCCGCAGGGAAGCAAAGGGAAGCAAAACGATATGGGATTGATCAAATATCTGATGGGCGGCGACAGCCGCAAGAGCTTGAAGAAGCTCAACAAGACCGCCTTGCAGGTGGAAGCGCTCGAGCCGAAGTATCAGGCGATGAGCGACGCGGAACTCCGCAGCCAGACCGAAGTGTTCCGCGGGCGCCTCAAGAACGGCGAAACGCTCGAGGGGATCTTGCCCGACGCATTCGCGGCGCTCCGCGAGGCGAGCTGGCGCGTCCTCGGCATGAAGCACTTCCACGTGCAGATCGTCGGCGGTATCTGCCTCTTCCAAGGGCGCATCGCCGAGATGAAGACGGGTGAAGGAAAGACGCTCGTCGCCACCCTTCCCGCCTACCTCGAGGCATTGGGCGGGAACGGCGTGCACATCGTCACCGTCAACGACTACCTCGCCCGCCGCGACGCGGAGTGGATGGGGAAGGTCCACAAGTTCATGGGTCTCACCGTCGGCGTCGTCGTGCCCGGCATGGACGACGATGCCAAGCGCGCCGCATACCAGAGCGACATCACCTACGGAACGAACAATGAGTTCGGCTTCGACTACCTCCGCGACAACCTCAAGTCCGACTTGAAGCTCATGGTCCAGCGCGACCTCAACTTCGCCATCGTGGACGAGGTGGACTCCATCCTCATCGACGAGGCGAGGACGCCCCTCATCATCTCGGGCAAGGGCGGGCAGTCCTCCGAACTCTATTCGCAGGTCGACCGCTTCGTCCGCACCCTCAAGGGCGGCTTCGACGACGACCTCAAGGAGGCGGAAGAGGAGTCGCGCAAGCGCAAAAATAAGGCGACCGCGGGCGAGAGAAAGCTCGCGCAGGCGGAGGCGCTCGAGTGGGACTACGTCGTCGAACGGAAGGAGAAGCAGGTCCAGCTCACCGAATACGGCGCCGAGAAGGCGGAAAAGTTCTTCGGGATCGAGAACATCGCCGACATCGAGCACGCCTCGCTGAACCATCACATCCAGCAGGCGCTCAAGGCGCACGAGCTCTTCCACCTCAACGAGGAGTACATCATAAAAGACGGCGAGATCATCATCGTCGACGAGTTCACGGGGCGCCTCATGATCGGCAGGCGGTACTCCGACGGGCTCCATCAGGCAATCGAGGCGAAGGAGGGCGTGAAGATCCGCGAGGAGAACAAGACGTTCGCGACCATCACCTTCCAGAACTACTTCCGTCTCTACAAAAAGCTCTCGGGCATGACGGGTACCGCCAAGACGGAGGAGGGCGAGTTCCGCACCATCTATTCGCTCGACGTCATCGAGATCCCCACCAACCGTCCCGTCTGCCGCGACGACCTGCACGACCGCATCTTCGCCACCGTCGAGGGGAAGAAGAAGGCGATCGTCCGCGAGATCGCCGAGCGGCACGAGAAGG
>CANQAX010000061.1 GCA_947589235.1 uncultured Clostridia bacterium
TCATCGGAGGTTTTTCTTTGCAACGCTTCCGCTCCCTTTTCCCTCCCGCATAGCGGGAGGTTGTCTTTTAACAAAGCAAACGGGACGCCCCTTGGGACGTCCCGTTCCGTTGTTCAGACAAGCTCGATGATCGCGGTCTCCGAACCGTCGCCGCGGCGTTCACCGAGGAGATAGATGCGGGTGTACCCGCCGCCCTGTCCGACCTCTTCCTTGCGCTGCGCGTACTTGGGCGCGATCTCGTTGAAGAGTTTTTCCATGAGCGGGTGGCGGATCTTGGAAGTGCGCTTCTTGTAGTCGCTCTTCTTTTCGCCGAATTCCTTGATCTCCTGCAGGTCGTACGTCTTTGCCATGACGGCACGGCGGGCGGCGAGCTTCTTGGGACCGTCCTTGTAGGCGGTCGTCTTGATCTCCTTGCCCTTCCTGTCCTTGGCGACGACTTCGACCTCGACGACGTCGTCATAGGTGTTCACCGCCTTGGTGATGAGCTTTTCGACATAGGGGCGGAGTTCCTTCGCGCGCGCCGCAGTCGTCTCGATTTTACCGTACCAAAGGAGCTGCGACGCCTGATTCCTCAAGATCGCCAATCTCTGCTCCGTGGTTCTGCCTAATTTGCCGGGCATTTTCTTAATCCTCCTTTTTTGCGAGCGAAAGACCGTACTGTTCGAGTTTTTGCATGACTTCGTCGAGAGACTTCTTGCCGAGGTTTCTCACCTTGAGCATCTCTTCTTCCGTTTTGCTGATGAGGTCTTCCACCGTGTGAATGTTCGCTCTCTTCAGACAGTTGTAGGAGCGGACGGAGAAGTCCATCTCCTCGATCTTCATGGAGAGAATCTGCTGCTGCTTGTCGTCGTCCGTCTTGACGAGGATATCCATGTCCTTGATGGTATCCGAGAGGTTGACGAACAGGTTGATGTGATCCTGCATGATCTTCGCGGCGAGGGAGACGATCTCCTTCCCCGAGAAGGTGCCGTCCGTCCAGACTTCGATGGTGAGGCGGTCGTAGTCGATGTTCTGACCGACGCGCGCCGATTCCACGTTGTAGTTGACCTTCTGGACGGGGGTATAGATGGAGTCGATGGGGATATAGTCGATCTCGGGCTGCTTGTTGTCCTTGGCGGGATGATACCCTCTGCCGCGCCCGATGGTGATCTCCATATCGATCTTTCCGCCCGCATCCACCGTGCAGATGTGCTGGTCGGCATTGATGATCTCGACCTCCGCGTCCTGCGAGATGTCCGCCGCGGTGATCTCGCACGGACCCTCCTTGACGAGGCGGAGCTTCTTCGTATAGTCCTTGTCGGTCACTCTCGTCTTGATGGCGAGGAGTTTGAGATTCAGAATGATCTCGGTGACGTCCTCCTTCACGCCGGGAATGGCGGAAAACTCGTGCTTCACCGAACCGTCCATGAACTTGATGCCCTGTACAGCCGCACCGGGCAGAGCGGACAAGAGGATCCTTCTCAAGCAGTTGCCTATCGTAAGACCGAATCCCTTCTCGAGCGGCTCTACGACGATCTTCGCGTACGACTTCGCGTCGTTCTCCGTGACCTCGATCTTGGGCATATCCATTTCAATCATAGGGCTACCTCCTTATATTCGGTTATTTGGAGTACAACTCGACGATCATGTGCTCTGCGATCTGGCTGTCCACGTCCTCGCGGGTCGGAAGCGCGAGAACTTTGCCCTCGAGCTTCTCGGGGTCGAATTCCAGCCACTTGGGCATGTTCGCCACCTTCATCGTCTTGATCTGCTCGAAGAACTTGTTGTCCTTGCGGTTCTCCTTGACGGCGATCGTGTCGCCCGCCTTCACGATGTAGGAAGGCACGTTGACCGTTCTGCCGTTCACCATAAAGTGGGAATGATTGACAAGTTGTCTCGCCTGCGCGCGGGAGGCGCCCACGCCCATGCGGAAAATCACGTTGTCGAGCCTGCGCTCCAGAAGCTGGAGCATGTTCTCGCCCGTGATGCCCTTCATGCGGTCGGCAAGTTCATAGTAGTGGCGGAATTGCCCCTCCTGAACGCCGTAGATGCGCTTGGTCTTTTGCTTTTCGCGGAGCTGCTGCCCGTACTCGGACACCTTCTTTCTGCCCGCGCCGTGCTGTCCCGGAGGAAGCGGACGCTTGTTGAAGGGGCACTTTTCCATGTAGCACTTTTCGCCCTTCAAAAAGAGCTTCGAGCCCTCTCTGCGGCAAAGTTTGCATTTTGCGTCTCTGTATACAGCCATCTTCTTTCCTCCTTAAACTCTTCTGCGCTTGGGCGGACGGCATCCGTTGTGCGCGATGGGCGAAACATCCGAGATCAGGGTGACGTCGAGCTCGCAGTTCGCAAGCGCGCGGATGGCGCTCTCTCTGCCCGCGCCGGGACCCTTCACGTACACCTCGACGGAGCGGAGCCCGTGCTCCTTCGCCGCCTTCGCGGCGGTCTCCGTCGCCATCTGCGCGGCAAACGGCGTGCCCTTCCTCGAACCCTTGAAGCCGAGGGAGCCCGCGCTCGACCACGAAATGGCGTTCCCGCTCATGTCCGTGATGGTGACGAGGGTATTGTTGAAGGTGGATTGAATGTGGACTTGTCCTTTGTCGACCTTTTTCAGCTCCCTGCGCTTGCGCGAGGCAGCCGCCTTTTTCTGTGCAGCCATATCTCTCCTCCCTTACTTCTTCTTGTTCGCAACGGTGCGGCGGGGACCCTTCCGCGTCCTCGCGTTGCGCTTGGTGCTCTGCCCGCGGACGGGGAGCCCCTTTCTGTGACGGACGCCGCGATAGCATCCGATCTCCATGAGGCGCTTGATGTTCAGGCTCACCTGACCCCTCAATTCGCCCTCGACCGTGTAGTTGTGGTCGATATACTCTCTCAACTTGGAAACGTCGCCCTCGTCGAGGTCCTTCACCCGCGTGTCGGGGTTGATCCCCGTCGCGGCGAGGATCTTCTTGGACGTCGTGAGACCGATCCCGTAGATGTAGGTGAGACCGATTTCGATTCTCTTTTCTCTCGGTAGATCCACACCGGCAATACGTGCCATTGACTTTTTAACCTCCGTGTCGTCGAATAAATTATGATTCTATGTGTTCCCGTTCACCCCTCGGCGCCGTGGAATGAGGCGCGACGGATGGCGTTTGTTTTCCCTGCAAAAACGCAAAGCAAGCCGATTTTCCGCACGCTCCGTGCGGAAATTCAGCCTTTTTTGCCCGCTTTTTCAGTCCTTTCCCGAAAAGGCGCGGGATATATTATATCATACCCGTGCGGTTTCGTCAACTGATTTTAACCCTGTCTCTGCTTATGGCTCTTGTTTTTCGAGCAGATGACCATGACTTTTCCGTTTCTCTTGATGACTTTGCACTTGTCGCACATGGGCTTTACGGAAGGTCTGACTTTCATGATGGTTTACCTCTTTTTGATGTGATGGGATGGTGCGGCGGCGCCGCGCGGTCAGTTCTTGCTCCTCCACGTGATGCGCCCCTTGGTGAGATCGTAGGGGCTCATCTCGAGCTTCACGTTGTCCCCCTCGATGATGCGGATGTAGTTCATGCGCAGCTTCCCGGAGATGTATGCCGTGATGATGTGCCCGTTGGAGAGCCGTACCTTGAAGGTGGTGTTGGGGAGCGCCTCGATGACCCTGCCCTCTGTTTCGATGACGTCGTCTTTCGACATTCTTTCCTCCTCGTCCTTACAGCGTCAGTATCTCTACCCCGTCCTCGCGGACGACAAGGGTGTTCTCGTAATGCGCCGCGCTCTTTCCGTCCGCGGTGACGGCGGTCCAGCCGTCGGGAAGGACCTTCACGCGCCAGCCGCCCGCGGCTATCATCGGCTCCACGCAGAGGACGGTGTTTGCCTCGAGGCGGGGACCCGTCCCGAATCTTCCGAAGTTCGGAACGGACGGATCTTCGTGCATTTCGCGCCCGATCCCGTGCCCCGTGTAGGAGCGGATGACGGAGAAGCCGTTCGCCTCGGCATGCCTCTGGACGCGGGCGCCGATGTCGTAGAGCGGCGTTCCCGCCTTCAATCCCTCGATGCCCTTGTAGAAGCATTCCTCGGTGACCCTGACGAGCCGTTCGCGCTCCTCGGAGACTTCGCCGACGCAGAACGTCCGCGCGCCGTCGCCGTGGTAGCCGTTCTTGTACGCGCAAAGATCGACGCTCACGATGTCGCCCTCCTCGAGGACGCGGTCCCCGGGAATGCCGTGCACGACGACTTCGTTGACGGAGACGCAGGCGGACGCGGGATACCCGCAATAGCCGAGACAGCTCGGCTCTGCGCCGTTCGCGCGGATGAAGGAATAGACGAGTTCGTCGATCTCCCCCGTCGTCATGCCGGCGCGGATGCGCTCCCCCACGAAGGAGAGGCAGTCGCGGACGATGGCACAGGGTTCGCGCATGAGCCCGATCTCTTCCTCACGCTTGACGCGGATCATTTCGCCAGCTTGTCGAGGACGCCCTTCACTTCCTCGAAGAGGACCTCGGCGGGAGCCTCCGTCCCCGTGAAGTTGAGGATGATCCCCTTCTTCGTGTAGTACTCGATGAGGGGAGCGGTCTGCTCGTCGTAGACCTTGAGGCGGGCGCCGACCGTTTCGGGATTGTCGTCCTTCCGCTGGTACAGCTCGCCGCCGCAGCGGGCGCACGTCGTCGCCCCGTTCAGGGTGGAGACGTGGTAGCTCTCGCCGCACTCCCTGCACACCCTTCTGCCGCAGAGGCGGTCCATGAGGAGCTTCCTGTCGATGTTGATGTTCACGACGCCGTCGATGCAGGCGAACTTGTCGAGCTCTTCCGCCTGATAGAGGTTGCGGGGGAAGCCGTCGAGAAGGTAGCCCTTCTTGCAGTCGTCCCACGTGAGCCTGTCCTTGACGATGGCGACGGTGACTTCGTCGGGAACGAGCTCGCCCTTGTCGATGTACGACTTGGCGAGGAGCCCGATCTCCGTCCCGTTCTTGATGTTCGCACGGAAGATGTCCCCCGTGGAGATGTGGACGAGACCGTAACGGTCGGCGATCTTGGTCGCCTGCGTGCCCTTGCCTGCGCCGGGCGCGCCGAGAAGAATCAGTTTCATGCTTCGCTCCTTTCGTTCAATTTCTTTTTTCGTCTCCGCTCCTTGCGTCGCGCATGCTCAAAAACAAATTGAACGAGGAATGTAACGTTTTTGGGATATCGGGTCGGTCGTCGCGGTCGCTTGCCCCGACAGTAAGGCTCCCGTAGGGTGCCAAATGGAGGCGTGCAGCGGCGGGAGACCCGCCTTGCACCGAGCGCCGCCGTGCAGTAGCTCGGCGTCGCAACAGCGCCCCACCCCCTGTGTCCCCCTCCCCTGATGGGCGGGGGATAGAAAGAGGTTATTTCAGGAATCCCTTGTAGTTCTTCATCATGATCTGCGACTGCAGCTGCTTATCGAACTCGAGCGCAACCGAGACGACGATGAGGATACCCGTCGTAGAGAACACGTTCACGAGGTCCTGCCCCGCCCAAGCGAAGGCGATGGAGGGAATGAACGCGATGAGGGTGAGGTAGATGGCGCCGAACAGCGTGATCCTCTTGTTGATCTTGTTCAGGTACTGCGCCGTGGGCTTCCCGGGACGGATGCCCTGAATGAAGCCGCCGTTCTGCTGGATGCTCTTCGAGACGTCCTCCGGGTTGAACTGGATCTGCGCATAGAAGAACGAGAAGATGAAGATGAGCACGCACAGCACGAGGATGTACCACACCGTTCCGTTCGAGAAGTGCTGCTGCCACCATGCGAGCGCGCCGCTCCACGAGGGAACGAGGCTCATGATCATGGACGGGAAGGAGATGATCGCGAACGCAAAGATGAGGGGCATGACGCCGCCGCCCGAGATTTTCATGGGAATGACGGAACTCTGCCCGCCGTACATCTTGGTGCCGCGGACCTGCTTCGCGTACTGGACGGGGATCTTTCTCTCCGCGAGGTCGACATAGACGACCGCGAAGAAGATGACCGCCGCGAGCACGATGAAGAGCCCGATGTTCCAGAGCTGGTCGACATCGCCCTTGAAGACGGCGATGAACTTGTCGAGGAGGGTGGTTCCCGCCGTCGAGAGGATACCGATGAAGATGATCATCGAGATGCCGTTCCCGACGCCGCTCTCGGTGATGCGGTCGCCGATCCACATGACGAGCATGGCGCCCGCCGTGTAGGCGATGGTCATGAAGATGCCCGCGAGCCACGTCTGCTTGAAGAACAGATCGTTCTTGATGGCGCCCTGCGTATTGCCGAACAGGACGATGATGCCGACAGATTGCACGATTGCGAGAATGATGGTCACGAACCGCGTGATGTTGCTGATCTTCTTTCTGCCCTCTTCGCCCTGTTTGGAGAGCCTTTCGAGCGCGGGAATGCCGACCGTCAAGAGCTGCATGATAATGGACGCGTTGATGTACGGTCCGATTCCGAGCGCGAACAGCGTGCCGTTCTGGAGCGCGCTGCCCGTGATGCCGCTCATGAGGGTGAGGAAGTCATTGCCCGCGACCGCGCCTACGAACTGCGCGCGGTTGATGCCCGGGATCGGGATGTAGCACCCGAGGCGGAACAGAGCGAGGAGCAGGACGGTGATGAGCAGCTTCTTCCTGATATCCTTGTTGCGAAAGGCGTTCTTCAATGTTTCAATCATGGTTTACTCCTTTCTGCACCGAACAGCCGTCATTCGATGACTTCCGCCGTGCCGCCCGCCTTCTCGATTGCCTCCTTGGCGGTCGCAGAGAACTTCGCCGCGCGGACGGTGAGTTTGACGTTCAGCTCGCCCGTGCCGAGAACTTTCAGTCCGACGTTGTTCTTGACTTCCTTTGCGAGCCCGTTCTCGAACACGAACCCATAGTCGACGACCGTCCCCTCGGGGAGCTCGGCAAGCTGCCCGATGTTGACGATCACGTAGTTCTTCGCGAACTTGTTGTGGAACCCGCGCTTGGGGATCCTGCGGGCAAGGGGCATCTGTCCGCCCTCGAATCCGGGACGGACGCCGCCGCCCGAGCGCGCCCACTGACCCTTGTGTCCTTTCCCGCTCGTCTTGCCGAGACCCGAGCCGATCCCTCTGCCCAAGCGCTTGGCGGGAACTCTCGCTCCCTCCGCGGGAGATAATGTGTCTACTCTCATATCCGGACTCCTTTATACGCTCTCCACCTTGACGAGGTGGGCGACCTTCTTGATCTGCCCCTGAAGGCAGGGAGAATCCTCGAAGGTGTTCTCGGAGCGGATCTTCTTGAGCCCGAGCGCGGCGACCGTCGCCTTGACGGACTCGACCTCTCCGATGGTGCTTTTGACGAGCGTCACTTTGATTTTTGCCATTTCTTTTCTCCTATACGATCTCTTCGACGGTCTTGCCGCGGAGCGCCGCGATCTCCTCCGCCGTCCTGAGCTCCGCGAGCCCGGCAATGGTCGCCTTGACGCAGTTCCCGGGGTTCTGCGTGCCGTGCGACTTCGTACGGATGTTCTTGACCCCCGCTGCCTCCATCACCGCACGGACGGGACCGCCCGCGATGACGCCGGTACCTTCTGCGGCGGGGAGCATCAGAACGGCGCCCTTGCCGAATCTGCCGAGCACCTCGTGCGGGATGGTCGTGTCGACGATGGGAACGCGGATCAGACTCTTCTTCGCGGCTTGCGTTGCCTTCTCGATAGCCTCGGGGACTTCCTTGCTCTTGCCCTGTCCGTACCCGACCTTGCCCGCGCCGTCGCCGACGACGACGAGCGCCGCGAACCGCATGTTCTTGCCGCCCTTGACGGTCTTGGAGACGCGGTTGATGCAGATGAGCTTCTTGATGAAGCCGTCGTCCTGTTCCTGCCTTCTCTGAGGTCTGTTTTCTCTTGCCATTTCTCGCTCCTCCGTCAGAAATTGAGTCCGGCTTCACGCGCGCCGTCCGCAAGCGCCTGTACGCGCCCGGTGTAGTGGTAGCCGCCCCTGTCGAACACGACGGTCTCGATCCCCTTCTCCTTGGCGCGCTCGCCTGCGATCTTGCCGACGATCTTTGCCGCCGCCGTCTTGGTCTTGCCCTCGACTTCCTGCTTGACCGCCGCTTCGAGCGTGGAGCAGGACGCGAGCGTGACGCCGCTGACGTCGTCGATGAACTGAACGTAGATATTCTTTGTGCTCCTGTACACGGACAGGCGCGGGCATTCCGGCGTTCCGGAGACGAGCTTCCGCACGCGTGCGTGACGGCGCTGTCTGACCGCGTTTTTATCTTGCTTCGTTATCATGATTCACGCTCCTTTACTTCTTGCCCTTGCCCGAAGTCTTGCCTTCCTTGTGCTCGACGTGCTCGCCCTTGTAGCGG
>CANQAX010000062.1 GCA_947589235.1 uncultured Clostridia bacterium
CCGAACCAAGCGCGCTACCAAACTGCGCTACTCCTCGTCGGCCTCTGTATTATATCAAATGCGGGCGGCGAAATCAAGCTATTTCGCCCCTCTTTTTTTCGAAGGGTCCGAATTTTCGCCTCTCCGCCGTGCGTTCACAAACCCGAGGCGACCCCCGCGCGTTGCGGGGGGCGTCTTGGGATATGAGCGGGCCTGTAAGCCGGGTTCTGTCGAGCGCGGTCATTTATCTACGCCTGCCGTCACCGGCAGGCTCCAGCGTTATTCACGGACCTCTTCGGGCGGGCAACCCTATATGAAGAGGCCCCAAACTTGCATCGGACGGGGTTTACATGGCACGGCCTGTTACCAAGCCGTCGGTGAGCTTTTACCTCGCCTTTCCATCCTTGCCATCATCCGCCCTGCGGCGGACATCGGGCGGTCTATTTCTGTTGCACTTTCCTTGAAGTCACCTTCACCTGACGTTATCAGGCGTCCTGCCCTGCGATGCCCGGACTTTCCTCATCGTGCGCGAAGGCACGCCGCGACCGCGTAGTCCGCTCGAATTACAAACAGTATAGCACATCTTCCGAAGAATTGCGCGCTTTTTTTGCCGCTTTTCGGAAATTTTCCCTTCACCGCCCCTCTTGACAGCTCCCCGCCGCCGTGTTACAATATCCGAAGGGGGAAAACACTCATGATGAAGGTCTATCACGCCGTGCGGAACGTCATCTGGATCGTCTTTACGGGCATCGTCGCCGCGCTCTTTTTCTGCATTCTCGGAGCGCTATGGTGCATGACCGTCGTCGGCATTCCCTTCGGCATGCAGGCGTTCAAGTTCGCTCGGCTCGCCTTTCTCCCCTACGGCAAGCAGGTGCACCTCCGCTTTCGGGAGCACCCCTGCGCCAACGTCGTGTGGAGCCTGCTCGGCGGGTTCCTCGTCGCCTTTTTTATCTTCTTCTCGGGGTTGCTCTCCTGCCTCACGCTCGTCGGTATCCCCTCGGGGCTGCGCGCCATGAAATTCGCCCTGCTCGCCTTCGCCCCGTTCGGCGCCGTAATAGAGGCGCAAGACTCCGCCGCGTGAGCGGGGTTTTTCACAAATTTCGGAAAAGTACTTGTTTTTTGCGCCGAATATGATAAAATAAAGACGGAATTTTGAATTCAGGGGGAATTTGTATGAAAAAGACCAAGATCGTGTGCACGCTCGGTCCCTCTTCCGAGACCGAAGAGATCATCGCCGCCATGGCGGACGCCGGCATGAACGTCGCGAGGATCAACTTCTCGCACGGCACGCACGAGAACCACGCGAAGAAGATCGCCGTCATCAAAAAGGTGCGTGAGGAAAAGAACATTCCTCTCCCCATCCTTCTCGACACGAAGGGACCCGAGTTCCGCATCAAGACCTTCAAGAACGGCAAGATCTTCCTCAAGGAGGGCGACGAGTTCACCTTCACTTCGGAGGAGATTGAGGGCGACGAGACGCGGGTCTCCGTCTCCTACAAGAACATCTGCAGCGACATGAAGCCCGGCGACAAGATTTTGCTCAACAACGGTCTCATGGTGTTCGAGGTCGTCGCGGTGAAGAAGCCCGACGTCCGTTGCAAAGTCGTCATCGGGGGCGAGCTCTCCAACAGGAAATCGATGTTCTTCCCCGAAAAGCAGCTCAACCTCGTGTATCTCTCCGAACAGGACAAGTCGGACCTCCTCTTCGGGATCGAGCATGAGGTGGACTTCGTCGCCTGCTCCTTCGTCTCCAAGGCGCAGGACGTCCTCGACGTGAGGAACTTCCTCCGCGAGCACGGCTGCACGAACATCGACCTCATCGCGAAGATCGAGAACCGCGCGGGCGTCAACAACCTCGACGAGATCCTCAAGGTCTCGGATGGCATCATGATCGGGCGCGGCGACATGGGCGTGGAGATCCCCTACGAGGAACTGCCCGATATCCAGAAGCACATCATCACGGCGTGCCGTATCGCGGGCAAGCGGTGCATCACGGCAACGGAGATGCTCGAGAGCATGATCCATCAGCCCCGCCCCACCCGTGCCGAAATTTCGGACGTCGCGAATGCCGTGTACGACGGCTCCTCCGCCATCATGCTCTCGGGAGAGACGGCGGCGGGCGAATATCCCGTGCAGGCGGTCGCCGCCATGGCGCGAATCGCCGAGCAGGCGGAGAGCAAGACGGAATACATTCAATACGTCGAGGACAAGGAATACCTCATCCGCGGGCTCTCGGACGCTCTCTCCCACTCGGCGTGCCTGCTCGCCCATGACGTGAAGGCGAAGGCGATCGTCGTCTGTACCCGCACGGGCGGCACGGCGAAGATGGTCTCGCGCTTCCGTCCCAACATCGACATCATCGGCATGACGACGGACGAGAAGAGCTACCGAAAGCTCGCCCTCTCGTGGGGGGTTTTGCCCGTACGGAGCGAGGAATACTTCTCGGTCGACGTCCTGTTCCACTTTGCCAAGCGCGCCGCAATCGAGAGCGGGCTCGTTCAAAAGGGCGACGTCATCGTCATCACGGGCGGCACCCCGAACGGCAAGAGCGGGAATTCCTCCCTCATCAATTTGGAGACGGTGTGACGCTTGGAAAGCGCTCCCCTTTCCCCGCAGACGGTGAAAAACATACAGAAAAAGGGGCTCCGAGCCCCTTTTTTGTATTCTCTTCTTTTTTTATGGAGTAACGCAGCGGCGCGTTCGATTTTTCGGAACTCTCCGCGCGGGAGAAGTTCGGACTTTGTACCGCGTCATGTTGAGGGAGCGTAGCGACCGAAACATCCCGATGATGAGAGTTCGGACTTCGTTCTTCGGGATTCTTCACCCCGCAAGGGGGTTCAGAATGACGCGCGGAATAGGATTCGGTTATCCCTCGATTGCCGCTTTCATCTTCTGCACCGCGTCGGTGCGGGAGGAGGCACCAAGTTTTTCGTAGATGGCGGAGATGTAATTCCGCGCGGTGCCGTCCGAAAGTTTGAGCGCCGAGGCGATCTGCTTGTTCGTGAATCCCTCGTACAGCATGACGGCGATCTCGACCTCGCGGTCGGAGAAGAGGAACTTCCGCTTGAGCTTGATCTCGCGGTCGCTCGTGACGAGCTTTGCCGCGTCCGCAATGCGGCGGGCGATCTTGGCGGGGAGAATGGTATCCCCCTCGTAGGCGTTCTTGATGGCGTCGATGAGGGCGGCGGCGGAGGTGTCCTTCAGAAGATACCCACTCGCCCCGTTGTTGATGGCGCCCAAGATGTAATCGCTGTCGTCGAACGTCGTGAGGACGAGCACCTTCGTCTCGGGGCTCATGCGCTTGATCTCCTGCGTCGCGATGACGCCGTTCATGTTGGGCATCCTGATGTCCATGAGCACGACGTCGGGGGAGAGTTTCTGCACGAGCTCGACCGCCTCAAACCCGTCCCTTGCGCGCCCGACTACCTCGAGTTCGGGGCAGGAAGAGAGCACGCTGCGGATGCCGTCCGCGAGGATCGCCTGATCGTCTGCAAGCAAGACCTTGATTTTCATACCGTTTCTCCTTTTTCCTCATCGCAGGGAAGGGAGATGTGGACCTCGAAGCCCTCCTCCCGTTCCGATACAAACCATACCGTTCCGCCGAGCGCCTCGGCGCGGGCGCGCATGCCGCTGAGCCCGTACCCCTCGCGCAGGGCGCCGACCTCGATCCCCGTGCCGTTGTCCGAGAGCAAAAAGCGCACCATGCCGCCCTCCCGCTTGAGCTCGAACCAGAACGCGGTCGCCCCGCCGTGGCGGAGCCCGTTCGAGATCCCCTCCTTCAGCGAATTGCACAGGAGCCGCCGCTTCTCGCCGCCGAGCTCGATCTCCTCGATCTCGGCGCGGATGACGATTCCCGTGCCCTCCGCAGAGTCCCGCACGATGTTCTCGAGCTCCGTCTTGAGGCTCAACCCCTCGGTGTAGCCCGAGAGCAGGTGCACGCTGTCGCGGAGCTGTTCGAGCGCCTGCTTTGCCTGAAAGTTCGCCGCGTCGATCTTGCGGCGGGCGCCCTCTGGGTCCTCGTCCATGGTGAGCCGCGCCGCCTCCGTCTGCATGATGACGGCAGTGATGGCGTGCCCCACGGTGTCGTGAATCTCCTTCGCGATGCGCTGCCGCTCCTCGAGGGCGGTGATCTCCTTGAGTTCCTCCCCCGCACGGAGCAATTTTGCGTTGGTGACGTTGAGTTCCTCGAGCGTCTGCTGCAATTCCCTGTTTTTGCGGAAGATCTGCACCGCAAAGTTGAAGATGAGGAAGTGCATGACGAGGAGGATGAAGTCGTTGAATGAGCCCGCGAGGAGCGCGGAGATCCCGACCGCCTCGTTCTTCAAGACGTTGGAGAGCGCGAGCGTGATGAGGAAGGTGCCGATGCTCGATGCCCCCATCGCGATACAGCCCGACAGCTTCTCCTGCTCGAGGTAGAATTCCGAGAGAATGATGATGTAGAGCGTCGAGATGAGGTTGCCGTCCGTAAAGACGGTGATGGTGAGAAGGAGCAGAATGTCGAGGACGTAGCACACGATCTTCGCGGTGTACTGCTTGAGCCCCCAAATTTTGACGGCGTTCTCGGCGAGAAGGCACACCATGACGGGCAGAAGGACGTACCACGCGGGAATGTCGTAGGGAGCCGCCGTCCCGTTGTTCACGGCGACGATGAGGCAGACCATGGCGAGCAGGGAAAAGATGAGCGCCTTGCCCGAGCGGATGAGGAAGGACAAGTCGTCGGTGCGGGGCAGGACGCCCTTGCCGTGTTTCATTCCCTCACCCCCTTCCCGAAGATCTTCGCCGCGTCGAAGGCGTCCTTGATCTTTTCGAGGCGCCCCAAGAGATAGTAACTGTACACGTCGTCCTTGCCCACGATGATGTGGTCGAGCAGGCGGACGTTGTTGATGGAGCAGAGCATCGCGACCTGCGCCGTGAAGGTATCGTCGGCGGCGGAGGGATTGCCCGTGCAATCGGGGTGGTTGTGGGCGACGATGAGCCCCGCGGGACGCCACGCGGCGATGAGCTCGCTCAAGTCCTCGGGCGCGACGGCGGCGGAGCCCGCATGCCCCGCGGTGAACCGCTTGCAATAGCGGAACTGCCCCTGCGCGTTCACGAGGTATGCCTCGATGACTTCGTACTCCAGCCCGCCCAAGCGCGCCGAGAGGAAGCCCGAAAACTGATTCACGTTGTACACGGGCGGGAGCGGTTCGGGCTTGCGCGCGGTGTACTGTTTGCAGAAGAGGGAGACGCAGTGAAGGTACGCCGCGGTCTCGCTCCCGACCCCGTTCACCCGCATGAGTTCGGACATGGATGCGTCCATGACGCCCGAAAGGTTTCCGAATGCGGTGAGAAGGTCATGCGCGATCTCATTGGTATTTTTCCGCGGAATGGCGTTGTACAGCAAAATTTCCAGAAGCTCGTGCTCCCGGAAGCCGTCGCCCGCCGCAAGGCGTTCGAGCATGCGTTTTCTGTGCCCTTCGTGCATGATCGCACCCCTTGCATTGTATTGTACCATATTTTCGCGGACTTTGCACCAAAATGAAGGCGCATTCCCTCACTTTTTTTCTTGACATTTTGTGAAATTCCGTCTTGACATTCGACATGGGTTGTGTTACAATATCCTTTGGTCGTTCAAAATAACAGGGAGATATGATATGCTGACCTATTTGAACGAAGCGGTTGCCTCCATCTGCGAAAGCATCCGCTTCGACTCTGCAATGGCGAAGGGCGCCCCCGGGAAGCCCTTCGGGACGGGACCTTATGACTGTCTGCGCCATTTTCTCTCGCTTGCCGAGCGCCTCGGGTTCGAGACGCACAACTACGATGGCTACGTAGGCGAAGTCGTCTATGGGACGGGGGAAGAGGAATTTGCGATCCTGTGCCATCTCGACGTCGTCCCCGCGGGCGACGGCTGGACAAAGGAGCCCTTCGGCGGCGTCGTCGAGGACGGAAAGATCTGGGGACGGGGCGCCGTGGACGACAAAGGTCCCGCCGTGTGCTGTCTGTACGCGCTGAAGGCGCTCAAGGACAGGGGCTTCGAGCCCAAGAAGAAAATTAAGCTCATCCTCGGCTGCAACGAGGAGAACGGCTGGGCGTGCATCCGCCACTACAACGAGGTCGCGACGATGCCCGAGACGGGCTTCTCGCCCGATGCCGACTTCCCCGTCATCTATGCCGAAAAGGGAATTTTGCACGTGCGGCTGCATTTCCCCCTCCCGCGGCTGCCCTTCCTCACCCTCTCGGGCGGGAAGAGCCCCAACATGGTGTGCGACCTGTGCCGCGCGACCCCCCGCTCCATCGGGAAAAAGCGCGCCGAGGAACTCGGGCTCGAGATCCGCGGAAAGTCGCTCATCGCCCGCGGCGTGTGCGCGCACGGCTCCACCCCCGAACTCGGCGTGAATGCCATCGAGCCCATGCTCCGCTACTTCGAGCCGCGCTGCCCCGAGATCGGGCGGGTGCTCGCCTGCCTCTTCGACGACGTGTACCATCTCCGCGACATCGGGGACGAGACGGGAAAGCTCACCCTCTCTCCGAACATGATCCACTGCCGCAAGCGCGACCTGCAGATCCTCTGCGACATCCGCTATCCCGCCACCGTGCCCGTCGAGACGGTGCATGCCGCGCTCTCCAAGTTCGGCGTGAAGTATGAGACCGTTCACCACCAGCTTCCGCTGTTCAACTCCAAGGAAAGCGGGCTCATCCGCACCCTCCTCTCCGTCTATGAGGAGTGCACGGGGCAGAAGGCGGAGCCCGTCGCCATCGGCGGGGGAACGTACGCGCGCGCCCTCAAGTGCGGCGCGGGATTCGGACCGGAGATGCCGGGCGACGAACCCGTCGTCCACCGCCCCGACGAGTACATCACGATTGAGCGCGTGAAGCTGCTCCTCGAGATCTACGAAAGAGCTATCGAACGCCTGACAAAGTAAAACGGGCCACCCTCGGCGAGGGCGGCCTTTTCATACATTCGATTCAGGGCGCGTATTCGATGAGAATGCTGTTCTGCACGAAGAGGTATTCGTCGCGGATTCGCGTCACGTCCCCCTCCGTCACGAGGTATTGCTCCGTCTTGCGGTATGCCTCGGAAAAGTCCCGTCTCCAATCGGTGCCGAACTGCTTCTCGTAGGCGCGGGCGGAGAGCCCGAACGCGGTGCGGAGCGCGAGCATCACGAACTCGAACTTCGCGTCCTCCTCCGAGACCTCCTCGCTCTCGATGACGGGAAAATGCCCCGAGAGGACGCATTTCATGTACTCGTCGAGGTCGAAGGTATTCGTGAACCGCCTGCCGCAGAAGAACGAACTCGCCGACACGCCGAACCCGATGTACTCCCCCCTCTTCCAATAGTTCATGTTGTGGCGGCTCCCGAACCCCGGCTTGGAAAAATTGCTCACCTCATAGCGGAGATACCCGAGCGATTTGAGACAGGCATACCCCGCATCGTAGAGCTCGGCGACCTCGTCGGAGTCGGGCAGCTCGCCGTTCAGATAGTCGGTGTAGATGGGCGTCCCGTCCTCGGGCGTGAGCGCGTACATCGAGATATGGCTCGCCCCGCATTCCGCGGCAAGGCGGATCGTCCGCTCGACGTCCTCTCTTTTCTGCCCCTTGAGCCCGATCATGACGTCCGCGGAGAAGTTCTTGCCCGCAAGCAGCTCCGCACAGGTGCGGAAGTCCTCCGCCGTGTGGATCCTGCCGAGCTCTGCGAGCTGCCCGTCGTCCGCCGACTGCAGCCCGACTGAATAGCGGTTGATGCCCGCGCGGGCGTAGAGCGCGATCTTCTCCTTGTCCACCGTGCCGGGGTTGAGCTCGATGGTCACCTCGGGGTCCTTGGTCAGATGAAAGCAGGTCACGATCTTCTTCATCAGACCGTAGATGTACTTCGCGTCGATGACGGAGGGCGTTCCGCCGCCGATGTACACGGTGTCGAATCGGAACGTTCCGAGCTCCTTCCCCCGCATCTCGATCTCGCGGTACAGGCATGCCATGTATGCCTCCGCAAAGTTCAGGCGGTTGGGGAAGGACGTGAAGTCGCAATAGCGGCACTTCTGCTTGCAAAACGGGATATGGACGTAAATTCCGGGCATAAAACTCCTTATTTTGACCTGCCCCTGCTTGCGGGGGCGGGTGTCGAGCGTTGCGAGACAGGTGGGGGCGCTTCTCATACCTGCCCCTGCTTGCGGGGGCGGGTGTCGAGC
>CANQAX010000063.1 GCA_947589235.1 uncultured Clostridia bacterium
CCCTCGATGACGCGGTCGACGAAGATGTCCTTGAAGATGTCCGAGATCCCGTCGCCCGCGCAGATGGCGAGCATGCCCTGATCCTTCTTCTCCGCCTCGATCTTCGCCTTGAGCGCCCTGTTCTGCTCGAGCATGTTCTCGATCTTGGGGCGGTCGAGTTCGCCGAGCTCAAGCGCGTAGGTGAGCGCGACGCCCGGGCAGTTGGTGTGGACGTGCACCTTGATCATCTCGAGGTCGCCGATGCAGATGACCGAGTCGCCGATGCCCATGAGGTGCTCGCGCAGCTTGTCGATGTCGGCAAGGGTCGTGCTCTTTTTGAGGTTGATGACGAAGAATTCGGTGCAGTAGGCGAACTGTATCTCGCCGAGGTCCATGTTGATGATGTCGGAGTTGTCGCCGAATTCGGCATCGAGCGAGCCCGCGGCATTCGCCGCCTCCGTCTGCACCTCGGAGACGATCTCGTCCCCCATGAGCGCGGCGAGGAAGCCGCGCATGATGGTCATGAGCCCGACGCCGCCCGAGTCGACAACGCCCGCCTTTTTGAGGACGGGAAGGAGGTCGGGCGTCTTGGCGAGCGCCTTGTCGCCCTCCTCGATGACGGCGGGAAGGAACGCCTCGAAGTCGCGGTACTTGCCCGCGATCTTGCCCGCGTACTCGCTCATCATGCGGACGACGGTGAGAATGGTGCCTTCCTTGGGAATGGAAACGGCGTTGTAGGCGACCTTGGTGCCCGCCTCCAACGCTCTTGCAAAGGTGCGGGTATCCGCGTCCTGCTTCTGATCGCGAAGGACGGAGCAGATCCCGCGGAAGATCTGCGAAAGGATGACGCCCGAATTTCCGCGGGCGCCGCGGAGCGCCCCCTTGGAGACGCAATCGCACACCTCGGCAAAGTTGTTCGAGGCGCAGGTCGACAGCTCCTTGACCGCCGACTGCATGGTGAGCGACATATTCGTTCCGGTGTCGCCGTCCGGGACGGGGAACACGTTGAGCGCGTCCACCTTCGCCCGATTGTTATCGAGCATCTTCGCGCCGACCAAGACCATCTTGCGGAATGTGGCGCAATTTATCGTTTTCTGCATTTTACTCTCCCATTTGAAATCGGGAGCGGAGACCAAACGTTATAACTGTAAACCGACGACATTGACGTTCACGGTATCCACGATCATGCCCGTGAAGTTTTCCACCTTGTACTTGATGGACTCCTTCAGGGACTCTGCGACCGCTTCGATGGATACGCCGTACTTGATGAGGACGTAAACGTCGATGAAGATACGGTTTCCGGACGTCGTGATTTTGACGCCCTTGCCTCCCGCGTCCTTCTTGAGCAATTCGGCGAGCGTTTCGGTAAAACGACGCGCGACGGTATCCACGATACCGTAGCTTTCCACCGCAGCATGAGAAGCGACCTTGGCTATGGCAAGATCGGATATGGAAATTTTTCCGTATGCGTTGCTCGTGCTGACAGACATGTTTGCTCTCCCGAATCGGCTATACTCTATTCTACCCTATCCTTCCCTTTTTTGCAAGCATTATTGTAAAAAATTTCCCGATTTGCCGAAAAAAAATAAGAATCGGATACCGTTTTTAATTGTTTTTTCTTTTCGGTTATGGTATCATAGGTATGTTCGTGTGCGGGTGAGCATGCGGAAAAATTCGGAAATACCCATTCGGAGGTGGAAATATGTCGAGAGTGTGCAGTATCTGCGGAAAGGGTCAAACGGCGGGAAACAACGTCAGCCACTCCCATCGCAAGACGAAGAGAACGTTCTCCGCGAACGTCCAGAAGGTCACCTACAAGCAGGACGGAAAGGTGACGACCGACTACGTCTGCGCGCGTTGCCTCAAGAGCGACAAGGTCGAAAGAGTGTAAAATAGCGGGGAAGGATAGCTCCTTCCCCTCTTTTTTGTCGCGGAGACGCGGCTTTTTTGTTCCGATTTTTTGCCGCGGCAACGCGGCTTTTTTTATGTTCCGAGCACCCGAAGCGCGTTCCGGAAGGCGATCTTCTCCGCAACGCGGGGACCGAACGCCCCCTCGAGGGCGGCAAGGAGGCGGGGAACCTCTTCGGGACCCGCGGCGAAGGGGCTTTTGGGCGCGCCGTCGAAGTCGGTGCCGAGCGCGAGGGCGTCCTCCCCGCCCACCCGAACGATCCGCCGCGCGTGCGCGAGGAAGGCTTCCCTCTGCCCCTCGCAGCTTTCGTCCCGCGAGAGAAAGGCGGGGACGAGGCACAGCCCCACGACGCCGCCGCTCTCCGCCACGGCGCGGATCCCGCCGTCGGTGAGGTTGCGGGCGGAGGGATACACCTCCGCGGCGCCCGAATGGCTCGCCACGAAGGGAACGCCGCGGGTGCGGCACGCCTCGGCGACGTCCGAAAGGAGCCTGTCGCTCCCGTGCGAGACGTCGGGGATCATGCCCGTCTCCGCCATGCGCCGAACATATTCCTTGCCGAGCGGGGTGAGCCCGCGCTCCGTCTCCCGCGCATAGAAGGGAACCCGCCCCGCGCGGCAGCCGTCGTAGTCGGGAAAGGCGGGATAGCCGAAGGCGGTCGGGTAGTTCCATGTGAGCCCCATCATGCGCACGCCGCGCCGAACGAGCGGCTCGAGCGAGCCGAGCCCGAGCGAACCGCCGTTTTCGACGGTCGGGACCGCCCCTATCCCTTCCCCTTGCGGCACGCCGAGGGAAAGCCCCTCCCTCTGCCGCAGGGCGTCGAAGGCGTCCAAAAGCTCCATGGCGCGCCCGAGCCCCTCTCCCCTGCGGAGAAAGACGGCGAAGCATTGGAGAAGGCACCCGCCCGCGCGGAGGCTCTCCCCCGAGACGGCGGCGACGCCCTCCTTGGTGAGAGCGTCGCAGTGCAGATCGATGTATTTCATCCCCTGTAGAACAGCCGTACGATGCAGCCGAGCAGCCTCGGGAGCTTGACGCAGATGATCATACAACCTCCTCGTTGATGATGACGAGCACGGAGCCCACCTTCACCCGAAACGAGAATTCCCCGCCGGTCGTGAGATTGGAGATGCCGCGCGTCGAGCCGTAGCGGAGCAGCAGATCGCCCGCGGCGTACTTGAGCCCCTTCATCTCCATGATATGCGCCTCGCCGCCGAAAGGCAACAGCGAGACGGTCCTCCCCTCCCCGCAGGCAAAGCGGTGCTCCCCCCTTCCGCAGAGGGAAATTTCGGCGCCGTTCGTCTTGCATACCGCTGTGGAGACACCCGCCTCCTTCGCCTTGAAGAGGAGGTGCAAATTCCCGAGGAAGTGGTCCTCGCGCCTTCCCCCGCCGCCGTAAAAGACGATTTCGGAAGCGCCCAGTTCGACCGCCCTGTCCACAGCGAGTTCGCCGTCCGTCTCGTTCTTCTCGGAGGGAAATTTCATGCGGGGCGCGGGGTCGGGCGTGCCCTCGAGAGAATCGAAATCGCCTAAATTTTCGTCGATCTTCACCCGCTCCCTCGCCCAAGAATACGCCCCGTCGCAGCAGATGACATAGGCGTTTTCCGCCTCCATCTTCCCGCGGTAGGGCTCGCCGTTGAGGAGGATGACGACCGTCCTTCCGCCGTTCATCCGCGCAGCCTTCCGATGGTCGCCGCCATGTCCGCGGAGCGGAACACCGTGCTCCCCGCGACGATGACGTTCGCGCCCGCCCCGATGACGTCCTTCACGTTCTCCTCGGTGACGCCGCCGTCCACCTCGATGTCGAGGTCGGGCACCCCGTGCGAAATGCAGTAGTTCCGCACGGCTTCGATCTTCTTGAGGGTCCCCTCGATGAACTTCTGCCCGCCCCAGCCGGGACGCACGCTCATGAGGAGGAGCATGTCCGCGCCCTCATCCACGGCGGGGAAGAGCGCCTCCGCGGGGGTCTCGGGGTTGATGACGGCGCTCCGCTTCACGCCGAGGGAGGCGAGCCTGCGGAAGAGCGCGGGAATGTCGCAAGCCTCGACGTGCACGGTGACGATGTCCGCCCCCGCCGCTGCGAAGTCCTCGATGTGCGTCTCGGGGTGCAGGACCATGAGGTGGCAGTCGAGGGGGAGCTTCGTGTGCGGACGGATCGCCTTCACCATCTGCGCGCCGAAGGTGATGGGCGGCACGAAATTCCCGTCCATGACGTCGCAGTGCACGTAGTCCGCCCCGCTCTGCTCCAATTTTTTCACCGTCTCGCCGACCTTGGAAAAGTCGCTCGCGAGAATACTCGGCGCAATTTTGATGTTCATGGCATTTCCTCCTTGTCCGAACGAATACAGGTCAATTCACCCGTTTTGGTACAACTCACTCGCTTTCCTTTGTCCCGCCCCGACGTATAATAGTGTCATGTCGCCCCGCCGTGGCATGTGCTCAAACCCGCCATATAATAGTGTCATGTCGTCCCGCCGTGGCACGTGTCTCGTGCCGCCAAGGCTCATACCCCGTCTCGGCGTACAATAGTGTCATGTCGCCCCGCCGTGTCGTGTACCACAACTCGGCGTACAATAGTGTCATGTCGAGCGGAGCGTAGCGTAGTCGAGACATCTATTCCTCATTCTTCCGATAAATCCTTCCACTCAGGATTCAACGTCTCAATCAAGCGTACTTTCTTCACATGGCTCCAATGCTTCAATTGCTTCTCGCGCCCGATTGCTTCCTTTACGTCCCCGTACGCTTCGTAGTAAACGAGCACGTGCAGGCGATAACGCTTCGTGAATCCCTCGATCAGGTCGCTCTTGTGTTCGTTTACCCGACGTTCGAGGTTATTTGTCACGCCGATGTAAAGAACATTGCGACCTTGATTTGTCATGATGTATACGCAGTACGTATTCATAGCATAGATTTCTCGACTTCGCTCCGCGGCGCATTCGCCTATTGCTCGTGCGCCGCTCCGCTCCGCTCGAAATGACAGGAACACAGCAATTCGCTCGCGTTGGGCACATTCCCTTTGCGTGGACACATACTCCGTCTCGGCGTATAATAAGTGTCATGTCGAGCGGAGCACGGCGTAGTCGAGACATCTATTCCCTATTATCGTAGTCGAGACCACTCTGCGTTATTGAACATAGATTTCTCGACTTCGCTCGAAATGACAGGAACCCTGCAATTCGCTCACATTGGGCTCTTTCCTTCGTGCGTCGTCGGAATGACAGGAAGCCCTGCAATTCGCTCGCGTTGGGTTCTTTCCCTGCGCGTCGTCGGAATGACAGAGTGGGTCACCCAAACAAATTATGGCAATGAGGCGGGCGTCCGCGTGCTACGGGCTTGGTGCACAGGGGGCGGGAGACGAATGTTACGAGAGAAATTTCGCCCGCAGCTGTCCGCAGGCGCCGCCGATGTCTGAGCCCATACTCCGCCGAAGGGTGGCGGAGATCCCCTCCCGCTCGAGCACGCCCAAAAAGCGGTAAGCCGTCTTTTCGTCGGTGCCCTTCAGGGAGCGCTCCTTTACCTCGTTCAGGCGGATGAGGTTGACGTGGCAGGGCTTCCCCTTCAGAAGGGCTGCGAGGGCGCGGGCGTGCGCCTCGTCGGCGTTCTCCCCCTCGATGAGGGAGTACTCGAAGATGTACCGCCGCCCCGTCCGCTCAAAGTACTCGGCGCATGCCTGCAGGATGTCGGCAATTTTGTAGCGGTTGGCGATGGGCATGGTGCGGGCGCGCTCCTCGTCGGTGACGGCGTGGAGGGACACCGTGAGGTTGAGCGGAATGCCCTCCCCCGCAAACTTCCGCATCTCGGGCACGAGCCCGCAGGTGGAGAGCGAGATGTTCCGTGCGCTCATGCCGAGCCCGTCGGGCGAGGTGAGATTGCGCAGGAATCTGACGACGTTGTCGTAGTTGTCGAAGGGCTCGCCGCTCCCCATGAGGACGACGTTGGTGACCGCGCGGTCGCCCGCTCTTCCCCCCTCGAGGCGGTTGATGACGAGGATCTGCCCCAAGATTTCCCCCGCGGTGAGGTCGCGGAGCCTGCCGCCGAGCGTCGAGGCGCAGAACTTGCACCCCATGCGGCAGCCGACCTGCGTCGAGACGCATTGCGTGTTGCCGTACTTGTAGCGCATGAGCACGCCCTCGATGAGGTTTCCGTCCGCGAGCTCGAAGAGAAATTTCTTGGTGCCATCGGCGGAGACAAACGTCTCGCGCACGCGGACGGGCTCGTCCTCGTATTCCGCAAGCAGATGCGAGCGGAGCGCGGCGGAGACGGGCATCTCCGAAATTTTCTTCCCCTGCGCGATTCCCTCGGCGAGCTGCACGGCGCGGAAGGGCTTTTCCCCCGCCGCCCCGACGAGCGCGCGGATCTCCGCAAGGGAGAGGTCCTGTAAGATCTGTTTCATGCCGTCCTTCTCAATTTGGCGACGTAAAATCCCGCGCCGAACGCCCTGTCGGGCAGAAATTGGATGCCGAATTCCGTCCTCTCGCTGTCGAGGGGGGAAGTTACGGGCTCGGCGGAAAAGGCGGGGTGTTCCCGCACGAACGTCGAGACGACGCCGTCGTTCTCGCACGGGAGGAGCGAACAGGTCGAATAGTACAGGCAGCCGCCCGCCTTCACGTACCGCGAGCAGTTGGCGAGAATGTTTCCCTGCGTGCGGATGAGCTCCGTTAGGTCCTCCCCTCTCCGCAGGGAAATGTCGGGATTCTCGGCGAGCGTGCCGAGCCCCGAACAGGGGACGTCGCAGAGGACGCCGTCGAACCTCTCCTCCCAATCGGGGCGGAATGCCGAACTGTCCCCCTGCACGGCGGTCACGTTGTCCGCGCCCATGCGGCTTTTGTAGCTCTCGATGAGGGAGACGCGGTGCGGGTGCAACTCGCATGCCGTGACCTGCCCGCACCGTTCGGCAAGCAGGACGGACTTCCCCCCGGGCGCGGCGCAGGCGTCCAGAAGGCGTTCGCACGGCTCGACGGCGGCGCAGATCGCGACGCTCCCCACCGATTGGAAGGTGTAATCGCCGCGGTCGAACCCCTCGTCCCGTGCAAAGTTCTTGAATATTTTGAGGTCTTCAAAGGGGGTATCGATGTGCTCCCGCCCGAGGTACGCCTCCATGTTCCGCACGAAGCGGACGCTGACCCCCTCGCTCCTCGCAAGCACGATCGGACGGACGCGGTCGCCGTATTCCCGCCGCAACGCCCGCACGGCGAAGAGCGGGTAGTTGCTCTCGACGGCGAGCCCCTCGTCCCCCGCGGGAAGGCGGACGGCGGAGCGGTCGAACCGCCGCAGAAAGGCGTTCGCGAATCCCGCCGTTCCCCCCTTTCCGAGCTTTTTCAGGAGGTCCACCGCGGTGTCGGTGACCATGTACCGCGGCTTCTCCGAATAGATGAGGTGATAGAGCGCGATCTTGAGGACGAGCCGAACCGCCGCCTTCGGGCTCCTCTCCGCAAACGAATCGATGCAGAGGGAGAGATAGCCGTCATGCTCCAAGACGCCGTACACCGTCCGCGTGGTGCGGGCGCGGTACATCTCCTCGACGGGCTCCTCCGAGAGGGCGATCTTGAGGTGCGCCCCGTCCCGGTAGACGCGCATGAGGACGCGGTACGGGTCATAGAACGGGTTTGTCAAAGCATGCCCCCTTGCACAGTTTTCTCCCGTTGAGGAAGTCGCGCGCGGACATTCTTCTCCCGCCCGCGGGCTGCAATTCGGAAATCAGGACAGCCCCCTCGCCGCACCGTATGACGAGCCCCTCCTTGGCGGAAGCCGCAACGACGGTGCCCGCGGGGACGTCGGCATCGCAGGGAACTTCCTCCGCGAACCAGAAGTTCAGGGTGAGTTCCCCCGCGCGGGCATAGGCAAAGGGCGCGGGCGAGAGACCGCGGATGAGGCAGCTCAC
>CANQAX010000064.1 GCA_947589235.1 uncultured Clostridia bacterium
TCATCGGAGGTTTTTCTTTGCAACGCTTCCGCTCCCTTTTCCCTCCCGCATAGCGGGAGGTTGTCTTTTAACAAAGCGAAGAGCGGAGCCGAACGGCTCCGCCCTCTCACTTCTTCAACAATTCGCCGACGTACGTCTCGTACTCCGCGTCGGTCAGTTTTTTGATCTTTTTCTTTGCCATTTGTACACCTCGCAATTCCGTTGCAAGGAGTATGCCCGACCGCCCGCCTTTTTATTCGGTGCGGAGCGCGATGACGGGGTCCTTCTTCGCCGCCGCCGCCGCGGGAATGAGCCCCGAGATGAGGGTGAGCGCGACGGAGACGCAGATCATGATGAACGCCGTGAGCGGCGGGAGCGCGGCAATGCCGCCGATTCCCGTCAGGTTCTTGATGACGACGTTGACGACGATGGAGAGAAGATAGGTCACCCCGACGCCGATGAGACCCGCGGCGAGCCCGATGATGAACGTCTCGGCGTTGAAGAGGTTCTTGATGTCCCGCTTGCTCGCGCCGAGGGAGCGCAGGACGCCGATCTCCTTCACGCGCTCGACGACGGAGACGTAGGTGATAATGCCGATCATGACCGAACTCACGACGAGGGAAATGGACGTGAATGCGACGAGGACGTAGGTGATGACGTCGAGCATGGTCTGCATGATGCCCATAAGCAGCCCGACGCGGTCGGTATAGGTAATTTTATCCTCTTCGATCCGCCCCTCCGCGCCGTTCCAAGCGTCGAGATATTCGAGCACGTTGTCCTTCGCGTCGAAGTCGCGGGGGTAGAGAAATACTCCGTTGGGTGTATTATCGCCGCCGAGAAGCCTCAACACGTTTGCCTGTGTAACGTTGAAATACATTGTCGTCATTCCAATGGGGAACCCGAAGTAGTTGCTGTTGCTGAGGTGCAACGAGGGCGAAAGATAAACCGTACCGTCCTCATTGATGTAGGGCTTGACATCCTCGGGAATTGTGATACCTTCCGGAAGTTTCATCTTCGCGCCGCCCTCATCGGCAAGCATCCATTGGATGATTTCCGACTGCATATTGTGGGAGATATAATTTTGAATCGTCGCTTCGGTAAAGTTGATCCCTGCGTTGAGGCAACCGTATGTGCGCCCCTCTTTGAGACGAACGATTGCCGAAACGCGAATGGGCATACCGAGTTCGTCATCCCCATTCGTGGCGGCAAGATTTTCCCGAGAGCCGCTATAGGTAAAGGGTTGGGCGGTTACGGGAACGGTCGAATCATACGTGTAGACCGCGTCGTTGTAGTACAGCGTATATTGCTTATTGAGAATTTCATCGAAGGAAACGGTCATGGGTTCGGTAGCCGTTCCCTCTGCTTCCTTTTCGCCGAGCTTAAACAAGTCCATAAAGCTCGATTCGGGGATGAAGCCGAGTTGAGCGAGAGTGAGGTCGGTCATTTCGTTGGTCTCGCCTACGACGAGCACTGTCTCGTTCATATTCTTCGGGAATTCGCCCGCAATCACATCGTATTGCATCTGCACGTAATCACCGTATTCCTCCGACTCAAAGTCGGATGTTCCCGGCATAACGCCAAGGATATCGTCGAAAAAGTTGACATATTGCAGAAGCGATTTATATTCGGGCGCGAGGTTGATGAGGTCGTTGGAATAGAACTCCCGCAGGAAGGACAGCGAGACGTTGCGGTCCGTTGTGGGAACGTCCGCACCGCTCGGATCCTTCACGCCGCCCGTCCTGACCTGCGTAAACAGATTGTCGGTGAGCGCGACACCGTAGGAATATTTGATAGCGGAAAACCAATCGGGATGATCTTCTTTGCCCTTTTCGAGATAGCCGAGATAATCCTCGGAGAGATTGTTCGTGACCGCAATTCCCTGCGCGAGTTGCGTAAGGAAGGAATCAACGTACACCTTGTCTCCGATTTGCTCCATATCCGGCATATTGTTCATTGAGCCGGCATTGTCCATAACTGCCGAAAGATCGAGCGTGTTCTCCGCGATCTCGATGGGATAGTAGGAGAGCATATCCTCTTCCGTTCTGCGGATGTAGTTGTTGAAGCCCGAGGAGAGCGCGAGCACGAGGCAGACGGAGATGATGCCGATGCTGCCCGCGACGGATGTGATAATAGTGCGTCCCTTCTTGGTGAGAAGGTTGCGCGCCGAGAGCGAGAGCGACGTCAAAAGTCCCATCTTCGCGCGCGGCTTCTTCTCCTTCTTTTTCTTCCCGGTCGCCGTCACCGCGGCTTCCTCCACCTCGGCAGACTGCATGGTCTCGGCGGGAGATCCCGCGTTCGCGGCTTCTTCCCCCTCCTCGGCGGCATGGTACGGGTCGGAGTCGGACTCGACGAGCCCGTCGTGGAGCCGCACGATCCTCGTTGCATACTTTTCGGCGAGCTCGGGATTGTGCGTGACCATGATGACGAGCCGCTCCGAGGCAATTTCGCGGATAAGGTCCATGACCTCGACGCTCGTCTTGGAGTCGAGCGCGCCCGTGGGCTCGTCGGCGAGCAGGATATCGGGGTTGTTGACGAGGGCGCGGGCGATGGCGACGCGCTGCATCTGTCCGCCCGAGAGCTGGTTGGGGCGCTTGTCAAGCTCTTCCCCGAGCCCCACCCGCTCGAGCGCTTCCTTCGCGCGGTTGCGCCTCTCCTCCCGCGTGACGCCCGCGATGGTGAGCGCGAGCTCGACGTTGGAGAGCACCGTCTGGTGCGGAATGAGATTGTACGACTGGAAGATGAACCCGATGCGGTGGTTGCGGTAGACGTCCCAATCGCGGTCCTTGAAGTCCTTGGTGGACTTGCTCTGTATGACGAGGTCGCCCGACGTGTAGTGGTCGAGCCCGCCGATGATGTTGAGTAGCGTCGTCTTTCCGCAGCCGCTCTGCCCCAAAATGCAGACAAATTCGTTCCGCCTGAACTCGAGCGAGACGCCCTTCAGTGCGTGCACATAGGACGAGGCGACCTTGTAATCCTTCGTGATATTAGTGAGCTTTAACATTCCGATCCTCCGAGGCTTATTGTATGCCCTTTCCCTCCGCTTTGCTCTCCGCCTTGATCTCCGCGCGAACGCGCTTCAGGACGGTCAGAAATTCCTCATTCGCCGCAAACAGGGCGTCGAGCTTTTCGGCTCCGAGCTCCTCGGCGACCCGCTCCATCACGCGGTTTGCCTCGGTGCACATCTCCCTGTACAGTTCCAAGGACTTCCCCGACAGGCGGACGTAGGCTATCTTTCGGTCGGTGGTCGAGGGAACGCGCTCGATGATGCCCTGCGCCTCGAGCTTTGCGACGAGCTGCGAGACGGCGGAACGCGTGACGCCGAGCCGCCGCGCGAGTTCGGAGGAGATGATCTCCCTCCCCTTTTCGCGCTCGGTGACGATCTCGCGCAGCATGCGGAATTCCGTCCGCGAGAGCTTTGCCTTTTCGGGGAGCATGTCGATGGCTTCCATCGCCTTGCCCGTCCGGATCAGCCCTACCACATATTCGTTGAGTTCCATATCCGTTCTTCCCCTATTTTTGCTTTGTTCTTCTCTGAACAACTTATTATAGTACACGAAAAAAAATTTTGTCAATTATTTGAACCAACTATTTTCAAAATTCACTATTCTTCACGAAAAAACGCGCGCCCTGCCCGCGGGTGCGGGCAGGGCGCGCGAGGCTTTCCCCGAATGTTCTATTCTTCCGTCTCGTCCACCGTCTCGGGCTCCTCGGGCTCGGGGACGAAGGGCTGCAGCGGCTCGGTATCGGGCGTGAGGTCGTACTTGTCGTCGATGTCGCCGCCGAGGAGCTCCTCCACCATGTCCTCGCGGGTGATGAGCCCGAGCACGTTCCCCTCGGCGCCCACGAGCGCCATGTGCTCGCGCGAGGACTGCATTCGCTTCATGAGGTCGGAGACCTTCTCGTCCACCGACGTGAAGGGCGCGGGGCGGATGAGATTGACGAAGTCCCGCCTGCCCGCGAGCAAGTTCTCGTAGAAGTCGGCGCGGTACAAAATTCCGATGATGTTCTGCCGCGTCCCCTTGAACACCGGCACGCGGGAGAAGTTCGTCTCGCGGAACACGCGGTAGACGACGTGCGAATTTTCCCTCGACTCGACGGCGACGACGCGGTCGAGCGGGATCATGCAGGAGCCGACGTGCAGGTCGTCGAAGCGCAGCGAGCGGTTGATGAGGTCGTGCTCCGTCTCGTTGAGGACGCCTTCGTCCTTGACGTCGGAAACAAGCATCTTGAACTCCGCCTCGGTGATCTTCTTGCGCTTTTTGTTGAGCCCGAACACGACGAAGAGGAGCCTCTTCCACAGTCCGAACAGGAAGGTGAGCGGGTAAAAGATCCAGATGAAAAAGGTGAGCGGGTACGCCATGAAACAGGCGAACTTCTCGGGCGCCTCGCGGGCGAGCGTCTTGGGCGTGATCTCCCCGAAGATGAGCACGGCGACGGTCAAGACAACGGTCGAGAGCGTGGGACCGAGATCCTCCCCCACGAAGCTCACGAAGAGCAGGGTGGAGATGGTCGCCGCGGCGATGTTGACGACGTTGTTCCCGATGAGCAGCGCCGTGAGGACCTTGTTGTAGTCCTCGCTTATCTTGAGCGCCTGCCGCGCGGACTTCTTCCTCTGCGCATAGCGGCGCATCCGCACGACACTGAAGCCGGTGTATGCCGTCTCGGTGGCGCTGAAAAACCCCGAAAAGACGATGAGTATGAGAAGAGATACCAACAGACCTATCCTACTTGGGTCCATGTACGACGTTTATCCTCCCGCGCAGGGCGGTCCCCGCCCCGAACGCTTTTTACTTTATTTTGCGCAAATAATCGCGCGCCGAATATGCCGCGACGAGCCCCTCGCCCGCCGCCTTCGCGAACTGGTACGGTCTCCCCGTGACGTCGCCCGCCGCGAACACGCCCGCAAGGTTGGTTGCCATATCGCGCCCCGCCTTGATGTGCGCGCCGTCCGTTTCGAGCCCGCCGCAGAGCGCCTTGGGGGGCGTCGCGTCGCGGAAAAAGAACACCCCATCTACGCAAAACGCCTCGTCCTTGGTTACGATCCGCCCGACGCGGCGTTCCCCCTCCACGCGCACGGGAAGGGAAGAATGGACGGTGATATTCTCCGCGCGGAAGGAAACTTTCTCCTCGCAAAAGACGTGCACCTCGCGCGCAAACCCCGCAAGGTACTCCGCCTCCTCCGCAAAGCGGGGCGAGGAGAGCACCGCCGCGACCGCCTTGCCGCGGTACAGCGCGCCGTCGCACACGGCGCAATAGCTCACGCCGCGCCCGATAAATTCGGCTTCCCCCTCCACCGCGCCGCGAAGATCGACGCCCGTGCAAAGAACGACCGTCCTTGCGCGGTACTCCGTTCCGCCCGCCGTGAGGAGAAGCTCTTCCGCCCTGTAGACGCCATCGACGCGGGCGGGCGTGCAGACGACGTTCTCCCTCTCCCGCTGCCGCTCGAGCGCCTCCGCAAATGCGGCGCCGTTTCCCGAGAAGGACGGGAAATTCCGCACCGTCTCGGCGGCACGCGTCTTGCCGCCGAAGGGCTCTACGGCGAGCCAGAGATAGGAAAGCCCCAAATTTTTGGCGGTGAGCGCCGCGGCGTATCCCGCAATGCCGCCGCCCACGATGGCGATGTCGTAGGTCATTCCGTCCCCTATTTCAGGAATTTGCCGTACACTTCGGAGGTGGGCGAGAAGTAGGCGAACGTCCCCGGGTACTTCCGGATGATCCGCTGGACGACCCCTATCTGCCGCTTCCGCGTGAGGCACACGAGCAGGCTTCTCCCCTCGTGGGAATACATGCCCGTAGCGTTCAGCATGGTGACGCCGTGGTGGGTGGCGTTCATGAGTTCGAGCGAGACCTCCTCCGGGTTGTCGGTGACGATCTCGAATTTATATGCAGTGTTGAAGCCGTGAATGATGAGGTCGCTCGTCTTGCTCGTGACGTAGAGGGAGACGAGCGCGAGGAGCACGGGAATGAGGCTCGCGGCGAACCCGCCCGCGGGGTCGAAGTAGACGAAGAAAGAGACGAACACGACGACGGCGTCGAACGCGGACGTCATCCAGCTGACGCTCAAGAACTTCCACTTCTTGCGGACGACGGAGGCGAGCACGGCGGTCCCCCCCGCCGTTCCGCAGCTGCGGAGCATGACGGCGAGCGCGACGCCGAGGAAAATTCCACCCGCCACCGCGGCGAGGAGCCCGTAGGCGATGGTCTCGAGCGCGAGTTCCCGCACGACCTGTTCCCCGTTCACGATGGTGACGACGGAGGTGACGGGCGCACTGAATTCGGGAAATCCCGGGATATAGTCAAAGACGATGAGGAGCCCCGAGGTGAGCGCCATCGACAGGGTGGAGAGGATGGCGTCCCGCTTCCCGAGGCAGAAGAAGCCGAGGAAGAAGAGCGGGACGTTCAGCATGAGCAGGAACCAGCCCGAGCTCCACCCGATGCCGTACTCCAAGAGGACGGCGATGCCGTTGATCCCGCCCGGAGCGAAGTGATTGGGCGAGACGAAGATATAGATGCCGATCGCGCGGACCAAGCCCGAAACCAGAACGGGCAGGACGGACGCGAGCATCAAGTTGACGAATGTATCCCGAAATCCCTTTTTTTCCATAGAACAGGCGACCTTCTCTGTGCCATTTTACCATATACCGTGCGAAAAAGCAACACTTTTCGCGCAGCCCGTCACGCTTCCTTGAGCCTTGCGAGAAATTCCGCCTCGCCGATGACGGGAATGCCGAGCTTTTTCGCCTTGTCGAGCTTGCTCCCCGCCGCCTCGCCCGCGACGACGAGCGTCGTCTTGGAGGTGACGGAGCTCTGCGCCGTGCCGCCCTCCGCCTCGATGCGCTTCTGCGCCTCGCTCCGCGGCATCGAGGAGAGCGACCCAGTGAGCACGACGTTCTCCCCCGCAAACACCCCCGCGCTCACTCTGCGGGGCGGGACGGGGCGGACGCCTGCAGCAAACAGCCTTTGGAGCTCCTCCCTGTTCTCCCCGTCGGCAAAATAGGAGAGAATGGAGTTCGCCGTCGCCTCGCCGACATTTTCGAGCGCGATGAGCTCCTCAAAGGTGAGCGCCGCGATTGCCTCGACGCTGCCGTAGGCGGAGAGGTCCCGCGCCGCCACCCGACCGATCTGCCCGATGCCGATGGCATAGAGGAAGCGATCGAGCGGAATTTCCTTGCTCTTCGCGATTGCGGAGAGGAGATTTCCGACCTTCTTCTCCTTGAATCCCTCGATGAAGGTCCCCCCGTCGCGGAAGCTGTCCTCGGTGAGGGCGTACAGGTCGGAGAAGCGGCGGAGCCCCCTCTCATAGAGGAGCTGCACCGTCGCCTCGCTCATGCCCTCGATGTCGGCGGCGTTCTTGGAGCAGAAGTGGGTGATTTTCTGAACGACGCGGGGCGGACACCCCTCGTTGGTGCAGAAGAGATTGGCGCCCACCTCGGCGACGGGGCTCCCGCAGGCGGGACAGCACGCGGGCTTTTGCACGGGCACGCTTCCCTCCGCATGGGAGACGGCGGCGAGGATCTCGGGAATGACCTCGTTGGAGCGGCGGATGAGCACGCGGGAGCCTACTTTGACGTCTTTCCGCGTGAGGTCGCCGAAGTTGTTCAAAGTGGCGCGGCGCACCGTCGCCCCCGCGAGTTCCACGG
>CANQAX010000065.1 GCA_947589235.1 uncultured Clostridia bacterium
CGACCTGCCAGAAGACGCGCTTTACAGTCGTCTCCGCCTCCTCCGCCTCGAACTTGTAGGCGATCGCCCAGCGGGGGAACTTGTCGGTGTAGCCCATCTCGGCGCGCACGCGCTCCGAGTCCACCTTGATGACCGCGCCGTCGGTGAGGACGTCGATGTTCCGCCGCCCCGCGTCGATCTCGTCCACCGCGGCGAACACCTCCTCCGCCGTCGAACAGACCTTGAAGTAGGGATAGGTGCGGAAGCCCTCGCGGCGCAGAAATTCCCTCGCCTCGACTTGCGACGGGACGGGGTCCTCGCTCATGTAGTTGACGTCATAGAAATACACCTCGACGCCGCGCTCCGCCGTCGCGGACGGGTCGAGGTTCCGCACCGCGCCCGCCGCCGCGTTCCGCGCGTTCTTGAGGGTGTCGTCGGGGTGCGCCCTGTTGTAAGCCTCGAGCACGGAGAGACGGATGACCGCCTCGCCGCGCACCTCGAGGGTGCCCTCGTAGGAGATGCGGAGCGGAAAGCTGTGCACGGGCAGAAGCTGGGCGGTGACGTCCTCCCCCTCCGTGCCGTTGCCGCGGGTGGTCGCCCGCACGAACACGCCCTTGTCATAGGTGAGGCAGACAGTGAGACCGTCGTACTTGTATTCGACGGTGAAGCGGGCGGCGGGGTCGGTCTTGTAGACGCGGGTGAAGAAGGCGGAGAGCTCGTCCTCGGTGACCGCCTTGTCGAGCGAGTACAGCCGCGCGATGTGGGCGTGGCGCTCGAAGCCCTTGACGGGCTCGCCGCCGACCCGCCTCGTCGGGGAATCGGGGTAGACGACGCCGCTCTCTCGCTCGAGTTCGCGGAGCTCGTCGTACAGCCTGTCGTATTCGCGGTCGGGCACGCTCGGCGCATCGAGTACATAGTACTCATACGCCCACTTGTTGAGAATATCGGTGAGTTCGCGCTGTCTGTTCATACTCTACTCCAATCGCTCGAGGGGCGCGAGCGCCGCCGCGAGCTCCTTTTTTCCGACCGTGGGGAAATCCACGGTGACGATGAGATTTCTCGCCTCGCCGCGCACGGCGACGATGGTCCCCTCGCCGAAGCGGGCATGGCGGACGCGGACGCCCACGTCGAAGCCCGACGTGTCCCGCCGCGGGGCGGGCGCGGGAGCCGTTCCGACGTTCCCGAAGCGCACGGGCGGGCGACCCGCCCCGAAGGTGGGAAAGTCCTTCCGCTCCTCCGTCTGCGTCCGCTCGGGGCGCCCATATCTTCTGCCGTAGCCGCCGTAACTGCTGCCGTAGTTGTTTCCGTAGCCCCCGTAGCCGCCGTAGCCCGAGCCGTAGGAAGAGCGGCGGGGTTCGGGAGAGGGAAGTTCGAGCGAGCCGCGGAGCTCCTCGACGAAGCGGGACCGCACCGTATCCTCTCTCCTCCCGTAGAGGTATCGGCTCATGGAACGGGTGAGGTACAGCTTCTCCCGCGCACGGGTGATGGCGACGTACATGAGGCGGCGCTCCTCCTCGAGGGAGTGCGGGTCGTCGAGCGCGCGCGAGGTCGGAATGATGTTCTCCTCGAGCCCGACGAGGAACACGCAGCGGAACTCCAAGCCCTTCACGGCGTGAATGGTGGCGAGGGTGACGTAATCCCCCTCGTCCATCTCGTCGGTGTCCGAATAGAGGGTGATCTGCTGGAGATAGTCGGAGAGCGTCGCGCCCTCGTTGAGGCGGACGTACTCGTCGACGGAGTTCTGGAATTCGTCGAGGTTGGCGCGCTTGGAGACGCTCTCCTCGGAGTTGTCGGAATACTGCTCGTACATGCCCGAGGAGATCACGAGATGGCGGACGAGGTCGCCGACGGGCGTCTCCTGCGAGAGCACGACGAGCTCGCGGATGTACGAGCCGAACTCCTTCAGTTTCGCCTTCGCCGCGGGGGCGAGCTTGAGCGATTCGCAGTCGAGCACCGCGTCGTACAGCGAGAGGTCCTCCGCCTCGGCGTAAGTTTCGAGCACGGAGAGCGTCTTTTCGCCGATCCCCCGCCGCGGGACGTTGATGATGCGCCGCACCGCCTCGCCGTCGAAGGGGTTGGCGATGACGCGGAGATAGGCGAGCACGTCCTTGATTTCCTTCCGCTCATAGAAGCGGAAGCCGCCGAACACCTTGTACGGAATGCCGTACTTGGTAAATTCCTGCTCGTATGCCCGCGTGAGGGCGTTGATGCGCATGAGGACGGCGAAGTCGGAGAAGCGGTATCCCCCAGCCCGCAGGTCGGAGAGAATGCGCGCGCAGTAGAGCGCCTCGCCCGATTCCTCGTTCGCCTCGAAAAAGACGGGCTTGTCCCCCGCGGGCGCCTCCGTCCAGAGCTCCTTCCCCTTACGGTAGGAGTTGTGCGAGATAGAGGCATTCGCAAGCGCGAGAATGTTGCCCGTAGAGCGGTAATTGCGCTGTAATTTGTACAGTTTTGCGTGGGGGAAGGAGCGCTCGAAGTGCAGAATGTTCTCAATCTTCGCCCCCCTCCAGCCGTAAATGGACTGGTCGTCGTCGCCGACGACGAAGAGATTCCCGTGCTCGGACGCAAGCAATTTGATGATGTCGAACTGCACGGCGTTGGTGTCCTGAAATTCGTCGACGTGGATATAGCGGAACCTGCCCGCGAGGAACTCCCGCGCCTCGGCGTCCTCGTTGAGAAGGGCGCGCGCCTCGGTCAGGAGGTCGTCGAAGTCGAGGGCGTTGTACCGCTTGAGGCGGGCGTTGTACGCCTCATACACGCGGATGACGGCGTCGCGGTCGCCGCCCGCGCGGCGGGCATACTCCGCGGGGGAGAGCCCGAGCATCTTTGCCTCCGAAATGCCGTAGCGGACGGACTTTAAGAGCCCCTCCTCCGCGTCGTAGCCGAGCTCCGCCATCGCCTGCTTGATGACGGCGTTGCGCTCCTGCTCGGAGTAGATGGAAAAGTCGGGCGAGATCCCCCTCTTCTCCGCGAACATCCGAAGGATCTTCACGCACATCGAATGGATGGTGCAGACCCAGCTCTCGCGCATGTCGGCGAGCCCCTCGAGCCGCTCGCGCATCTCCTTCGCCGCCTTGTTCGTGAAGGTGATGGCGAGGATCTCGGAGGGCGAGACCCCCTTCTCCTCGATGAGATAGGCAATGCGGGCGGTGAGGACGCGCGTCTTGCCGCTCCCCGCCCCCGCAATGAGGAGCACGGCGCCCTCGGTATCGAGCACCGGCTTTTTCTGTTCTTCGTTGAGCAGGTCGAAATCCATCATACCCGTCCATTATAGCACAGACGGGAAAAGATTTCAAGCCTTTCGCCCCTTGAACTCGAACTCATACTCGCGCTTGAACCGCTCGAGCGCGCGCACGTACCGCTCGGAGAGCTCGAGGGTGTACCGCTGCTGTTCGGGATAGGACAGCGTGGCATAGTACTCGCGGTCGGTGAGCCGCCCGATGGCGTCGGAGACCTCTCCCTCCGCAAGGAGCATGTCGCGCACCTTGAGATAGAATTCGTCGGGCGTCTCCCCCTTGATCCGCGCGCCCACCTTCTCCTGAAAGTAGCGCTCCATCTTGCTCTCGTTGATCCCCTGCTTGCGGGCATGGCTGCGCTCGGAGTCGAGCTCCTCCTCGCACTGCTTCCAGAACCCCTTCTTCATGCGCATTTTCGCCTCTTTTGCAAGCGTTTTCAAAGTCCGCTCCATGGAAACCTCCGATTTTGACCTTTCCCGACATTTTTCGCAAAGAAAAAATCCGCAATTTCTTGCGGATCTTCCTCAATTTCTGCTTCTCTTTCTCGCCGCTTCCGACTTCTTTCTCTTCTTGACGGAAGGCTTCTCGTAAAACTCTTTCTTGCGAAGGTCGCCGATGATGCCGTCGCGGGAGCACTTTCTCTTGAACCGCCGAAGCGCGCTCTCAAGATTTTCGTTTTCTCCGACCCTGATCGTGGACATATTCTCTCTACCCTCCTTCGCCGCAGCACTTAATAACCACCCTATTATAGCAGAGCGATTTGCGCTTGTCAATGATTTTCGGCGCCGATTTTCGGCATTTTTTTATGCGAGGGAATATCGCTCCGCCTTCTCGACGACGAATTCATACGAGCGCTTGAGCTCGTCGAACCCCTTATAGTCCCTGCCGTAATTTTCGATGAGGAGGGCGCCCCCGAATCCCGCGTCGCGGAGGCGGGCGAAGAGCTCGTCGAAGTCAAAACTCCCCCGCCCCGGAAGGCACATTCTGCCCGTGTCGTCGGCGTCGCTCAAATGCACGTGGGAGATGCTCCCCGCCATCTCGTCGAGATAGGCGCGGTAATCGTACCCCGAGATGCGCGCCTGCTTGATGTCGAGAACGCCGAAAAGGGACGGGCAGGCTTCCTTGAGCGCGCGGAAGATGCCCGTGCGGTTGTAGAACGCCCACTCGACGTTTTCGTACGCGAGGCGGACGCCGTGGCGGGCGCACGCCGCAATGATCTCCTCCGTCCGCGCGGCGACCTTCGGGATGTTCTCGCGGAAGGTCCGCTTGATGCGCGCGATCCCGTGGAAGGTGTAGTACTTCGCGCCGAGAATATGGGCGGAGCGCATCGCCTTGTCGAGCCATGCGAACGCGTCCGCACGCACGCGCGGGTGTTCGGCATAGAGCTGCGGCTCGAACTGCGTGTTGAGGACGTGCACCGAATAGACGTCGGTACTCCCCTTCCGAAGCGCCAGTTTCCGCGCGAACGAGGGGGCGTATTCACTGAACGAGGTGAGGAAAACTTCCGCCGTTTTCACACCCCATTCCGCAAAAAGGGGCAAAGTGTCCTCGTTGTTGAGGCGGAGAAACAGCGTCGCCGTCGAGATCCCGACGCTCATCGGAAGAACCTCCCCGAGAGCTCTTCTATGACCTCTTCCGTCATGAGCCCGCGCGTACAGTACAGGTTGAGAACGGTGAAGCGGTCGCGGATCTTGTAGGCATTTTCGAGCATATCGCGGAAGGTCTCCTCCCCGATCCCGAGTTCCGAAAAGCGGGTGGGACAGCCGAACGAGCCGAGCACATTCAGAACGTACTCGGGCGAGGGGAGCTTCTCCGCCTCCTCGTATGCTATCTCACACCCCTCGAAGGCGGGGCGGGTTTTGAGCGTGTGATAGAGGTAGAGCGAGACCGCCGTCCCGAGCCCGACCTTCACGCCGTGCAGGGGGATCCTCTCCCCGCGGCGGAGAAAGTCCATCTCGAGGAAGTGGCTCATGTGGTGTTCGGCGCCCGAGGCGGGGCGGGAGCTGCCCGCGACGACCATCGCATATCCCGAGACGAGGAGGGCATCCATGAGCTTCTCCGCTCCCCTCTTCCCGCCCGCGATGAGGTCGGGAACGCTGTCTGCACAGGCGCGGAGCGCGGAGCCCATCATGTCCGCCGCCTCTTCGTTGTACTCCTCCCCCGTGAGGCGGGCGGAGAGCCGCCAGTCGGCGAGGCAGCAGTACTTCGCGAAGATGTCGCCGACGCCCGCGCCGAGCATGATCCGCGGCGCCGAGGCGAGAACTTCAGTGTCGATGAGGACGTCTCTCACCGTCTGCGCGGGGCGGGTGATCTTGAAGCCGTCCTCAATGAGCGCGGCGACGCCCGAGGTGAAGCCGTCCATCGAGGGAGCGGTCGCAAACACGCCGCAGGGAATGCCCGAAAGATGCCCCGCGTACTTTGCGACGTCGTTCATCGTGCCCGAGCCCACCGCGAGAAGGTACTCCTTCCCCCCCGCAAAGCTGCGAGCGGTCTCGATTGCCGCGCGGTCTGCGACGGGCTCGGGGTCGGGAAAGACGAACAAGGAGACGTCGCACCCCTCCCCCTTCATCGCGCCGAGGACGGGCTCCGCGTACCGAACGGTATTGGGGTCGGCGATGACCGCGACCCTCTTCCCCCGCACACTATGGAGAAAGACGGGGAAGTTCTTCGCCGAGCCGCGCTCGGCATTGACATGAAAGCGCCGTGAAAGCTGCGAAATGTCCATATTTCTTCCTATTTACAGATAAATTTGCAGACGATCCCCTCGTCGTAGTCGCCGAATCCCTTCCCGAACAGGGTGAACCCGCCGCGGTTTGCGGCGTCCTCGGGAACGGAGATGCGGAAGCGGATCTGCTCCCCCGCGCGGATGCCGAGGTCGGAAAGGGAGGTCTCCGAGAGCTTCACTCCGCCGAGATAGGTCCCGTCCGCCGAGACGGAGAGCACGATCTTCTTGCCGTATTGCCCGAGGTTTCCGTACCACCACGACGGTCCCGCCGAACCCGCGCGGTCGTTGTATTCCCCCTTGCTCGTGTAGAAGCCGAGCTCCTTCCCGTTGATGGAGAAGTGAATGTCGCTCGGGAAGAAGGCGGAATAGCCCGGTGCCTCGCTCGCGAGCTCCATCGAGAGCTGCAGCCCCGTGAGCTCGGCGTCGGCGGAGAGATAGTTCGGGACGAGGTACTCGACGTACCCCCAAGAGAGCCATAAAATCCCCGCGCGCACCCGCTCGGGGTAGGAAAAACAGGCGGGGTCGTCGAATCCGCCGATGATGTGCTCCGCCGTCGCAATGCCGCACGTCGGATGGACCTCATACCCGACGTAGTGCCCTACGTCGATCTGCGCCGATTCGACTCTCCCTTCCGCCTCGGGCGCGGGCGCGAGGTCGACGATGATCTTGTCCGCGGAGAGGCGGCAAATTTTCTGCGTGCCGCGGATCCCCGAGGACGTGGAGATCTCAATGAGCCCCGCCGCGTGCAATTTTTTGACGTGCGCGGTGATGGCGCCGTTGGAGATCCCGAACCGCTTGGCGAAGGATGCGAGATTGAGTTCGCCGCTCTTCGAGAGCTCGTCCAAAATGCCGAGACGGATGTCCGAATCGAGCGCCTCATAGAGAAGTTTCCCTTGCCTGAAATCTTTTAAGTAAATCATAAACAGATTATACCGCGGCGGGAAGAAGATGTCAAGAAATTTGAAAATAATTCGGAAAGATTGACATAAAAGTAAAAAAAACGCGCCGTCTCCCACGGGAGACGGCGCACGTTCCGACTTTATTTGACCGAGGCGAGCAGTTTTTCGACGTCCGCGGAAGCCTTTTGGAGCGCCGCGTTCGCAGCCGCTTCGTCCTTCGCCTTCACGGAGTAGTAGATTTTCAGCTTGGGCTCGGTGCCCGAGGGACGGACGCAGATGAAGCTGCCGCCCTTCAGCTCGTAATACACGCAGTTGCACTTCGGGATCCCGAGCTTCTCCTCTCTCCCGTCCGCAGTCCTGCGGATGTCCTTGGAGTAGTCGCGGACCGCAACCACTTCAAAGTCGCCGAATGCCTCCGCCTTCACCGTCTTGAGGGCGTCGACGACGGCGTTCATCTCCTTCATCGCGTTGAGACCCGAATACTGGATGGAGATGTTCTTGTCGAGCACATAGCCGTATTTTTTGTAGATCTCCGTGAGCCTTCCCCAGACCGTCTTGCCGATGTGCGTGTAGTAGCAGACCATCTCGGCGCAGAGCATGGAGGCGACGACGGCGTCCTTGTCGCGGGCGTGCGTCCCGCGGAGGTACCCGCAGCTCTCCTCGAACCCGAACACGAAGGTGTGCGAGCCGTCCCTCTCCCAATCCTTGATCTTTTCGCCGATGAACTTGAAGCCGACGGGCGTCTCGAACAGGGCGACGCCGAACTCCTCGCA
>CANQAX010000066.1 GCA_947589235.1 uncultured Clostridia bacterium
GTTGGAAAGCTCGAAAGGGGGGATATCCTCCTCGTCGCGGGCAAGGGCGGCGAGCGGACGCAGGAGATCATGGGAATAAAATACGAGTACGACGACAAAGCTGTAATCAAGGCATTGATAAAGTCATGACGCGCGACCTTCTCTTCTGTTTTCTCGTCTCGTTTGCGCTCTCGCTCCTTCTCTGCGCCGCGGCGATCCCGCTGCTTCGCAGGCTCGGGGCGGGGCAGAACATTCTCGGCTACGTTAAAGAGCACCGCGACAAGGGGGGAACGCCCACGATGGGCGGGCTCGCCTTTGTGCCCGCCGCAGCGGTTGCGGCGCTTCTTTTTTGCCGAGATCGGGACAAGCCCTTCTTCGTCGCGCTCGCGGTGGGGGCGGGGTATCTCCTCGTCGGCTTTTTGGACGACCTTCTCAAGAAGAGGCGGAAGGAAAACCTCGGATTGAAGCCCTATCAGAAGGTGCTCTTTCAGCTCGCCGTCGCCGTCATTGCCTCCCTCTATTGCTGCCTCGAGGGGCTCACGGTGCTCCGCATTCCGTATACGAGGCTCTCCTTCGACATCGGGTGGGGCATGCTCCCGCTCGGCATCTTCGTGTTCCTCGCGACGGTGAACAGCGTCAACCTCACCGACGGGCTCGACGGGCTCGCCGCGTCCTCGTCCGCCTTCTTCTTTCTCTTTTCGGGGGCGCTCGTCCTTCTTCAGGGGGGAAGGAGCTTCCCCGTCCTATGTTCCGCGCTCACGGGCGCGCTTGCAGCCTACCTCATCTTCAACACCTCCCGCGCGAGCGTGTTCATGGGGGACACGGGCTCGCTCTCCCTCGGCGGATTTGCGGCGAGCATCGCGCTCTTCTCGGGCAACGCGCTCGCCGTTCCGGTCGCGGGCGCCGTATTTGTCCTTTCAAGCATATCCGTCATTGTCCAAGTAATATATTATAAAAAAACGGGCAGACGGGTCTTTCTCATGGCGCCGCTCCACCACCACTTTCAGGAAAAGGGGTATTCGGAAGCGAAAATTTCGTACGCTTATGCCGCCGCCACGGCAGTTCTCGGAGCAACGCTCCTGATCCCGTTCGCCTGATCCGCCGCGGAGACCCGCGCGGAAAAGGAGGAATGCAATGCTGTTCAACCGACAAACCTTTCTCGTCGCAGGGCTCTCCCGCTCGGGCATCGCCGCGGGGGAATACCTCGTCTCGCGCGGTGCCGCCGTGTATCTGTATGACGACGTGGACGACGAGAACGTGCGCGCCGCGATCTCCCGTCTCGAGGGGATCGGGTGCAAGTCCGTCCCGAAGGACGAGCTCCCCGGGGTCTCCGAGCGGTGCGACGTGCTCGTCCTCTCGCCGGGGATCCCAGTCGACCACCCGCTGCCCGTCTCCTTCAAGCGCATGGGCAAGCGCATCATCGGGGAGGCGGAGCTCGGCGCGCTCGCCCTCCGCTGCCCGTGTATCGCCGTGACGGGGACGAACGGCAAGACGACCACCGTCACCATGTTGGAGGGGATTCTGCGCGCGGCGGGCATCAAGGGGGTCGCTTGCGGAAATGTCGGGAAGCCCATCACCGCGGCGCTCGGCGAGCTCGGTGAGGACGGCGTGGCGGTCGCGGAGATCTCCTCCTTCCAGCTCGAGACGCTCTATTCGCTCCGCCCGCACGTGGCGGTCATCCTCAACGTGACGGAGGACCACCTCAACCGCCACTACAACATGGAAAATTACATCTACCTCAAGTCGCGCATTCTCAAAAATTCGGCGGAGAGCGAGTACGCGGTCTTAAACTACGACGACCCCGTCGTGCGCGGGTTTGCCGAAAAGACGAGGGCGCGCGTCGTGTGGTTTTCGATGCGGGAACAGGTCGAGGGGGGATACCTATCCGAGGGGAAGTTCTTCTTCCGCGGGGAACCCGTCTTTCCGGCGGACGAGCTCCCCGTGGACGGCGACCATAACCGCGCAAACGCACTCGCCGCAATCGTCGCCGCCAAGCTCATGGGGGTGGGAAACGCCGCCATTTCCGCTGCCCTCAAGAACTTCCGCGGGGTCAAGCACCGCCTCGAGAAGGTGGGCACCCTTCACGGCGTGACCTTCATCGACGACTCCAAGGCGACGAATGTGGACTCCGCCGTCAAGGCGGTCGAGAGCGTGAAGGGGGAGAGCGTCATTCTGCTCGGCGGCAAGGACAAGGGCTACTCCTACGAGCCGCTCTTCGAGGCGATCAAGCGCTCGGACGTCGTGCATGCGGTCATCTATGGGGAAAACGCCTTCCGCATCCTCAACGCCGCGCTGAAGAGCGGATATACCTCGGTCACCCTCTGCCGTCCCTTCGACCTCGCCGTCCGCGTCGCCTATCTCTCGGCGCGGAAGGGGCAGAACGTGCTGCTCTCGCCCGCCTCGGCGAGTTTCGACGCCTTTTCGAGCTATGAGGAGCGCGGCAAACGGTTTTCCGAGCTCCTCGGGCTTCTGCGCGCGGAGGAGCGGACGGAGCCCGCCGAGAGGGGGGAACGCGGTGAATAGGGCGAATAGGCAGAAATTTTCTCGCGGGGGAAAGGGGGATCTCTTATTTCTCGCCGCCGTCGTCGTCCTCGCGGCGTACGGCGTCGTGTGCGTGTATTCGGCGAGCCGCTACAATGCCGAGGTGCTGTACGGCGACGCGCTCTACTTCGTCAAAAAGCAGGTCGTGGGGTTTGTCTTGGGGCTCGCCGCGATGATCGCCGTCTCCTTTCTCCCGCATGAAAAGCTCAAGCGGGGCGGGCTGCCCGCGCTCCTTGTATCCCTCGTCCTCCTCGCGCTCGTCTTTGTGCCCGGGGTGGGGCGGAGCAACTACGGGGCGACGCGGTGGATCGGGCTCGGACCGGTCACCGTACAGCCCTCCGAACTTGCAAAGTACGGGTTTGTCCTCTTCACCGCGGGATACTTTGCAAAAGACCCGTCCCGCCTGCGCACGCTGAAGGGTTCGCTGCCCGTGCTCGCGGCGGGGCTCGCGGTGTGTGTTCTCATCATGCTCGAGCCGAACATGTCCGTCACGATGTGCGTCGGCGCCGTCATGATCGGGATGCTCTTCCTCGGCGGGCTCTCGAAGAGGGGGCTCGCCGCCATCTGCGTCCCCGTTCTCTTCGCCGTGCCCGCCCTCATTCTCGCCGAGCCCTACCGCCTGCAGCGGCTCTCCGCCTTTCTCGACCCGTGGGCGTCCCCGCGCGATGAGGGCTACCAACTCATCCAGTCTCTGTATGCGCTCGGGAACGGCGATCTCTTCGGCGTCGGGCTCTTCCGCTCCCGCCAAAAGTACCGCTTTCTGCCCTTTGCCGAGAGCGACTTCATTCTGTCCGTCATCGCGGAGGAGACGGGCTTTTTCGGCGTGCTCGCGCTCTTCGTGCTCATCGGATTCGTCGTCTGGCGGGGATTCCGCATCGCGAACGCCTGCGACAATTTTTACGGGTATCTGCTCGTCTCGGGCATCATGCTCGTGTTTGCCGTGCAGTCGGCGCTCAACGCGCTCGTCGTGAGCGGGTGTATCCCGCCCACCGGTCTGCCGCTCCCGCTCATCTCGGCGGGGAACACCTCCCTCATCGTCACGATGGCGGGAATGGGGGTGGTATACGGGGTGTCGAGGCACAACGACGGGAAGAAGATTCATAGGATGTACTGACTGAAACGCGGAGACCCGCTCTGCGGGTTTTCTCCGCATTTCCCGAAATACACGAGGAGATACCTATGGATAAATACATCATAGAGGGGGGCAGGCGGCTGTTCGGCAGCGTTGAGGCGCAGTCGGCGAAGAATTCCGTCCTGCCTCTTCTTGCCGCGTCCATTCTCACGGGGGAGCGCGTGACCATCCGCAAGATGCCGCGCATCACCGACGCGCTCTGCATGGCGCAGATCCTGCGCGAACTCGGCGCGGACGTCCGCCTCGAGGGGGAGGACGTCACCGTGGAGAGCGCCGACGCCTGTTCGCACCGCCTCTCGTCCGCGCTCACGAAGGAACTCCGCTCGTCCGTCTTTATGCTCGGCTCCCTGCTCACGCGCTTCCACCGCGCCGCGATAGCCTACCCCGGCGGGTGCGACATCGGGCTCCGCCCCATCGACATCCACCTCAATGCCCTGAAGCGGCTCGGCGTCGACATCTCCGAGCGGGACGGCTACATTCTCTGCGAATGCGACAGGCTCCGCGGCGCCGAGATCCCCATCGACTTCCCGAGCGTGGGCGCCACCGAAAACATTCTGCTCGCCGCGGTCATGGCGGAGGGGAGAACGGTGGTGCAGGGCGCGGCGAAGGAGCCCGAGATCATCGACCTTCAGAACTTCCTCAACGCGATGGGCGCGAGGGTGCGCGGGGCGGGGAGCGACGTCATCGAGATCGAGGGGGTAAGCTCGCTCGGCGGCGTCGACTATACCCCCGTCAAGGACCGCATCGAGGCGGGGACCTTCCTCATCGCATGCGCCGTCTGCGGCGGCGAAGTGGAGGTAAAGGGGGTCCGCGCCGAGAATATCGGAATGCTTTTACATAAATTGCGTGAAAACGGTTGCAAAATCCATATCAAAAATGATAAAATAAAGATAGCGAGCGGCGGGAGGCTCCGCTGCAACCGCCGCATCGAGACGATGCCCTTCCCCGGCTTTCCCACCGACCTGCAGGCGCAGATCACCGCGCTCAACGCCTCGTGCGAGGGGTGCGCGCTCATCGTGGAGAATCTCTTCGAGACGCGCTACAAGTACGTGCCCGAACTTCAAAAGATGGGTGCGGACATCGAGGTGAAGGGGAGGCATGCGCTCGTGAGGGGGGTGGAACGCCTTCACGGGGCGTCCGTCGTCTCGGGAGATTTGCGCGGCGGCGCGGCGCTCGTGCTCGCGGCATTGGGCGCGGAGGGGACCTCGGAAGTTCTGGACCTTTCCCACATCGACAGGGGATACTCCGACTTGGAGGGCAAACTGAAATCATTGGGGGCGGATATTCGCCGCGTGCGCGTCTGACCCTGCGGAGTTACGAATGAAGATCAGAGCGATCATCACGACAATCGTATCCTTCCTGCTTCTCGTCGCCGTCGTGGCGGCGGGGCTCAACATCGTGTTCACCGTCACCCTCGTGGACGCCCGCTTCACCCTTCTCTCGGACGCGGGGGACAGGGAAGCGGACGAGCTGCGGGAAAAGTTCGACGGGTACCTCGGCAAGAGCACGACCTTCCTCGACCTCTCCGACCTCGAGGCGGAAGTCGCGGCATATCCCTGCCTCCGGCTCGTTTCCGCCGAGAAGAAGTACCCTTCCACCATCGAAGTTCGGGTGGAGGAGCGGCGCGAGATGTTCGCGGTGAGGGGAGAGGACGGCTATTCCGTCTATGACGACACGGGCGTCTTTTTGTACCGCGGCGAGAACACCAACCGCACGGGGGGCTCCAATATCGAACTTGTCGGCTTCGGCGAGATCGACGCCCCGTCCGACCTCTCCGTACAGGCGCTCTTCACGCTTTACGGAATTTTGGAGAGCCGCTTGGGCGAGCCGCGCGCGAACATTCTCTCCATTACCTACGAGACGCACGGCGGGATCGACCGCCTCCTTCTCGACACGCGCGAGGGAATGCGCATCGTCATCTGGGACCCCGCTTCCGCCCTCACCGAAAAGTGCGAGGCGGCAATCGCGGGGGAGAGCGGTTACCTTTCCCGCCCCGTCGAACAGCGCGTGCACGGAACGCTCACCGTGGACTTCGACGAGACGACTTCGACCGTCATCACCGATTACCGCGCCGATTGACCCGCTCCGATCCTTTGAAACATCGAAAAATGCCGTTGCGCCCCGACATGGGGCGCACTTTTTTCGTTATGGGGCGGAAAATTCCGTAATTTTCTTGACAAGGATACGGGCATTTGCTATAATAATAGGGAACGAAAGAATCACGAGGAGAGGAAGAAGCATGGGGCGCAAGAGCGTTGCTGTTCTGGATATCCGCTCGTCTGAGGTCGGCGTATTCGTCGGGGAGCAGGGCGTCAACCGCACAATTGTGTTCACCGCGAGCAAGTCGGAGCCGTACGACGGATATGAGGGCGGAAAGTTCTTCGACGAGAACGGGCTGAAGGAAGCCATCTTCAAGGCAGTCTCCGCCGTCGAGCAGATGTGCGGCGAACGGCTCCGCACGCTCTACGTCGGCGTGCCCGGGGAGTTCACCGTCTCCGTCCCGAAGGAGAGGAACATCGGCTTTCCCAAGAAGCGCCGCATTTCCCCGAAGGACGTGCAGCTCCTCTTCGACGGCGGGAAGGAGGAGATGGCGGGCTACCGCCTCATCCGCGCGACGAGCATGATCTACGTCACGGCGGACAACCGCCGCGTCGTCGACCCCGTCGGGCTCTCGTCCTCGTCGCTCTCGGGGCTCCTCACTTACTTCTATTGCAGCGAATACTTCGCGGGCGTGCTCGAATCGGCGTTCGCGAACATGAAGATATCCCTTCGCTTCCTGCCCACGGCGTTTGCGATGGCTGCCTACCTCATTCCGCCCGAAACGCGGGATGAGTACGCGCTCTTCCTCGACGCGGGGTACCTCTCGTCCACCTTCCTCGTCCTTCTCGGGAACGGCGTGCTCGCCCAGCGCAACTGCTGGTGCGGAAAGGGGCAGATCGCGGCACTCCTCATGGAGAGGTTCCGCCTTCCGTACGATGCTGCGGTCGCCCTCCTGTCCCGCGCCAATCTCTACGTCAAGAGCAACGCGGGCAAGACGGAATTCATTCACCGCGGTATTTCCTATGAGATCGACGTCAACGAGTTCGTGGACGCGGTCAAGGAGGGGCTCGACGGGCTGTGCGAGGCACTCACGGGATTCTTGGAGGAATGCACGGGCAGGGAGCTCGAATACAAGCCCCTGTGTATCACGGGCGAGGGGCTCACCGAGATCCGCGGCGCGCTCGAGCACGTCACCAAGCGCGTCAACCGCGTGTGCGAACAGCTCGCGCCCGACCTTCCCTACTACAACAAGCCCGAGATGAGCTCGCGCATCGCGCTCATCGACATGGCAAGCGACGACAGCCGCAAGAGCGGCGCGTTTCATCGATTTTTCAACGTCATCGGAGGTTAATCCATGTTCAACGACAATGTTCCGTTTCTCGGAAGGGAACCCGACGACCGCAGAACGGCGACGGTTCCCGAAACGAATACGAGCGGCAGGGCGAAGATCCGCGTGATCGGCGTCGGCGGCGCGGGCAACAACGCCGTCAACCGCATGATCGAGGCGGGGATCCAGAGCGCCGAATATATCGCCGTCAATACCGACGCGCAGATCCTTGCGTGCAGCCTCGCCCCCGTGCGGGTGCAGATCGGCGTGCAGAAGACGAAGGGGCTCGGCGCGGGCGCCGATCCCGAGATCGGGCGTGAGGCGGCAGAGGAGAGCAAGGAAGAGCTCGCGCGCGCCATCGAG
>CANQAX010000067.1 GCA_947589235.1 uncultured Clostridia bacterium
CAAGCACCCCCATCGAGAGCCGATTCAGGAACTCGTGCTTTCTGTTGCGCACCGAGTTGTACGCCCTCTGCAGGGGGATCATGCGGTCGACCACGGACGTCCCGAAGAACGACCCCGCGAGGGGGATACACGTCTGCCGTATGAAGGGCAAGACGCGCTCTCCCCTGTCGCCGTTTTTGTAGGGCAGGGGTCCCTCGAAGAGAAGGACGTCCCCCGCCACGATCTCCAACCGTCCCTCGGGAAATTCCCCGTTGGGGCGGGTATACCGTTCGATGAGAATTTCGCAGCCGTCGAGCGCGGGGCGCATGTCGCCGTCCGCGGGGCGCTTCCAGCCGCTCGCCGAGGAGTAGGGCACGAGGGGAAATTCCCCGATCCGCCTGCCCGCGAGCTCCACGCCGAATTTTTCCTTGATCTCCCCGACGGGCACCGCCTTGGCATGGATGATGCTGCGGATGTCGTCCATGCTCTCCGCGGCGAGCGAATCGGGGTAGATCTCGAAGGGCGAGAGCGGAATGACGTTCGCGTCCCCCTCCTTCAGGGGGTGCCCCGACTCGTCCGTTCCGATGACGTTCCCCTCGTCGAAGTTCCAGACTACCTTATAGAAGGCGGTGCCGCACGTCTCCGACCAGATCGTCGCGCGGGAGATGACCCCGTCGAGATCGATTCGGTTGCGGACCGCTTTCAGGATGTTGGAGGCGAGCCGCGCCGTCTTGACGTCGTCGTCCGCGTCCGATGCGGCGCGCACGTTGAGGGACGGGCGCACCTTCGCGAGACGGGCGAGGCGGGTGTCGATGGTGGGCGCGATGTGGTTGAATGCCCTTCTCGACTGCCAATAGAAGGCGCTGTCCTCCTCCTCGATCTCCCCCGAGGGCGAAATGTCGCAATATTGGTTCCCGCTGACAAAGTTCATGTTGAGCTGCCAGCCGCGCTCGATCTTGCGGCGCGCTTCCCGCCGCTCCTCGAAGTCCTCGCGGACGGACTTTACGACCGTCGCCCGCCTTGCCTGTTCCTCTCTTGTCATTTCAGTCATTTTGTTCCTCCGAAAGTTGTTTCAACAACCGTTTCTTTTCCCGTTCGAGCTCCTCGTCGGTAAAGGAGGAGTAGTCCCCTCCGCCGTCGAGGAGAAGTTTCGCCGCCTTGAGGTCGGGCGGCACGTCCTTCTTGGTCTCCTTCCGCTTGACGAGCTTCAATTCCCCGTCGCGGGCGTCGTATTCCTCGGTCACCTCTTCAACGGAGTAGCCGAGCGCCACCTTCAGGATGGCTTCCTTGAGTTTTTCCTCCCCCATGTCGCTATTTTCTCCTGTTTTTCATCAATTTTCGGATCCTCCGTTCCTTGTCCTTTTGAATGTCGCTCTGTATCTTTTCCCGCTCGGCGGGGCGGGGTCGGCTCATGAGATAGTACCGAAGTTCGTCCATGGCGTGGTCGTCACGCTTGACGGGCGACTCCCCCTCTCCCCAGAAGTACCCCTTGAACTCGCGGATGAGGTGGACGCAGTTCGAGAAGATGAAGAGGTCGGGCAAGCCGTTGTCCCGCTTCAGGTAGCTCTTGACCCGCGCAATGCCGCTGAACACGTCCTTCTCCACCCGCGGGTTCACGAGCACGCCCCGCTCATAGAAGAGCTCGGAGACCGACTTTACCGAGGAGAGGGTGCGCTGCCCCGCGGCGGGGTCGATGAGGGCGGAGAGTCTCCCCTTCGCGTCCCGCTTCCAACCAATTTCGTCCGAAATGCGGAAGAGCTCGGCGGCGTGCTCCTCGACGTTGAGCCCCGCGCGGTAGTGCTCGGCGACGACGTACACGTTCCCGTCGTAGTCGACGGCATACCAGTGGGCGGAGAGCGGATTCTTGAGCCCGGGGTCGATGGAGATCGTATCCTGCCACTCCTTGGGGACGGAGAAGGGCTCGATGACGTGCACGCTCTCGTCGAATTCGGGGTAGACAAGCCCCTCGCGCGTGCAGAATCTCCCGTAGCGGCGGGATTGCAGCGTCGTCTCGTCCATCGCCGCGGTGAGCGCCCTCGTCTCCCTCCGCGAGAGGAAGGGGTTGTCGTCCCACTCCATGAACTCATACCACACCTCGGGGTTGTTCCTGCGGTTGAGGTAGATCTCCGAATACAGAAAGGTGAGCCCCTTCAGGGGCGTCATGGTGCCGAAGATGTCCCCCTTGCGGTCGAGCACGCGCATCACGCATTCCTCATAGATGTCCTGCGGGGGCTCCTCGTCGAACCAAACGAAGTCGAGCGAGCTCCCCTGAAAGCGCTCCCTGCCCTGATCGCAGCTCTTGAATCCGATGACGGACGTGCCGCCGAACACGTTCCGCACGAAGATTTGGTCGATGACGCCCGCGGCGGGGTTGTCCTTCCGCCCGCTCGTCATCACGATGTCCTCGATCCAGTCGGGGCGGAGGTAGTAGAGCACCTTCTTCTGCGCCACGTCCCGCTGGACCTGCGCGGTGAGCGAGACGACCCACCCGAACACGTCCTTCCTGTTCTTGCGGTAGGGATGATTCCCGCGGGCGAGCCAGACCGCCTCGACGGCGCCGCACTCCGTCTTGCCCGAGCGGTTCCCACCGAACACCCAGCGGTTGCGCTTCTTGCAGCGGTGGAAGGCGAGCTGCTTCTTGTGCTTCTTCCGCCCCGCATTGTAGGCGGCGAGCCTGTCGCTTTCCGCGCGCTTTTTCTGTTCCCGCTCGATTGCCCTGATTTTCAACAGAATTCCGTCCATTTTCGATAAAATAAATGCTTTCACACGCCCGTGGGCGCGGTATGATAGCGGGCATGAAACGCTTTCTCTCTGTTGCGGCGGCGCTCCTTGTGCTCCTCTTCGCCGCTCCCTCGGGGCGGGCGCACGCCGCAGAGGGCGGCTATGCGGTCGCAGCCGCGCGCGACGTGTGGTTCTATGCCCGCGAGGACGAATCCTCCCGCCTCTTTCAGCTCCCCTTCTCGTACTATGTGCGCGTGCTCGCCGAGGGCGAGACGTACTGCTCCGTCGAATACCTCGACGACGTTCCCCCCTACCGCAAGATACAGGGATATTGCAGGAAGGACGCCCTGACGCCCGTGGACTTCGTCCCCGCCCGCCCCTATCTCCGCCGCGAGATCACGGTGGAATACTCCCTTCCGCAGAAGGGCGGGCTCGGCGAAGGGAAATTCCTCACCGTCGAGAGGACCTTCGTCTACTACGGGCAGCGGTACGAGGGTTCCGCCCTCTACTTCTACGTGCTCGCGGACGGGGAATTCGACTACATTCCCGCCGCTTCCCCCCTCGAATACGAGTACAACACCGACTATCTCGAGACCGCCGCCGTGACTTCGCACGAGGGCTCCGCGGGGCTGTCCGCGGCGGAGATCGCCATCATCTGCATCGCCTGCGTCGCCGTCGTCGGGGTCGCCGTGCTCGTCCTGCGGGGGAAGAAGCCGCTCCCCGAGGGCGAACGGGCGGAGTTCTGACAGCGCGGGCGGACGATCCGCCGTTCCGCCCCCTCCTCGATGGCGGCGTACAGCTTCATCAAGAACTCGCACGAGGAGAACCGCTCGAAGAAGGCGGCGCGGGTGAGCCCCATCGCCATGAGGGTGAATGCCATCCTGCAGAGAAGGGTCTCCTGCCGCCTGAAATAGGAGCGGTCGGTGCGGACGGTGCACCCCTCCAAGTGCGACTTCCTGCGGAAATAGCGGTACTCGAGGAGGAGCCGCTCCTCCTCCCCGAACGAGGAAACCGCCCCGTCGAGAAGCTCCTTCAACTCCATGAGGCGGTGCGAGAGGAGAAATTCCTCGGCAATGCTCTCGGCGAGCGAGAGGGTGTCCATGTTGCTCCTGTAGGAGAGCGCCGCCCTGTTCTCCGCGGCACAGGCGACCGCCTCCGCGACTTCGGACAGCTTCGGATAGGCATACAGCAGCGCTTTGACGTAAGTTTGATCCATGCTTCACCTCCGCGGCATCTCACGACGCCGCAAAAACTAAACGTTTGTTCGTATTTCATGATAGCACGGAAATATGACAAATGGGCGCCGATATGCCGTTTTTTCCGAAAAAATTTTTTTGAGGGGGTCCGCCCCCCTCTTTTTCATGGGTCGGGTCTGACGAAAATTGGCGAAATTGTTCACAGGGCGTTGCGTTTTTCGCGCGCGCGTGATATAATGACGGTATGTTGAAACGAAGAACGACAATTTTCCTCTCCGCGGTGCTCCTGTTCGGAGCCGCAGCGGGGATCTCATGGAATCGCGGGACGGAAGCTGCCGCCGCGGAGTCCGTTTCGCTCGGCGCCGAGACCGCCGAACTCTTCCTCCCCGAGAGCTATGAGCAGTATCTTCCCCTCGAAAACCCCGTGGACATCGCCCTCTCCGAGCATTGGATCGCCATTGCGGAGGGAGATCATCTCTACGTCCTCGACAGAACGGCGGAGACGCCGCGCTATGTCATCTATTCGCACAAGTACAACATCTCCAAACTTCAGTTCTGGCAGGGGCGGCTCTTTTTCTGCGACCTCGACTTGGGGCTGTATGAACTCAACCTCACCGACCCCTCCAACCTCACCACGACGACGGAAACCAAGATCGTCTCCCTCTCCACCTTCTGTATCGGGGGGGATACCCTCTTCACCGCCTCCGTCTCGGACGGAAAGACGAACTTTTCCTTCCTTCCCCTCTCCGCGCTCGAACAGGCGGAGCAAACAAAAATTGTCTTTGCGACCACCGATTACAGCAGCACCCCGCAGCTCGTATTCGAGGACGGGGCGCTGTATACCGTCGTCGAAAAGACGGCGACAAAGTACGAACTGAACGACCTCGGCACATACAAGGACACGACTTCGTTCACCCTCTCCTCGAGCGTCGAGGGACTTCGCTCGGCGACGAGCGTAGACGGCTCGCTGTACTACACGCGCTCGTCCGACTCGGAAGAGGACGGGCTATATGTGTATGACCTCTCCGCGGGACGGAGCGGCACGAGCGAGCGGGTGGAAGCCGCGCGCGGCACGGGCTACTCGGCTATCACCTCGTACGGCGGCATGCTGTACGTGCTCAAGGGGAACGCGGTGCGGGAGCTCGACCTCTCCGCAGACGACGGTCCCGCATTCACCGAATACGAAATTTCCGCCGCTTCCGACGCTTACCACCGCTTGAACGGGGCAAAGGATATTGCCCGGGCGGGGAATCTCCTCGTCACGGCAAACAGCGGCTCAAACCGTCTCCTCGTCCACAACATCGCGGACGGGTCGCACCGCGTCGTCCCCTGCACCGATGAGGACGGTCTCCCCTACTCGCCCACCCTCGTCGCGACGGACGGCACCGTCGTCGCCGCCGCCTGCGGGAACAAGGTATACGTCTGCAAAAATCCGAGCGAAAATCCAACCTTCTGTAAGCCCGTTATCGCCGACATCGGCACAATCAAAGGGCTTGCATGTGTGAACGGGAGCGTCTACTATATCACCGAATACGGATACGGAAAAGTTGAAGAAGAGGATTTTGGACTTGTTTCTCGACTTGAGGGTTCTTTGGCGGCACTCACTTCCGATGTCAATGGCACCCTTTATGTTGTAGATACGAGCGGTCATGTTCGATATTTTTATGAAGATGAGTTTATCGATCCCAGTATCGTGAGCGGCGGAGATATGGGGCTTTCTCTTCACATGCCAGTTTCCTCGTTGCGAGCAGATCAGGAAGGAAATCTATACTATTTAAGCGAAAATGCTCTTTGGAAAAATGATAAGAAATTGGTCGAACTCGAAAACCGCTCTTACGTTTACGGTGATGAAAGCAACCCCGTTGCGTTTGCCTTGGATATTGAAAATGAAGAAGTGTTTATGCTCTATAATAACTACATCGTTAAAGTAGCGTCAGACGCTTTTGATCTCCCGCGTTGGAATCAGAACAACGTTTTCGGCAATTGGCAAGATATACTTCTGCCCGATACCCGCAAGAAGAGAAGTTAAAAGCGCCCATATCGTAAGAGGATTTTAAGATGAATCAAGTACGAGTCCATGAAAACAAAATAAAGAGAATTTCCCTCGCCGCATTGCTCTTGTTCGCGTTTGGGTGTATGCTCATGGGCGCGCTGTCGTTAGGCATGCCAAAGACGGCACATGCGGAAGTGGAAAACTTGAATAGTGTAGAAAAGGCTTCTCTCTTCCTCCCCGAGAGCTACGAGCAGTATCTCGAGCTGAAGGCGCCCGTCGATACGGCGTTTTCGGACGGCTATATTGCAATTGCGGACGGAAAGACCCTCTATCTCTACGACCGTGCGGCGGAACTTTTCTCCCAACAGGACGTTCCGGAAGAGAACGGAACGATCACGAAGATCGGCTTTGCGGGCGAACGCCTCTTTATCTCCGTTCGCGCCTCGAGCAATTCCTTCTATGAGTACGACTTTTCGGAGCATACTTTCAAGGCCCTCGGTATCAACTGTTCGACGTTCTGTATCAGCGGCGATACGCTCTATACCGCAAGCATCGGCGGACAGGACGCGACGGTCGCCTATTACTCGATTCCCGAACTGACGTCGAATACCCACCCATCGCACGACTTGGGCAAGGTGAAAACGGCGACAACTTTGAGCATGACCAAGCTCGGCGACCAACTCTTCTGCACGATTGACGACCGTGTCTATCAAATCAACCCTTCCACCGAAAAGTTCGAGGAAAGCACAAAGTCCCTCTATCTCTCTTCGGATACATCGGATACCAACAGCGTTCAGAGCACCTGCGCCCATAACGGCGCGTTCTACTATACCGCCGAGGGCGGGCTGTACTGCGCGGAATTCTCCGATACGGACAATTCCGCAAAGAAGGCAACTTGCGTCCTGCGGGGTGAAAACTTCAACGCGCTTACCTCGTTCGGCGGCGAATTGTATTGCATTCGCGGCACGTCCGTGCAGAAGCTCGGCTTCGATGAGGACGGACAGGCTTTCCTCTCTGACTATGAGATCTGCGCCTCGTCCGATTCGGAACACCGATTAAACGGGGCAAAGGATATCGCCCGGGCGGGGAATCTCCTCGTCACGGCAAACAGCGGCTCAAACCGTCTCCTCGTCCACAACATCGCGGACGGGACGCACCGTGTCGTCCCCTGCACCGATGAGGACGGTCTCCCCTACTCGCCCACCCTCGTCGCGACGGACGGCACCGTCGTCGCCGC
>CANQAX010000068.1 GCA_947589235.1 uncultured Clostridia bacterium
TCGCGCACGAGGCGGCGGTAGTTGAGCATGCCCGCCATGCGCTTGCCCGAATAGACGGGCAGGTTGGAAAAGGCGCTCCGCGACATCCTTCTCACCGCCTCGGAGACCGGGTCTCGCGAATCGAGCGAGATGACGTTCTGCTGTTTCAGAGAGGACAGCAGGGGCGGCGAGGTGAGAAGTTCGGCGATGCGCGAAAAGAGGCGGGTCGCCTGATCGCACGGCTCGGCGATGATGCGCTCCCGCGTGCTCTCGTGCACGATGGCGTTGCGGAGGCGGGCGAAGGACATGAGTTCCTCCTCGTACTTGCGCACCGTCGCGTTGAACTCGGCACAGCGCCGCACGAGGTCGGCAAAGGATAAATTCCCCTTCCCGCGGTACATCGCGCGGAGGCGGGCGTCCACCGTGTTGTAGGCGGAGATGAATTCGACGGCATTGCTCATATCATCAGTATAGCACGCTTCGGGCGGAATTGCAAGTTAGAATGTGTTCTTTTTCCGCCGCGAGAAGCCGCGCAGGCGGGTCTCGACGAGGTGATACTCCTGTTCGCGCTCCAAGTCGTACACGCAGGGGCTCAACGGGGTGCCGAAGCGGAGCTTCCCCGAGATGTCCGCAGCCTGCGCATACCCGAACGAGCACACGCAGACGGGAATTCCGTACAGGAAGGACTCGGCGCGCATGAGCGTCTGTTCGAGCCCCTCGGTGAGCTCCTCGAACACGCAGAGAACGACCTCCGCCCCGCAGACGGAGAGCGTCTGGACGACCTGCGGAAAGTACAGGTCCTCGGCGACGACGACACCGAGCTTGCCCGCCGAGGTATCGTATATCTTGATGCCCGCACCGCAGCGGAAGTCCCCGCCGTCGATGCGGTTTGCAAGGTCGGAGACCCCGAGAATGCGCCCCCGTTCCGAGACGACCGCCGACTTTCGGCGCACGCCGCGGGCATCGGTATAACAGCCGGCAACGACGACGTTCTTCTGCTCCTTGGAGAGGAGCGCAACGTCCTCGAAGAGGCTCGTCTCCCCCTTCAGTTCCCGCTCGTAGCTCACCTTCCCGAGCGCCTGAAAGGAAAAACAGACGACGTCGGCAGATGGGACATGTTCCCGTTCGGCATATTCCCCGAGCGTGCCGCTCGTCACAAAACAGATGCGCATACAACCCATTGTATGCGCATTTTCCCTGCATTGACAGTTTCAGACCCCTGTCTTGCAGCCGATAAATTGAAAAGAGCCCCGCATGTTCGCGGGGCTTCGATTCACTTCTTCTCTGCCTTCAGAAGGTCGCGGATTTCCGCGAGAAGTTCTTCCGTGGTGGGTGCGGGAGGAACGGCTGCGGCAGCGGCTGCGGCGGCAGCGGCTTCCTCGTCGAGCTTCGCCTGCTTCTCCTTGGCGGCGGCTATGATCTCCTCGGTGTTCTTGCCCTCGCGGCGGAGCGCTTTCACCTCATCCTTGGTGAAGGGAGCATACTTTGCGTAGTACTTGTTGCGCCCCTCGTGGACGGAGTTGATTGCCTTGATGATGAGGAAGAGCACGAGCGCGATGAGCAGGAAGTTGATGATCGCCGTGATGAACGCGCCCCAATCGATGTAGATGGAGTTCGCAAGGTCGATGACTGTCTCGCCGAGCTCGTTCGTCATCGTCGCCTGATGCAGGTAGGTGTAGATGTTCTCGAGCCCGTTCCCGCCCGTGATGGCGAACAGGATGCTGTTGATGACGGGCATCAGGATCTGGTTGGTCAGCGCGGTGACGATTGCACTGAACGCGCCGCCGATGATGACGCCGATTGCCATGTCAAGCACGTTGCCGCGCATGATGAATTCCTTGAACTCCTTGAAGAAGCCCTTCTTTTCTTTTGCCATAAAGTTACCTCCGATATTTTTTTACGATTTTCCGAAACTTACCCATCGCAGACCGCGAGGGAAGTCTTTCGAGCCTGAATTTCCAATTCCCCTCCCGCGTGCCGGGGAAATTCATGCGCGCCTCGTCGCCGAGGCAGAGCACGTCCTGAATGGGAATGATTGCAAGGCGGGCGTCCGATTCCATGGCGAGGCGGACGAGCGCCTCGGGGAACCCCTCGCCGTTCTTGCCGAGGGAGACGAGCACGCCGCGCTCCTCGAGCGAGCGAGCGACCCGCGCGCGGAAGAGAACAAAGTCCTGTGCGGCGAGCGAATCGACGTAACCCTTGACCGTCTCGTTGTCGTGCGTGCCCGTGTAGCAGACGCTGTTTTCGCCGATGTGCGAGGGCAAAAACTCGTTGTCGGGGTTGCCGTCGAACGCGAACAGGAGCACCTTCATGCCGGGGAAGCCCGTCTTTTCGCGGAGACGCCGCACCCCCTCGTCCATGATGCCGAGGTCCTCTGCGATGATCTCCCCCTCGACGCCGCGGAAGAGTTCCGCCCCGGGACCGTCCTTCCACTCCCCCTTCACCGCCGTCTCGGCGCCTGCGGGGATCTCGTAGTAGCGGTCGATGCCGCGGAAATGGTCGATTCGGACGGCGTCATACGTCTCAAGCGCAATCTTGAGGCGGTTTCTCCACCAAGCGTAATTTTCCGCCTTGTTCGCCTTCCAGTCGTACACGGGATTGCCCCAGAGCTGCCCCGTCTCCGAAAAATAGTCGGGCGGGACCCCCGCCACCTTGGTTGGCTTTAACTGCTTGTCCAAGCGGAAGAGCTGCGGGTTCGCCCACACGTCCGCGCTGTCGTACGCGACGTAGAGCGGAATGTCGCCGATGATCTTCAGCCCGAGCCCGTTGCAATACCGCTTGAGAGCCCCCCATTGCAGGAAAAATTCGTATTGGAGAAAGTTCCAAAAGAGGTATTCCTCGTGATAGTCGGTGCGGAGCGCCTCGAGCGCTGCGGGGTCGCGGAACTTGAGCGGGTCCTCCCAGTCGGTGAAGGTGCCGCCGTACACCGTCTTTGCGGTCATGAAGAGGGCGTAATCCTCCGCCCTGCCGCTCTTGACGAAGGCGCGGAACTCCTCGTTGTCGAAGGGAAAGCGGGAGAACGCCGTGCGGAGCGTTTGATAGCGCTCCGAATACAGTTCTCCGTAGTCCGTCTCCGCATGTTCCGCCGCGCGGAGCTCCTCCCTCGTGAGCAGCCCCTGTGAGGCGAGCGTCTCGAGGTCGATAAAATAGGGATTGCCCGACGAGCCCGAGACGGACTGATAGGGCGAATCGCCGAACCCCGTCTGCACGAGGGGCAGGACCTGCCAATATGTTGCCCCGCTGTCCGCGAGGAGCTTTGCAAAGCGGTATGCTTCCTTTCCGAGCGAGCCGATGCCGTACTTTCCCCAAAGCGAGGAGATGTGACAGAGCACGCCCGCCGCTCTCTTCTTTTCCATCATCGTATCCGATTCACCTTACTTTGCCGTTGTAGTATGCGGAGAGCCGTTCGCACGCCTCGAGCGTGTCCGCCTCCGTGCCGAAGGACGACAGGCGGAAGTAGCCTTCGCCGCCCTCTCCGAAGCCGACGCCCGGCGTTCCGACGACGTTCGCTTGCTCGAGGAGCTCGCCGAAGAATGTCCAGCTGTCCAAACCGTGCGGGCACTTCATCCAGATGTACGGGGAATTTCTTCCCCCCGTGTAGGGCACGCCGAGCCCGCCGAGGCAGCGCATGATGGCGGCGGCGTTGGCGCGGTACCGTTCGGCGGAAAGGGAAATCTGCCTTCTCCCCTCCTCCGAGAGCGCAGCTTCGGCGCCCCTCTGCGACACATAGGACGTGCCGTTGTAGGTTGCGGACTGCCGCCTCGCCCACATTCGGTTGAGGGAGACGCCCTCGCGCTCAAGCTCCCGCGGAATGACGGTGTAGCCGCACCGCACGCCCGTGAACCCCGCCGTCTTGGAGAACGAACAAATTTCAATGGCGCAAGTCCTCGCGCCCTCGACTTCATAGATGCTCCGCGCGACCCCCTCGTCTCGGACGAACGATTCGTACGCCGCATCGAAGAGGATGACCGCGCCCTGCCCGATCGCGTAGTCCACCCACTCCCCGAGTTGTTCCTTGGAATAGGCGGCGCCCGTCGGGTTATTGGGCGAGCACAGGTAAATGATGTCCGCATGCACGCCCCTCTCGGGTGCGGGCAGAAAGCCGTTTTCCTCCGTCCCGCGGGAATAGAGGACCTTCCGCCCCGCCATGAGGTTGACGTCGAGATAGGCGGGATAGACGGGATCGGGCAAGAGAACGGTGCTGTCCGCCGAGAAGAGCGCGGAGAGGTTCCCGCAGTCCGACTTGGCGCCGTCCGAGACGAAGATCTCGTCCCGAAAAAGGGAGATCCCCTTCCTCACATAGTCCGAACGGACGGCGTCGAGCAGAAAATCGTAGCCGTGTTCGGGGGCATAGCCGCGGAATGTCTCCGCGCGGGAAAGTTCGTCGACCGCCTGCCGCATCGCATGGATGACGGCGGGCACGAGGGGCAGCGTGACGTCGCCTACCGAGAGGCGGATGATCCTTCGTTCGGGGTGGGCTGAGGAATATGCCGCCGTCCGCCTTCCGACTTCCGTAAAGAGGTAAGAATTCTTCAGCCGTGAAAAATTCCCGTTCAGCCTCAAATATGCTTCTCCATTCTCCGCACCGCGGCGCCGACGAATTCGCGGAAGAGCGGGTGGGCGCAGTTGGGACGGGACTTGAACTCGGGGTGGAACTGTACGGCAATGAAGAAGTCGTTCCTGTCGTACTCCACCGCCTCGACGAGCGTGCCGTCGGGCGAAGTCCCCGCGATCATCATGCCGTTCTCCTCGAACGCCTCGCGATAGTCGTTGTTGAACTCGAAACGGTGACGGTGGCGCTCGCGGATGACGTCCGCGCCGTACGCCGCTTTCATCTGTCTGCCCACGATATGGCAGGGATAGGCGCCGAGGCGCATCGTCCCCCCCATCTTCACGCCGTACTGGTCGGACATGAGGTCAATGACGTTGTGGGCACCCTCGGGGAAGAACTCCGAGGAGTTTGCATCGGGATAGCCGAGCACGTCGCGCGCGAATTCGATGGCGGCGATGTGCATGCCGAGACACAGCCCCAAATAGGGAATGTTGTGCTCGCGCGCATACTTGCAGGCGACGATTTTTCCTTCGATGCCGCGGTTTCCGAACCCGCCCGGGACGAGAATGCCGTCTGCGTCCTTCAAGAGGCTCTCCGCGTTCTCGGCTGTGACCGTCTCCGTGTCGATCCACTCGATCTCCACCTTCGCCGCGTTCTCGTACCCGCCGTGGGCGAGCGCCTCGGCGACCGAAAGGTAGGCGTCGTGGAGCTGGACGTACTTTCCGCAGAGGGCGATCTTCACCGTCTTGTTGCGGGCGTGGATCCTGCCGAGCATTTCCTCCCACTCGGTAAGGTCGATCTCCCTCGGCTCGAGGTGCAAAATCTTGCAGACCGTCGTCGAGAGGTTGCTCCGCTCGAGCATCATCGGCGCCTCATAGAGGACGGGCACCGTGAGATTTTCGATACAGCATTCGGGCGCGACGTTGCAGAACATCGCGATCTTTTCGCGGATGGATTCAGGCATCGGCTGATCGACGCGGGCGACGATGATGTCGGGGAAGATACCCATTCCCTGCAATTCCTTGACGGAATGCTGCGTCGGCTTGCTCTTGAATTCACACGAGCCCGAGATGTACGGCACGAGGGTGACGTGGATGAAGCAGCAGTTCTCCCGCCCGACCTCTCTTGCGACCTGACGGATGGCTTCGAGGAAGGGCTGGCTCTCGATGTCGCCCGTCGTCCCGCCGATCTCGGTGATGACAATGTCGGCGCCCGTCGTCCGCCCGACCTGATAGATGAAGGACTTGATTTCGTTCGTGACGTGCGGAATGACCTGCACCGTCTGACCGAGGTATTCCCCCGCCCTCTCCTTGTTGAGGACGTTCCAGTACACCTTGCCCGTGGTGAGGTTGGAGAACTTGTTGAGGTCCTCGTCGATGAACCGCTCGTAGTGCCCGAGGTCGAGGTCGGTCTCCGCGCCGTCCTCCGTGACGAACACTTCGCCGTGCTGGAAGGGGCTCATCGTGCCCGGGTCGATGTTGATGTAGGGGTCGAGCTTCTGCGAGGCGACCTTGTAGCCGCGCATCTTCAGGAGCCGACCGAGCGACGCGGCGGTGATGCCCTTCCCGAGCCCGGAGACAACGCCTCCCGTCACAAAAATGTACTTCGTCATGCGATTCACCTCTCGTATTTTTCCGTAGTTTTGCCGCTCAAAGAAGAGCTGTCTCTCCCTCGAAGGAGTATTCCGCGGGTCCCGTCAGAAGGACGGTCGACCCCGTATCCATGATATGCAGGTTGCCGCCCGCAAGGCGGACTTCGATGTCCTCGCCCGTCCGGGCATAGCCCATTTTAATTGCCGCGACCGCCGCGGCGCATGCGCCCGTTCCGCAGGCGAGCGTTTCCCCGCTGCCCCGCTCCCACACGCGCATGGCGAGGCGGGTTTTTTCCGCGCGGACAAACTCGACGTTGACGCCCTCGGGAAAGACGGGCAAACCGCCGAAGAGCGGACCGACTTTCTCCAAATCCACGGCGTTCGGGTCCTCACAGAACACGACGCAGTGCGGATTGCCCATCGAAAGGCAGGTGACGCGGTACTCCTTCTCCCCTACTGTGAGAGGATACCCGACAGCCTCCGCGGGAAATAGAGTCGGAATGCGGGCGGGCTCGAACGAGGGCGCGCCCATGTCGACGGTGACCGATTGAACGGTGCCCGCGGTCACATGCAGATACAGCGTGCGGACGCCCGAAAGCGTCTCGATCTTCAATTGTTCCCGCGCCATGCCGCGGCGCTCGTACAGGTATTTCCCGACGCAGCGGATGGCATTCCCGCACATCTTGCCCTCGCTCCCGTCCGCGTTGAACATGCGCATCTTCGCGTCTGCCCTTTCGCTCGGGAGAATGAGGACAATTCCGTCCCCTCCCACCGAGAAGTGGCGGTCGCAGAGGCGGACGGCGGCGGAAGCGGGGTCCTTTATCGTCTTTTCCAAACAGTCGAAGTAGATGTAATCGTTCCCGATGCCGTGCATCTTGACGAAGCGCATCACTTCATCTTGACGTATTCATCGCGTTCGGCGCCCA
>CANQAX010000069.1 GCA_947589235.1 uncultured Clostridia bacterium
CGCGAATAGCGCTGCCGGTACCATGCCCTTTTAGGGCTTGTGCAAACTACGCGTTGCACGCGTAGTTTTGATTTTTGTTTTCGAGAAATTCCCGCGCGGCGGGAGACCAATTAGTTGTTTCGGTTCCGCAGGAGGCTCGCAAAGACGAGCGCGAACCGAAGGAAGTACACGAGCGAGACGAGCAGCGACGCCACATAGGTGAGCGCGGCGGCGGAGAGCACCTTCTTCGCGCCCGCAAGTTCGCTCTCGTCGATGATGCCGTCCTCGATGAGCATCTTCTTTGCCCTGCGCGAGGCGTTGTATTCGACGGGCAGCGTCACGAGCATGAAGAGGGAGGAGAGCCCGTACAGCCCGATCCCGATGTACACGAGGTACTGTCCGACGGGCGCTTCGACCATGTAGAGGGTCAGATCGAGGATGAGCCCCACCAAGATGACGGGCAGGGCGAGCCTCGAGCCGATGTTCGTGATGGGGACGAGGACGTTGCGGATCTTGTAGGGAAGATACCCGCGCTTGTTCTGCATCACATGCCCCACTTCATGCGCCGCGACCGCGCATGCCGCGACGGAGGGACTCCCGTACACGCTCTCGGAGAGGTTGACGACCTTCTTCGGCGGGTTGTAGTGATCGGTGAGCCGACCGTGCACGCGGTTTACGGAGATGTCGGTCACGCCGCGGTTTCCGAGGAGCCGCTTCGCCGTGTCGCTCCCCGTCATCGCCGAGCGCACGGGGACGCGGTCATAGGCGGCGAACGTCGTGTTGACCTTCGCCGAAGCCCAAGCCGAGAGGGCGAGAAAGGGGATCAGGATCAGCAGGAACAAGAGATACGAAAACATGGTTTCCTCCTCCTTTATTGTACCCGCTCCGCGGGCAAATGAAAGCACAAACCGAAAAATTTCACCGTTTCAGAAGAAAAAGATCTCCTCGAACTTCTTTCCGAGGGCGTAGGCGAGCACGAGCGCGAGCTTCGCCGTCGGGCAATACTGCCCCGTCTCGATGGAACTGATGGTGTTCCGCGAGACGCCGACGAGCGCGGCGAGCTCCCCCTGTGACAGATTTTTCTCCGCCCGTATCTCTTTGAGGCGGTTGTGTAACACGAGTTTGTCGTCCATATCCGCCTCAAACATCGATCCCGCACAGCCCGAGGATCCAGAACGTCCACATGATGACGGTCCCCGCCGCGACGAGGGCGGCGCAGACGATAAAGACCGTCTTCGTCTTTTTATTCTTATTGACGCACGCCTGCACGATATTCTGTGCCGCGATCCCCGTAAACATGATGCAGAAAAATTCGGGCGAGAATTTGTCGCTCATGAAAATTTTGGAGAACATGATGATAACGCATGCGAGCTCCATGGCGATGAACCCCGCATAGTTCGCCCATTGCATCTGCGAGCGCTGCCGCTCGTCTCCGTTCTTCTCGTTCTCCTTCTTCGCCCGCTCCAGAATTTCCTCGGGAGAGAGTTCTGTCTGTTCGATTTCCGCCTGCACCGTCTCCTCGGGGGAGAGTTCGGCTCCGTTCTTCTCGCCGATGTCCATAGCTGCCTCCTATGCCAAGTTTGCTTGGCAGAAATAAGAATATCACTGCCAAGTGTACTTGTCAAGCGTTTTGCGGAAAAAAGATTGCCAATTTCCAAAAAATCTGCTATACTCTTCGTATGGCAAAGAACGGATTTACCGACAGGGTGAAAATCGCCGTCAAGGCGGGCAACGGGGGAGACGGCATGAACTCCTTCAAGGCGTACAAGGGCAAGCCCGCGTGCGGACCGGACGGCGGCGACGGCGGCGACGGGGGTTCCGTCGTGTTCGTCGGCGACAAGGACATGCACGACCTTCTCCCGTACCGCTATACGGCAAAGTACTATGCGGAAAACGGCGCGCGCGGGGGGACCAACCTCTGCACGGGGAAGAAGGGGGAGGACGTCGTCCTCAAAGTCCCCTTGGGCACCCTCGTGCGGGACGCCGAGAGCGGAAAAATTTTCCGCGACATCTATGAGGACGGCGAACGGGTCGTCCTCATCGAGGGCGGAAAGGGCGGAAAGGGCAACGCGCGCTTCACCACCGCCCGCCGACATGCCCCCAACTTCGCGCAGAAGGGGCACCTCACCAAGCCGCATTCGCTCATTCTCGAGATGAAGGTGATCGCGGACGTCGGGCTCGTCGGCTTCCCCAACGTCGGCAAGAGTACGCTGCTCTCCAAGATCTCCGCGGCGAAGCCGAAGATCGCGGACTACCACTTCACGACGCTCTCCCCCAACCTTGGGGTCGTGAAGTACTACGACGAGAGCTTTATCGCCGCCGATATCCCGGGGCTCATCGAGGGCGCGGCGCAGGGAGCGGGGCTCGGGCACGACTTCCTCCGCCACATCGAGCGGACGAGAATGCTCGTTCACGTCGTCGACATCTCGGGCGTCGAGGGGCGCGACCCCGCCGAGGACTTTTCGACCGTCAACGAGGAGCTCGCCGCCTATTCGGAGCTGCTCGCGGGGCTCCCGCAGATCGTCGCGCTCAACAAGACGGACATCGCGGGCGCCGAAGAGAACATCGCGAAATTCCGCCGCAGGTACGGAAAGGAGTACAAAATTTTCGAGATCTCCGCCGTCCGCGGCGAGGGGACGGAGGAGCTGTTGAAGGAGATCGTCTCCGTGCTCGCGACCCTTCCGCCCGCCGAGCGCATTCCCGCCGACGAGGTGATCTTCGACGAGGGGGACAACACGCAATACGAGATCTTCGTCGATGAGAACGGCGCGTACGTCGTCGTGGGAGGATTGGTGGACATGCTGTGCCGCAACGTCGTGCTCAACAACCCCGATTCGATGGGATATTTTCAGCGCGTGCTGAAGCTCCGCGGCGTGTTCAAGGAGCTCGAAAAGATGGGCTGCAAGGCGGGCGACACCGTCGTCGTCGGCGACGTCGAATTCGAGTATGTATAACTTTTCGCCGCAATGAACCCCTTCCCCGACGGGGAAACGCATCGAACATAGCCCCCTCCCGCGGAGGGGGTGCCCGTAAGGGCGGGGGTGGGCATATAAATAGCCCCGCACCAACTCACGAGAGCGACGCGCGGAGCCCCTCCCCCCTACCCCCTTCCCCGTTTGCGGGGAGGGGGGTAGGGGGGAGGGGCGGGACACTGCCCAACGCGAGCGAACCGCGGGGGTTTGTCATTTCGAGAGGAGCAGAGTAGAGCACGAGCCGTAGGCGATTGCGCTACGGAGCGTAGTCGAGAAATCTACGGCTCAATAACGCAGAGGGAGGTTTCGACTTCACTACTTCGCGCGGGACGTTCGCCCGCCTCATTTCGATGTCGTCACAAAAAATCGTCGTAAAACACAATCAAAGACAAGGAGGAAATCATGTTCACAAGCAAGCAGCGGGCGAAACTGAGGTCCATGGCGAGCACGCAAAAGCCCATCGGGCAGGTGGGGAAAGAGGGCATCACCGAGCCCCTCGTCAAGGGTCTTTCGGACGCCTTGGAGGCGCACGAGCTCATCAAAATCACCCTTCTTCCCGCGGCGGGGGAGGACGGGGAGAACGTCGCCGTGAACCTTGCCGATCTTCTGCATGCCGAGGTCGTCGCCGTTATCGGTCGGAAGGCGATCCTCTACCGCCGCTCGTCCCGCAAGGACTTCGACCATATCGAATTTTGAGGGGAACCCACCCGCCCCGCAAGAACTTCCCACCGCGTCATACCTCGCGTCATGTTGAGGGAGCGTAGTGACCGAAACATCCCGATGATGAGAGTTCGGACTTCCCACCGTGTCATGTTGAGGGAGCGTAGCGACCGAAACATCCCGATAATGAAAATTCGGACTTCGTTCCTCGGGATTCTTCACCCCGCAAGGGGGTTCAGAATGACGTGCAAGATACATGCGCATCGTAATCAAACGAAAAAACATCTCCCGCCGCGCTATGAGCGCGGCGGGAGCATCATTTTCAGCGGGAAATATGCCAATGGGGTCGTTTTTTCATTCAATACTCGTCCAACCCGAGCAAATAATCCGCGGAGACGTCGTACAATCTGCAAACAGCGGCGAGCATCGAATAGTTGCACTCATACAGTCCCTTTTCAAAGCGTTGATAGACGGGCTGCGCAATGCCGAGCTTCTTCGCGACCTCCCTCTGCGTGAGCTTCAGTTGCAGCCGCCGCTCCTTCATTTTCTTTCCGACCTCCTCCTTCATGTTGATATTTTTCACGTTTTCCATTGACATAATTATACAGTTTGTGTATAATGAAGGAAAATTGATACAGAAACTGTATCAAATCGCGCGAAAGCGGAGGTTCAAAGATGAAGAAGTTTTGGATCGTGATGATGACATTGGTCGCGGCGCTGTGCCTGTGCTTCGGGCTCACGGCTTGCGGGGAGAAGGATACCCCCGTCGGCGGTCAAAATAATAACACGCAGACCGAACAGCCCGGCGGGGATACTCCCTCCGGCGATGAGCCGAGCGGCGGGGAACAGGACGAACAGCCCGATGACGACGATACAGACCCCGATGACGGACCGCACCCCGGCGGCGATGAAGGCGGCGATGAAGGCGGCGAAGAGGGCGGCGATGGGGAAGGCGATGAAGAGCATGAGCATTCCTATTCCGAACTTTGGACGTCGGACGAAACCGACCATTGGCATGTGGCGAACTGCGGACATACGGCAATAAAAGATAAAGCGGCGCACACCTATGTGAACGGCGTCTGTTCGACGTGCAATTACGCCCACGAAAATCACGCCTTCGGGAATTGGGTAGAAAGAGAAGCGCCCACCTGCACGGTAGATGGCTACCGAGAACATACCTGTTCCGTTTGCGGCAAGGTAGAGCAGCAGACCCTCACTCATTCGGGGCATTCCTATGAGAATGGCATTTGCTCGGTCTGCGGCAGCGTGGAAGAGCTTGTCACATTCCGCACGTTGCAAGTAAATGACGACGACACGGTCTACGGCAAGGTTTCCAACCGAGCCGAGACTTTCTCCTTCATCCAAGAGGTCGTTCCTGCCGACGGCGTCACCTTTACCGTGAGTTTCGACCTGAATGGCATTGAATCGATCCCGACGAAGACGGTCTCTCTCGAAATCGGCGACAATACCTACTATGTTCTCGCCTCGCGCGGGAATTTGCTCAAGCTCTACACCGTCACGGTGCGCCGCCGCCCCGTGTATAGCGTAACTTTCGAGACGAGCGGGAGCGCGGTGGAACCGCAGCAGGTGGAAGAGGATCAAAACATTGTTCAACCCGCCGCGAGCGAGAGAACGGGCTACACCTTCCGAAATTGGACTTTGAACGGAAACGCGGTGACGTTCCCCTATACAGTAGAAGAGGGCATTCCGCAGACGAGCGGCTATAACGTTACATTTACCGCCGTGTTTACGGCAAACGAGTACAAGGCGACACTTGACGCAAAGGGCGGCGAAGTCTCGAACGGCGAGCAGACGGTAACTTTTGACCAAAGTTACAATTTCCCCGTCCCCACCCGCACGGGCTATACGTTCCTCGGTTGGTATGAGGGTGAAAATCAACTTACGAATGCCGAGGGCGCAAGTCTTTCCGCATGGGCGTATGACGAGGGCAAACAAATCGACGCGCATTGGAGCGCGAATAGCTACCGCCTGACGGTGGAGAAAAATCTTTCCGACGCGGGCACGGTGACGGGCGGCGGCACGTTTGCCTACGACAGCGATGTCACCGTCACGGCGACGACGAAACGCCTTGGCTATGATTTTCTCGGTTGGTATAACGAGAAAGATGAACGTGTCTCCGAGCAGGCAAGCTACACCTTCCCCATGGGCTTGGAGCAGACCATCACGGCAAAGTGGCAGGTTGCGCCGGAAATGGAGAATTTCAATTTTTCTTCCAACTCGACGACCTGCACGATTTCGGGAGTAAAGGATACCGCCGTTACGGGGGTCATCGTTCCTGATTATGTGACGGGAATTTCGGGCGGCGCATTCAAGGGCTGTTCACATGTTGAAAGCATAACTTTGCCCTTTGTCGGCGGGAGCAGAAAGACGGCGAGCGATACCTATCAATATCCGTTCGGATATATTTTCGGAACGTCGAGTTTTTCCGGCGCTTCGGCGGTGTGGCAACAGTATTATGGAAGTAGCACAAGCTCGATCACTTCTTCCACCTATTATATCCCCGATTCGTTGAAGAATGTAACAGTCGTGGGCGGAGAAATTCTCCGTGGAGCGTTCTATAATTGTAGCAGGCTGAAAAGCGTAACGATTGGGAACGGCGTGACCTCGATTGGGTATGATGCGTTCGAGGGTTGCAGCGGGCTTACGGGAGTTACCATTCCCGATAGCGTGACCTCGATTGGAGAAGGTGCGTTCTATGATTGCGGAAGACTGACGAAAGTACATATCACCGACCTTGCGGCGTGGTGCAGGATTGATTTCGGAAGCGAATATGCCAATCCTCTCTATTATGCACATCATCTGTACTTGGGCGGGAATGAAATAAAGGACCTTGTCATTCCAAACGAAGTTACGGAAATCAAAAAGTATGCGTTCGAGAATTGCGACGGACTTACGAGCGTAACCATTCACGACAGCGTGGCCTCGATTGGAGGGAGTGCGTTTGAGGATTGCAATAGGCTTGAAAGCATTACGGTTGCAACAGGAAATCCGAATTATAGCAGTCAAGACGGAATTCTATACAACAAAGCAAAGACGGAAATTGTGCATGTCCCGCAAGCAATCAAAGGCAGTATTATCATTCCCGACAGCGTGACCGAGATTAAAAGACATGCGTTCTACAATTGCGGCGAACTGACGAGCGTAAAACTGAAAAATGGACAGTCACCAAAAACGGCAGCCGAAATCAATGTAAACTAAAAGAGTTAAACCGA
>CANQAX010000070.1 GCA_947589235.1 uncultured Clostridia bacterium
GGAGAAGGAAGCCGTGCTCGAGCGTGTCGGGAAGAACGGCAATGCCGCGGAACGTCTCCGCCCGCTCGGGAAGGGGCGCAAGCGGGAGATATGCCTCCGAAAATTCGCCGCGGAGGAGCTCGGCGCGCCGCTCCGTCCCGCAGAACACGACGGCGCGGTAGCCCGTCCTGCTCCACGCCTTCATGTCGCCGATGAGGTCGGGCAGGGAGTTGAGGTACCGCCTTACGGGGGTACAGGAGAAGTTGTGCAATTTGAGCGGGTCGAAGAACCCGACGTTCCCCGCAAACGTCTGAAGGGCGAGGACGCGGCGGGACGAGAAGGAGTTGAAATTTTCGTACGGGACGTATTGCCGCACCGAGAAGGAGAGCGCCTCTCCCCCCTCGAGAAGGCGTGCCGCCCGCTCCCCGTGCTCGCGGTACAGCCCGTCGAGCTTGTCGCGGATGAGCTTGCTCTCGTCGAAGATGAGAAGGGTCTCCCGCGGGGCGGAGGCGAGAAGGTCGTCCGAACAGGAGAGGACGGGCAGAAGAAAGTCGGTCCTATACTCTTCGGTGCGGAGCTGTTCGCACAGCTCGCGGATGCGGTCGCGGGAAGCGGCGGGCGCGCGGCGCTCCTCGGCGGTGAGGAGTTCGTCGAGCTTGTTTCTCTCCCCCTCCTCCACCGTCACGTCGGTCGCCGCGACGATGTCGAGCCGCTCGATCTGCGGCAGGCGCTCGCCCGTGACCTCGTCGTACGGCTTGATCGCCTCCACCTCGTCGCCGAAGAAGTCGATCCGAACGGGGTGCTCGGCGTTGACGGGGAAGATGTCGAGAATGTCCCCGCGGACGGAGAAGGCGCCCTTCCCGTCCACCGTGTACTCGCGGGAGTACCCCGCCTCCGCAAGCGCCCCGACGAGGGCGCGCATGTCCGTCTCCCGCCCGCGGACGAGGGAGAACACCTTCACCCGTGCGGGGACGAGCTGGACCGCAGCCTCGATGTCGCAGACGAGGACGTCCGCGCCCGACTGCCACTCGTAGAGAGCGGTGAGGCGGCGGAACAGGGCGTCCTTGGAGAGCGCCCTGCGGTAGAACAGCACCTCGTCCTTGGCGGAAAGAAGGGCGACCCGCTTCCCCGAGAGGGTGCGGATCGCCTCGGCGGCGCGCCTTGCCGAGAGCGCATCCGCCGTGAGATAGATCGCCCGCCCTTCGGTGAGGGCGGCGATGAGATATTTGTGGGAGTCGGAGACGCCGAACGCCGCAACGGGCACGCCGCGGGCGATGTCCTCCCCGAGCGCGGCATATTCCCCTCCAATCGTATGGAAGTCGAGAAAACGGTTCATGCGTTGTACTTGGTCATGACGCGGTCGACGTCCTCCCCGCGGGCGAGGAGAACGGCAGCCTCCGCCGCACGGGTGCACGCCGAGGCGAACAGGTCGTAGTCGCTCTTTGCAATCTCGGAGAGCACGTAGCGGATGAGCGGAATGTCGGGGTCCTCGCCTCGGATGCCGATGCGGACCCGCGCAAAGTCGGACGTGCCGAGCTCGGCGATGACCGACCGCATGCCGTTGTGCGTGCCCGCGCTCCCCGAGGGACGGACGCGGACGTGCCCCTTGGGAAGGTCGTAGTCATCGTACACGACGACGAGCTCGTGCGGGGAGAGCTTGTACTTTGCGACGAGCTGTTTCACCGCCCGCCCCGAGGCATTCATGTACGTGAGCGGACGGGCGACGAGGATCTTTTCGCCGCCGATGTACCCCTCCGCGACCATTGCCTCGCACTCCCGCTTCTTGAACTTGGCGCCGAGGAGCGCGGCACAGTCCCCCGCGGCAATGAACCCGAGGTTATGAAAGGTCTTTTCGTACTGTTTTTCGGGGTTTCCGAGCCCGACAATGAGAAACATCTGCTTTTCCGTTCCGATGAATTAGGCTTTCCGATGAATTGTGCTGTTCTGATAATTTATGTTTTCTTGATTCAATGAATCAGGTTTTCTTGTCCCGATGAATTAGGCTTTCCGATAAATTGTGCTGTTCTGATAATTTATGCTTTCTTGAATCGATGACTTATGCTTTTTCTGTCTCGATAATTTGTGCCGTTCCGTTCCGATGACTTAAAAAGCCGCCGCTCCCGCGCGGCGGCTGATTTCTCTGTTGATTTTCGCATGCCCTCTTTGGAGAGGTGGAGCGGCGTAGGACCCCCTCCGGCGGAGAGGTGCCCGTAAGGGCGGGGGTGGGCATATAGTGGACGGAAGGGTCTATTACCTCATTCCACCCCGATGTATGTCTGTCACCTCATACCGAGCCCCGTAGGGGCGAGCGTATCTGTGAGCATAAGATTCGCTCGGCTCCTTGCGGAGCCTCGGAATGAGGTACACACGCTCGTGCTTCCTTACGGCGGGGCGGTATGTGTCACGACCTGCTGTACAATAATGTCATGTCGAGCGTAGTCGAGACATCTATTCCTTATTGACGAAGTCGAACTCTGCGTTATTGAGCCGTAGATTTCTCGACTTCGCCTACGGCTCGTGCGCCGCTGCGCGTCGTCGAAATGACAGCCTGTGCGGCTCGTGCGCCGCTGCGCGTCGTCGAAATGACAGTTAACCCCTATGTTTCAGTCGTAGATCTTGCTCATCGGCTTGTCGAGGTAGACGTTCTCGATAGCCGCGGCGAAGATGTCCGCCGTGGAGAGGATCTTCATCTTGGGAAGCATCTTTTCCTCCGGCAGGCGGATGGTATCGAGCATCACGAGCTCGGTGATGGGCGACTTCTCGAGCCGCTCGATGGCGGGACCGGAGAGCACGGCGTGCGTGCAGCATGCGCGGATCTCCTTCGCGCCCGCGTCCACGAGCGCCTGCGCGCCCTGACAGATGGTTCCCGCGGTGTCGATCATGTCGTCCACGAGGAGGCACCGCTTGCCCTCGACGTTGCCGATGATGTTCATGATTTCCATCACGTTCGCCTTGGGGCGGCGCTTGTCGATGATCGCCATCGGGCAGCACAGCCGCTCGGCGACCTTGCGGGAGCGGTTCACGCTGCCGACGTCGGGAGAGACGACGATGAAGTCGTCCCCGAGCTTGTCCGCATAGTAGTTGTAGAGGGTGGGACCGCCCAAGAGGTTATCCACGGGGATATTGAAGAACCCTTGGATCTGCGCGGCGTGCAGGTCCATGGTGAGGACCCTGTCCGCGCCCGCCGACGTGAGAAGGTCGGCGACGAGCTTGGCGGTGATGGGATCGCGCGAGCGCGCCTTCCTGTCCTGACGGGCATACCCGAAGTAGGGCATGACGGCGGTCACCCGCCCCGCCGAGGCGCGCTTGGCGGCGTCGATCATGATGAGGAGCTCCATGAGGTTATCGTTGACGGGATCGGACGTGGACTGGATGATGAAGAGATCCCTTCCGCGAACGGTCTCGGCGATGTGAACGCTCGTCTCACCGTCTGAAAATCTTCCCACTTCCACTTCGCCGAGCGCCGTGTTCAGCTTCCGCGCGATTGCCTCGGCAAGGGGACGGTTGGAGTTTCCCGCAAACAGCTTGATTTCATTCCCGTGTGTGATCATGATCTCACCTTCGCGTATTTTCCTGCGTGCTTCTCTATTGTACCCGTTTTCTCCCCTTTCGTCAACCGTTTCGACGGGGATAGCGCGCGAATTTTTTCCGTTTATTTGCGGGCGACGCCGCTCCTTCTCGCAGCCGCCGCCACCGCTTCCGCCACGGCGGCATGCGCGGTGAGGTCGTAGGCGTACGGGAGAATGTAGTCCGCCGTGAGCTCGCTCCCCTTCACGCAGGAGGCGATCGCCTCGCTCGCCGCGAACATCATCTCATAGTTGATGTCGCGGGCGCGGACGTCGAGCGCGCCGCGGAAGAGCCCGGGGAACACGAGCACGTTGTTGATCTGGTTGGGCTTCTCGGAGGAACCCGTCCCGACGACCGCCGCCCCCGCCTCGAGCGCCTCCTCGCGGGAGATCTCGGGCACGGGATTGGCGCACGGGAACACGATGGGATCCTTCGCCATCGAGGAGACCATTTCCTTCGTCACGCAGCCGGGCGCGGAGACGCCGATAAAGACGTCCGCTCCCTCCATGGCGGCGGCGAGTTTCCCCGTGAGGTGCCTGCGGTTGGTGAGAGCGGCAATTTCCCGCTTCGCCGCGTTGAGGGAGCCGTCCCCCTCGCAGATGATGCCCTTGCTGTCGCAGAGGGTGACATCGGTCACGCCGAAGCGCAGAAGATACTTCGCGATGGCGATGCCCGCCGCGCCCGCGCCGTTGATGACGACGCGGATCTCCTCCTTCTTCTTGCGGACGAGCTTCAGCGCATTGAGGAGCGCCGCCGCCGTGACGACCGCCGTGCCGTGCTGGTCGTCGTGAAAGACGGGGATATCGAGGTCCTCCTTGAGGCGCCGCTCGATCTCGAAACAGCGGGGCGCCGCGATGTCCTCGAGGTTGATCCCGCCGAAGGAGCCCGCGAACAATTCAATGGTGCGGATGATCTCCTCCGTGTCCTTGGAGCGGATGCAGAGCGGAACGGCGTCCACCCCGCCGAACGCCTTGAAGAGGGCGCATTTCCCCTCCATGACGGGCATTCCCGCCTCGGGACCGATGTCGCCGAGCCCCAAGACGGCGGTCCCGTCCGTGATGACGGGGACGGTGTTCCACCGCCGCGTGAGCACGAAGCTCTTTTCGATGTCCGCATGGATGGCGAGGCAGGGCTCCGCCACGCCGGGCGTGTAGGCGAGGGAGAGTTTTTCCCGTGTGGAGACGTCCACGCGGGGCACGACCTCGATCTTTCCCTTCCACTCTCCGTGCAGTCTGAGCGATTCTTCTCTGTAATTCATGATGTTCTCCTTTCCGCGTCTCGGCGCCGAATGTTGCGTTGGCATTTGTTTTTCGGCAGCTTCTCGGCTTTGCCTTTCCTGCCGACGGGTTTTGCCTCGATGCCGCTTTTTGCGTCTCCGATTATAGCATGAAACCGCCCCGCCGTCAACCGTTTCACGACCGTTTCGTGCCTCCCTTCCCGCCCCCTCCCGCGGAGGGGGTGCCCGCAAGGGCGGGGGTGGGCATGTGATCCGCTTCGGCGTACAATATCATGTCGCCCCGCCATAAGGCGGCACGAGCGAGTGTACCTCATACCGCCCCGCCGTATGATTATGTCATGTCGAGCGAAGCGTAGCGTAGTCGAGACATCTATTCCCTATTAACAAAGTTATTCTCTCCGTTATTGAGCATAGATTTCTCGACTTCGCTCCATAGCGCATTCGCCCGTGGCTCATGCGCTACTTCGCTCCGCTCGAAATGACAAAACCCCGCAATTCGCGTTATACATTACCCACCCCCCTATCCCCCCTCCAATGGAGGGGGCAAAAAAATTGAGACCCCGCACCGAAACCGGCACGAGGTCTCATCCCCCCCAGCAAAGTTATTTGGTCTTGATCCGAAGGATCGTGAGGCTGTACGGCTTCAGCGTGATGCCGAACTGCTCACCCGACCAACCGATGGTGTGCTCGGTGGGAACGATCTCGCTCCCCGCGAGCGAATTGAATGCCTGCGGATCGTCATGGAACAGCTCGGTGACCGTGGCGAATCCCGCCGACTGCGCGTTTCTGATGGAAGTGTTGAGCGTGAGCTCCTCGCCCGTGACGTTGACGATCTTCGCGATGAGGTCGCCGTTCTCGCCGACGGTGGCGGAGAGATACAGCTTCTTCACGGTGACGGCGGTCGCATTCCCCTGCGCGGGCAGCTCGAACGTGTCCTCTCCGTCCGCAAAGGTGAACTTGGGCGCGAGGAGAACGTATTTGCCCTGATTGTGCATGAAGAGCTTCTGCACGTAGTAGTTGGCGGTGCGGACGATCTCGGTGTTGGTGTAGTACATCATGTCCACGCCCCACTGGTTCCTACCCTCGTCGCCGCCCGACGTGGGATTGCTTCCCGTCTTTGCCTTGCCGAACATGGGCGCGTACGCCGCGAGCTTGACGATGTCGCCGTTCCGCTCCATGCCCGTCATCGCCGCCGCCTCCGAAAGGGCGGAGATGAGGCTGTTCGGGGTGAGAGGATATCCCGCACGCGTATCGACGGAGTCGGGGTTGTAGGGCGTCCCGCTCCCGTCGCCCGCGTTCGCGGAATACTCGCCGACGAACACTTCGTAGTAGTGCCTCTCGTCCGTGGCGGGGCGTTCGTACCCGTCGTACATCTCGTCTCCCTCAAGGAGATAGGTATAGTTCACATAGTAATGCTGGTCATGGACGCCGTACTCTGCAATGGAGTCGATTGCCGACCCGCTCTTGCCGAGGTAGAGGGTCGCCGCTTCCTGCGCCAGCCCGCGCGAACTCGACGCGGAGGGATTTTCGCAATTGCTGCGGAACATGCCGTTGCCCACGATGGGCTTGATCTCGTACTCGGCGAGCGCGGCGCGGAATTCCTCGCTCTCGAGGAACTTCTCGTAATACTTGGTGTAGTATTCGCCGAACTGCTCGTTTCCGATGCCGATGTAATCCATCTCGAAGGGCTCGGGGTGACCCATCGCGGCGCGGAGCCTGCCCCATTCCGTCGTCTCGTCGCCGCGGGCGAACTCGATGAGGTCGACGGCGTCGGCGATGTAGTCGTCCACCTTCTTGCCGTGCCTGCCGTTGAGTTCGAGCCCCTTGGGACCCTGTGCCGCGCCGCCTAAATCGGACAT
>CANQAX010000071.1 GCA_947589235.1 uncultured Clostridia bacterium
ACTTCCGCGCCCGCCTTCCCCGCTTCTCCTTCGTCATCCACGATGTGGGCAGGAAGAAGGCGGCGGTGTACGACGGCGAACACGTCTTTGTCGCCCCGCTTGCCCGCGCCGAAATCGCCCTCTCCGCCGATGAGGAGGGCTGGCAGAAGCTGTGGAAGGAGTACTATGAGAGCGTGAACATCCCCTCCCGCGAGCGGCTGAAGCAGATGCGCGGGTATATGCCCGTGCGGTACTGGAAATTCATGCCCGAAAAGCGCGGTTAGATGCGCTTCGCCCACGCCTCGAGGCAGGCGAGGTGCTCCCCCTCTTCCTCCGCGATGGCGGCGATGAGGGCGGACACGGCGGGATTCTCGAGCATGCCGAGCATGCGGCGGTAGGAGGCAATCGCGCACCGCTCGGCGCGGAGGTCCGCCGCGATCATCTCGCGCGCCGAACGCGCGTAGTTGACGCACGAGGCGGAGTAGTACGAGACGGGATAGGGCGGACAGGCGGCGAAGATGGGCGGCGCGCCGAGGCGGGTGATCGCCGTCCCGAGCAGCTGCATGTGCCGCATCTCCTCCCCTGCAATGCGGAAGAGGGCGCGCGAGAGCTCCTCCATGCCGTTCTCGGAGAGAAGGATCGCCTGATAGACGTATTGAAGGACGGCGGTGAGTTCGCCGTCCCTTCCCGCATAGGCGGGCGACACGATGCGCAGCGCGCGCACGTCCTGCCCGATCCCCTCCGCCGTCATCTCTCTCATGCGCACCTCCCCTTTTTACCATGGTATGCGCGCCGCCCCGACAGCGGTGCGTCTTTTTGCATACAAAAAAAGGGCGCATATGCGCCCCTTCCGGATTTTTTATGCGACGACGCCGAGCGCGTCGAGCCAGAAACAGGTCATGGAGAGAAGGACGAGGTAGAAGGCAAACCACTTGTAGTTCGCCTTCCCGATGACTTTGAGCATCACCTTGATGGCGAAGAACCCCGTGAGCGCCGCAAAGATGACCCCGAGCGTCACGCCGAGGACGATCTCACCCGCCGAGCCCGTAAACACGGGCTCCTTGATGACGCCGTACGTCTCGACCGCGACGCTCCCCAAGATGACGGGAATGGACATGAGGAAGGAGAACTTCGCGACGTCCTCGGTGCGCGCGCCCGTCACCGTCCCCGCGACAATCGTCGAGCCGCTGCGGGAGATGCCCGGGAAGAGCGCGACCGCCTGCATGAGCCCCATCGGGACGGTGTGCCGCCACCCGAGCGGCGCCGTCTTTTTCCTGCGCCGCGCCACGAGCTCGCAGACGAGGAGCTCCGTTGCCGTTGCGGCAAAGCAGATGGCAAGATATAAGAGGCTCTGCGCGCCCGAGAAGATCTCGTCGATCTTGTCGTTGAAGAGCAGCCCCACCACCCCCGCGGGAACGGTAGCCGCGATGAGCATGAGAAGGGGCTTTATCGGGCGGTGAAAGAGGTTGACGATGTCCCTCCAGAACACGGCGACGACGGCAATGAGCGTCCCGAGGTGGAGCATGACGTTGACAAAGACCGTGCCCCCGAGGTCATACCCCAAGACTTTCTGCAAAAAAGTGAGATGTCCGCTTGACGAAACGGGCAGGAACTCCGTGAGCCCCTGCACCGTGCCGAGTAAGATAGATTGCCAGATGGTGTTCCAGATGTCCATGCGATGGGTTACGACCTGTTGTCGAGATCGGAGAGATCCTCGAATGCGTCCTCATAGACCTCGGCGCATTCCTCCGCGTAGGTGTTGATGATCTCCGTCTGGCGGATGCTCGCATAGTTCGAGGCGACCTTGGACTTGAGCGCCTCATAGTACGCGTAGGAGAAGGTCCCCTCGTCTGCCTTGGCGGACGCATCCCACACGAAGGCGGGCTCGTTCGCCTCCGCGAAGGAGAAGGTGCAATACACGATGTGCCAGCCGTGATCGGAAGGAACCACCATGTAGTTGCCCGCGCCGCGCTCGCAGACGATCTGCGCCGCATACTCGAACTCGTTGACGAAGCTCGTCTTGTCGGGCGTGACGGAATAGCCGAGGTAGGGATTGAGCCCCGCCGTATCGGTATTATATGCGAAGGAGAGCTCGTTGATGACGGAGAACGCCTTATAGGACGCCTCTTCCTCGGAGAAGAGTTTGTTTGCGTCGAACGTGAAGTTCACCTTGCCCTCGTAGTACACGAACTTCGACCAGTCGACCTCGAGCCCGTCCTCGCCCGTCTTGTAGTAGTCGGCGACCGCCCTGTCGAAGTACCCGTCCGCGTGATTCTCTACCGTCTCGGGGTCGAGCCCTTCAAAGTGGAGATACCCCTCCATCTCGTCGATGAACTCGCCGATGTCGATCTTCCGGGGCTTGAGGGTGTAATGGGTGTGCCCGTTCTCCGTCGTCTCGGTGACGGTGCCGTTGTAGGTGTAGTGCCCCGCATACTTCTTGAGGCGTTCGTACCGGCTGCCCTCGCCGAGGCTGTCCTCGAAGAAGAGATACTTGCGCTCCGCGCTGTTGCCGAGGGTGCCCGTGTAGCCGTCCGTGCTCACGAAGGAGTAGTCCTCCTCGCCCGTGAACCACGTGCCGCGCTGGTCGGTCGCCTTCAAGGTCTTGAGGATGTTCGCCCTCGTCACGAACTTGTTTCCCTTGGTGTCGTCCGCGTCCTTGTCGGCGCGCTCGAGCGCCTCGGTCTGCGAATCGTTGAAGGGAAGAAGGATGTTGATGACATAGCCGTAGTGCGCCTTGGGCGCCGTGAGCAGGAAGGAGGTATCCGAGACGGAATCGATGGCGCTGTCAAAGGTCGTGGAGTCGTCCTCGAACTGCTCCTTCTGCCTGCCGAGGAGGGCGAGGTAGTCCGCCTCGACGTCGGCGTCGGTCAGAAGTTCCGCCGCGACGTCCTCGAAGGAGTCGCTCATCTTCTCGATGACGGCGTCCTCATAGGCGTTCTTGAGTTCGCGCTTGAAGTAGGAGAGCTCCTCGGGCGCGCTCGTGTCCTCCCCCGCGGCGAGCAGCCCCGAGCTGCGAAGGCTCGAGAGGAACTGCGCATACGCCTCGCGGCGGGTCGTCGAAGTGGAGTCGTCGATGGGCTCGTAGCAGCCGTAGGAAGTCTGCGTGCCGGTGTAGATGCGGTAGGCGGGATCCCAGAAGTCTTCCGCCTCCGTCCCGATGCCCGAGGGGGTCGTGCGGACGGTCTCGTCGTGCTCGTCGTCGTCCTCGGAGAGGTTGCGGTTGGAGATGATGGTCTGCTCCTGCGAATCGATGGTCCTGTTGAAGGAGACGCGGAGGTCATAGAGCGCCTTCGCCTCCTCGTCGTCGGTGAGGAAGTACGCGAGCCCCGCGACCGACTTGTCCTCCGCGGAGGAGACCGCCGCCTTGTAGCCCTCGACGGTGTAGGGGGCGCCCGCCTCGTCCGTGAAGCGGGGCGAACCGTCCTCCTTGGTCGCGGTGAGGAAATGGATCTTCGCGTACTGGATATAGACCTGCCTGTTCACGAGGCTGTCGGCAATGGCGGCGAAGGTGTCGCGGTACGTCCAGCCGTACTGGCTCATGACGGACGAGCCGTTCGAGACGAACATGGCGACCATATCGCGCTTGGTGATGGGCTCGGGGTCGATGACGTCCGCATAGGCGGCATACTCCCCGCCCGCGGCGAAGGACGCATGCTTGCTGATGTCCACCTCCGCGATGACCTGTTCGTAGTCCTTGTAGGGATCCGTCGTGGTGAGATCGCAGGCGGCGAACAGCCCGCAAGCCATGACCGACGCGACCGCAACCGACGCAACTTTCAATTTCTTCATACTATTTTGCTCCGACCTTTTCTCGAACGCGGATCGCTCCGCGGAATCATACGTTCTATATTATAACCTATTTCGCCGAATTGCGCAATTCTTTTTCATGAAAAACCTGCAAAAATCAAGCGAAAGTTGCTGCAAATTTGAGGAATTTCGTCATGGACAGCATCGTTTTGCTCCCGTCGCCCGAGCTGCGGAAGAGGAGAACGGGCGCGCTCGTCATGTCGAGGGAAATTTGCCCGCGGTATTTTTCGAGCGCGGCGGCGATCCCCGCGGCGGAGAGCGCCGCAAGTTCCGCGAACTCGATGGAGCCCCCCTTGCTCCCCACCGCGATCCGCTTCACGCGGAGGCGGGCGGCGTAGCTCTTCATGACCGCGATGACGAGCAGATTGAGCGTCTCGGGCGGGAGCGGTCCGTAGCTCTCCTCCATCGAGAGGCACACCCGCTTGTAGTCGGCGGCGGAGCGGATCTCGGCGATCTGCTTGTAGCAGTCCATGCGCCCCGCGTTGGACTCGATGTAGCTCTCGGGAATGAACGCCGTCGCCTTGATGTCGAGGTCGACGCTCTCCTGCTTCACCCCCGTGAGCTCCTCCTTGAGGATCTTGGCATACAGCTCGTAGCCGACCTTGTCCATGTGCCCGTGCTGTTCGGCGCCGAGGACGTTCCCCGCGCCGCGGATCTCGAGGTCGCGCATGGCGATTCGGAACCCCGAGCCGAGCTCGGTGAACTGCATGATCGCCTTCAGGCGCTCCGCCGCCCCCTCCGTCATGACCTTCTCGGGCTTGTACGTGAAGTAGGCGTGCGCGAGGCGGGAGCTTCTCCCCACCCTGCCGCGGAGCTGGTAGAGCTGCGAAATGCCGAGGCGGTCGGCGTCGATGACGACGAGGGTATTGGCATTGGGAAGGTCGATCCCGTTCTCGATGATGGTAGTCGTCACGAGGACGTCGTATTCGCCGCGGTAGAACCCGAACACGCTCCCCTCGAGGGCGCTCTTCTCCATTCTGCCGTGGGCAACGCAGATACGCGCCTCGGGAAGGATGCGCGTCAGGCGCTCGGCGAAGGAGTGGATGGTCTCGACGCGGTTGTAGAGCACGAACACCTGCCCGCCGCGCGCGATCTCGCGGATACAGGCGTCGCGGATGAGGGTGTCCGTCTCCTCGGCGACGTACGTCTGCACGGGGAGCCGCTCGCTGGGCGGGGTCTGGATGGTCGAGATGTCGCGGATTCCCGAGAGCGAGAGATGAAGGGTGCGCGGAATGGGCGTCGCCGTCATGGTGAGGCAGTCCACGTCGCGCTTGTAGTTTTTGATCTTTTCCTTGTGCTCGACGCCGAAGCGCTGTTCCTCGTCGAGAATGAGCAGCCCCAAGTCGTGAAATTTGACGTCCTGCGAGAGAAGGCGGTGGGTGCCGACGACGAGGTCGGCGTTCCCGTTCGCAAGAGAAGAGAGCGCGGCGGAGACCTCGCGGTCGGTGCGGAAGCGGTTGAGGCAGACAATGCGCACGCCGAAGTCCTTCATGCGCTCGGTCGCCGTGCGGAAGTGCTGTTCGGAGAGCACTGTCGAGGGGCACAGGAGCGCCGCCTGCCGCCCCGCGAGAATGCAGAGATATGCCGCGCGGAGGGCGACTTCCGTCTTGCCGAAGCCGACGTCGCCGACGAGCAGGCGGTCCATGACCTTTTCGGAGCACATGTCCGCAAAGATCTCCTCCTGCGAGGTGAGCTGGTCGGGCGTCTCCTCGTAGGGGAATGCCGCGGCGAACTCGTCGAGCTCCTCGCGGTACATCTGGAAGGCGTATCCCTTGCAGGCGCTCCGCTCGGCATAGAGCGCCTTCAAGTCGAACGCCATCTTCTTGAGCGAGGCGCGCACCCTCGCCTTCACGCGGTCGAATTCCCCGCCGCCTATTTTGGAGAGGGTCGGATTTTCCCCGCCCATGTACTTGGAGAGGACGTCCATCTGCTCGACGGGAACGTACAGGCAGTCGCCGTCCCTGTATTCGAGGGCGACGTATTCCTTCGTCCCCTCCGTCGTCTCGATCCGCTTGACGCCCGTGATCCGCCCCACGCCGTACGTCTCGTGCACGGCGTAGTCGCCCACCTCGGGCGCGACGAAGAGGTCCCCCCTCCGCTTCTTGATCCGTCTCTCGGACGCAGCCTTTGTGAAGAGGTCCGCCGTGCCGATGACGGCGAGCTTGCATTCATGGAGGAGAAAGCCGTTTGCGAGGGTTTCGGAAAGGATAACCGCGCC
>CANQAX010000072.1 GCA_947589235.1 uncultured Clostridia bacterium
CCCCGGCTCGGTGAGGGTGCCCCGCGTCGCCTTGATCTCCTCGGCGGAGAGGTCGCACACGAACGCCTTCCCCTCGCAAATGAGCCGTTCTGCGAACTCGTAGATGGTATCGAAGAAGTCGGAGGCGTACACCTCCCTTTCCCACTTGTAGCCCATCCAGCGGATGTCCTCGCGGATGGCGTTGACGAATTCCGTCTTTTCCTTGGAGGGATTGGTGTCATCGAAGAAGAGGTTACACGTTCCGCCGTACTTTTCCGCCGTGCCGAAGTCGACGAACATCGCCTTGGCGTGCCCGATGTGGAGATACCCGTTCGGCTCGGGAGGAAACCTCGTCTTGATCGCCGAGACCTTGCCCGACGCGAGGTCCTCGTCGATGATCTGCTCGATGAAATTGGTCGCTTCCGCCATGTCGTCCTCCGTACAACCGTCCGCGCACCGCCGCCCCGCGAAAGGGGCGTGCGGCGCGGAAGAGAAATTCGCAAATATTATAGCATATTTGCCGCGAAAATGATACCGTTTGGAGCACTTTTTTCTCGATTTTGCGAAATTCTCCGCGCGTTTTTTTGCACAATGTGGTATAATCTCGGGTATGGAAGAAGTCATTCTGAAATTTTTCGAGTCCATCCGCTGCGTCCCCCTCGACGTCGTGTTCGGATTCTTCTCCCTCGTCGGGGAATCCGCCGTGCTCGCCGCCGCCCTCTTCCTCGTCTATTGGCTCGCTTCGCCCGAGACGGGGGAGCTGTTCGCCGTCTCGGTGCTCACCTCGGTGCCCGTCAACGTCTCCCTAAAGTACGCCGTGCGCCGCCCCCGCCCGTATGCGGCGGAAGTCGTCTCGCGGCGGGACGTGGACACCCCCGTCTTTTCCACCCGCGACCTCGGCGACGACGTCTCCTTTCCGAGCGGGCACGCGCAGACCGCGGCATGCCTTGCCGCCGCCGTCTCCCTCCGCGCGAAACGGGCGTGGGTATGGACCCTTTCCGCCCTCTCCCTTCTCCTCGTGATGGTCTCCCGCCTCTACTTCGGCGTGCATTACCCCACCGACGTGCTCGCGGGGGCGCTCATCGGCGTCCTCATCGCCCTCTTCTGGAAGCTCGTCTATGCGAAATTTCACGGTGCGCGGTACTACCTTCTCTGCGCGTTCGCCGTCCTCGCCCTCATTCCCCTCTTCTTCACCTGCCCGCACGACTACGTGCAGGCGGCAGGGCTCATCTCGGGCGCGGCGTTCTTTTTGCCCCTCTGCGACATGATCCGCCGCGACCCCTCCCCCTTCCCCAAGCGGCTGTGGCGCGTTCCGCTGGGACTGGTCGCCGCGGGCGCCGCGTTCGCGCTCTCGCTGTGCTTCCCCGCGGACGAGGGGTTCCACCTTCTGAAGTGGTTCCTCATCGTGGGAGCCGCGACGCTCGGCGCGCAGGCGCTGTTCCGCCTGTGCAAAGTGTAAAAAAGGACGGTCAAACGCTTGACCGTTTTTTCCCGCTCCTGTATAATAATCAGAGACAAAACGAGGTGAAAACTATGGCAGAAGTCACGATGGACAAACTTGTCGCCCTGTGCAAGGCGCGCGGCATCATCTTCCCCGGGAGCGAGATCTACGGCGGAATGGGCAACACGTGGGACTACGGTCCCGTCGGCGTGGAGATCAAGAACAACATCAAGCGGGCTTGGTGGAAGCGGTTCGTCACCGAGAGCGACAACTCCTTCGGCGTCGACGCCGCCATCCTCATGAACTCCCGCGTGTGGGAGGCGAGCGGGCACACGACGTCCTTCTCCGACCCAAAGATGGACTGCAAGAAGTGCAAGACCCGCCATAGAGCCGACAACCTCATCGAGGCGCATTCCAAGGGCAAGGTGAATCCCGACCTCATGTCCAATGAGGAGATGGAGACGTATATCCGCGAACACGAGGTGCATTGCCCCGTCTGCGGCGGCTATGATTGGACGCCCATCCGCACCTTCAACCTGATGTTCGAGACCTCGCGCGGGGTCACCGACGAGAGCCAGAACAAGATCTATCTCCGCCCCGAGACGGCGCAGGGCGAATTCGTCAACTTCCTCAATGTCCAGCGGACGGCGCGCGCGAAGGTCCCCTTCGGCATCGCGCAGATCGGAAAGGCGTTCCGCAACGAAATCACCCCCGGGAACTTCATCTTCCGCACCATCGAGTTCGAGCAGATGGAACACCAGTGGTTCTGCAAGGAGGGGACGGACGGGCAGTACTACGAGGAATTCAAGCAGAAGGCAATGCAATTTTTGCTCGACTTGGGCTTCAAGGCGGAACACCTCCGCTTCCACGACCACGACAAACTCGCCCACTACGCCAAGGCGGCGTGCGATATACAGTTTCTGTATCCGATGGGCTGGCAGGAACTCAACGGCATTCACAACCGCACCGACTACGACCTCTCCCGCCATCAGGAATATTCGGGCAAGAGCCTGCAATATGTCGACCCCGTCAGCGGCGAACGGTATATCCCCTATGTCATCGAATATTCCATCGGCGCCGACAGGCTCATGCTCGCCGTCCTCTCGGAGGCGTACGAAGAGGAGACGCTCGCGGGCGGAGACGTGCGCTCGGTGCTCCACCTCCACCCCGCGATCGCGGCGTACAAGGCGGCGGTCCTGCCCCTCCAGAAGAACTTATCCGAGCCCGCGAAGGAGCTCTTAAAGACCCTCAAAAAGAGGTTTTCCGTCATCTACGACGAGGCGGGCTCCATCGGCAAGCGGTACAGAAGGCAGGACGAGATCGGCACGCCGTACTGCATCACCATCGACTTCGACACCTTGGAGAACGGCACCGTGACCGTAAGAGAGCGGGACAGCATGGAGCAGATCCGCCTGCACACGAGCGAAGTCGCCGCCTTCCTCGACGAGAAGTGCGCGTTTTGAAAATGAAGAATGGAGAGTTGAGAATGAAAAATTCAAAATACGGGCATTGGAAAAAAGTCCTTTTAACATGGATATCGGCGTTGTTGTCTACAACAATGCTGTTTTCATTTGTGGGCTGCAAGGATAACGGCGGACAAACAAATGGTCTTGTGCCTGAATATCCACCTTATGAGGAGCCAGTAACTCCGGGCGGGAATCAGCAAACTCAGCCAGAGGACCCTGGCACAACCCCTGTTGACCCAACCCCAGGCAAAGACGACAAGGAGCCAGATGATCAAGAGCCTGACGACCCAGGCCCACAAAATCCAGATGACCAAAATCCAGACGACAAAGAGCCTGACGATCAGGAACCAGATGACAAACCAGTAGAAAAGTTTTCTTATGTTGAGTCTAAATCTGCAATCCTTGAAAACTTAGATCCAATTTTTCAATATTATAAAGCAATGAACACTCTCCGAGGGTCGACAATTGAATTGCAAGATATTTATGTTGAAACAGATAATACGCACACAACGATTGGTTTCATATTAACCGGCACAACTCCAACAAAGTCAGACTTCTTGCAATACGGGACGGTTACTCTCCCAGCACAAGCCGGATATGACCTTAAAGCTGCAAGCACTACAGGACTAAAAATAGATGCTCAACATATTGAATCAAAATGTGTTTATCAATTTTTGCGCAACGACGCCAGCAAATATGCTGAGTCAATAACCAAAATGCAAAAGACATTATTCGAAAACTATGATAATGCTCTTTGGCTGGGCTGGAGTGGAACTAATGGTCCACAATATGATTATCATAGTCTAGTTTGCTATGACGGCAACCAAATACAAGAAAAACATGTCAATATTAAAAACGACGGATTGTCTTTGGTATTTCCTACTGGAGCAGTAGACAAGTATTTTGATAAAGGTGATTATACAGTGGTTAGCGATGCCACAGTTTCTATAGATTTGCCACAAAACACATTACAAATGTTAATCGAAAAAGAGTCTCAAGAAGCAGAACAGCAATAAAAAGTGGATTTCGTCCACTTTTTTTTATAAGGAGAAGGACGCGCGGTTCATGTGCCCCCCCTACCCCCCTCCCCGTTTGCGGGGAGGGGGGTAGGGGGGGGGTGGGCACACAAATGACGCTTTGCCTCTTTTTATACCCTCTCCCTTTGCAAGGGGGAGGGGCAGGGGGGTGGGCACACAAATGACGCTTCGCCTCTTTTTATACCCTCTCCCTTTGCAAGGGGGAGGGGCAGGGGAGGGGGTTGGCGTGTGTTCCACGAGTGGCGACGAGAAGGGCATGCGTTCCGCGTCATTCTGAGCGTAGCGAAGAATCCCGATAAACGAAGTCCGAATTTTCATGTTCGGGATTCTTCACCCGCCGCAAGGGCAGCGGCAGGTTCAGAATGACGCGTAGGACAGGGGAGCAGCGGCGCCGAGAAAAGCGGCGGGGCGAATTACAACCCCCTCCCTACCCTCCCCCTTCGTAAGGGGGAGGGTAGGGAGGGGGTTCCGCATTCAACGGCGCATGATTGCGCACAAAATCCCCCTCCGCGGGAGGGGGCAAAGGCGCCTCATGCTGTCCCGTCCTCGGCGGGGCAGCATGAGGCGCCTAACGCGAGCGAACTGCGGGGATTTCTGTCATTTCGACCAAGCCGCGTAAGCGGCGCGTGGAGAAATGACAAGCAAGGGGGCGACGAGAGTTGGAGCAGTCGGCGTTGAATGGGTGCGCCGCGGCAGAGCCGCGGCGCACCCATTCAAAAATTGCATTCCTTTGACGCTTTTTTTACTTCACGCCCCAGCGGGTGAGAAGGTCGTCGGACTTCACAAGTTCGGCGCCGTAGGTATCCTTCAGATACTTGATGCCGTACTCGTAGTCCTCCTTCGTGAAGGAATCCATCGCGTCGATGGCGGCGATGACGTTGTAGCCGAGTTGGTAGGCGTCCGCCGCCGTGTGCCGCACGCACATGTGCGCGTGGAGCCCCGTCACGACGACCGTATCCACGCCGAGTTCCTTCAAGAGCAGGTCCAGATCGGTATGGAAGAAGCCCGAATATCTGCGCTTTTCGACGACGTAGTCCTTCTCGCAGAGTTCGAGTTCGGGAATGACCTCGGCGCCCTTGGTGCCCGCAATCGCGTGGTCGCCCCAGAGCTCAAGTTCATGGTCGATGCCCTTCAGGTGCGCGTCGTTGCAGAAGATGACGGGAACACCCGCCTTCCGCGCGCCGCGGAGAAGTTCCGCCGTCTTGGGGACGATGGCGAGCCCTCTGTCGCACTTCAGGGCTCCCGTCACAAAGTCGTTGAGCATGTCCACAACGAGGACAGCCGTCTTGTTCTGTTTCATGATCCACCTCCGTATTTCGGCACAATTTTACGCCGAACGCGCGAGGTTGTCAAGCAAATCGGGCTCATTCCGCCGAATTGACGGCATAGAGATCGAATTCGTGGTCGAGGTCAAAATTGTCGCTCTCGTCGAAGGCAGCGAGCTTGGACACCGAGACCTCGTACGCCGTCATGGTGACCGCCTCCGTCTCGGACAGGCGCTTCTGGTATTCGCGGCTCTGGATGCGCCCCGAGAGGGCGATCCTGTCCCCCACCTTGAGGTTCTGCACGAAGCGGGCGTTCCGTCCCCATGCGATGCAGGGAATGTAGTCCGACTTGTTGTACGCGCGGTTGACGGCGATGAGAAGGTCTGCGATCTCGCGGTTGAAGGGCGTCGTGCGGTAGACGGGCGGCTTGCAGATGTACCCCGAGAGCACGATGCTGTTCGG
>CANQAX010000073.1 GCA_947589235.1 uncultured Clostridia bacterium
AGACATAGGTGATCTTGCAACCGCACAGCTCCTCGAGCAGACGGACGTAGCCGATCGCCTCCTTGGGGAGGTCGGAGGGCTTGCGGCAGGACGAAATGTCGCAATTCCACCCCTTCACCCTCTCGAATACCGGCTTGCAGCGGTCCAGAAGGTCGGGATACGGGAAGTCGCGGATGACCTTTCCGTCGAGCTCGTACGCCGTGCAGACCTCGATCTCGGGGTAGCCGGACAGGATATCGAGCTTGGTGAGGGCGATCTCGTCGGCGCCCTGACAGCGGATGCCGTAGCGGGAAGCGACCGCGTCGAACGGTCCGACGCGCCTCGGTCTGCCCGTCGCGGCGCCGTATTCTCCGCCCGCGGCACGGAGCTTTTCCGCCTGCTCGCCGAAATATTCGGCGGTGAACGGACCTTCGCCCACGCAGCTCGAATATGCCTTCATGATGCCGATGGAGCGGTCGAGCTTGAGCTGGGGAACGCCCGCGCCGATGGGAGCAAACGCCGCAATGGTCGAGCTGCTCGAAGTATAGGGAATGATGCCGTAGTCGATGTCGCGAAGGGCGCCGAGCTGTGCCTCGAAGAGGATGTTCTTCCCCGCCTCGTTCGCCTCGGTGAGGAACTGCCCCACGTCGCAGATGTAGGGCTTCAGGGGCTCGCCGTACTTACGGAAGTACTCGGAAAGTTCGTCCGCGGTGATGGGCGCGTGCCCGTATCCCCCCGCGACGGTGAGGTTCTTCCACTCGGCGATGTCCGAAATCTTCTGCGCGAGGATCTCGGGATGGAGAAGTTCGCCGAGACGGAAGCTCTTCTTCATGAAGCGGTCGGCATACGCGGGCGCGATGCCGCGGCGCGTCGAGCCGAACTTCTTGCCCGCAAGGCGGTCCTCTTCGAGGCAGTCGAGAAGCACATGATAGGGCATGGTGATGACCGCACGGTCGGACAGTTTGAGATTGTCGGGCGAAATTTTGATCCCCTGCTCGCGGAGCCTTCCGATCTCCTCGCAGAGGTGGCGGATGTCGACGACCATGCCGAGCCCGAGCACGTTGACGACGTTCTCGCGCAGGATCCCCGAAGGGAGCAGATTGAGAACGAACTTGCCGCGCTCGTTGATGACGGTGTGACCCGCGTTGTTGCCGCCCTGATAGCGGCAGACGATGTCATAATCGGAGGAGAGCAGGTCTACCATTCTCCCCTTTCCTTCGTCTCCCCAATTGATCCCGCAAATCGATGTAAGCATACGATCACCTCTTGCGTGACGCGGGGAACATCCGCTCCCCGAAAATCACAAATACGATTATACTATATCCATCATATTTATGTCAAGCAAACGGGGAAAATTTCCGCGCAAACTCCGCGGCTATTTTTGGGGAACCGAGGCGGAGCGCTTCCCCCTCACCCGCGCCAAAACCCGAAAAACATGCAATTATTTTACAGATTTCGAGAATTTTTTGCATTTATTTTTCCGAAAGGGGTTGACAAGTCGGGATTTTGGGGGTAAAATAGTTGGAAATACGGAGGTGTATCGTATGTATTGCAGGGATTGCGGCGAAAAACTCACCCTTCGGTTTCTCGAAAACGAGGGGCTCGTTCCATATTGCCCGAAATGCGAAAAGTTCAAGTTCCCCTTCTTCCCCGTCGCCGTCGCGATGGTGGTGACCAACCGCGCCGAAAACAAGGTGCTCCTCGCACGCCATGTCGGCGACGAGGATTACAAGCTCTTTGCGGGCTATATCAAGAAGGGCGAGAGCGCGGAGAAGTCCATTCCCCGCGAGCTGCGCGAGGAGACCAAGCTGAACGCCCTGAAGTGGCGGTATCTCGGCTCGCGCTTCCACGACGAAAAAAATCTCCTCATGCTCGGATTCCTCGTCACGACGGACGAGGGCGAACCCGTGCTCAATGAGGAGATCGAGGAGACGCGCTGGTGCACGTCCGACGTTGCGAGGGAAATCATCCGCAAGAATTCGACTGCGGAAGCCTTCCTCTCGGCGGCGCTTTCCGAACTCGGAAAAAAGAAGTAAAATAGGACATGGGGTCAAAAAAAGCGGCTTTTAAGCCGCTTTTTTTGGTTATTCCTCTTCGTCCTCTTCGGGAAGTTCGACGTTGTGATACACGTCCTGCACGTCGTCGTTTTCCTCGAGCCGCTCGAGCATCTTTCGGAAGGTCTCAAGCTTTTCTTCGGGCAGAACGATCCTATTCTGCGGGATCATCGAGATCTCCGCCTGCAAAAATTCGAGCCCCTTCTCCTCGAGGTACTTACGCGCCTCGGAGAACGCCGCGGGGGTCGTGTAGATCTCGAATGCGTCGTCCTGCGTCACGACGTCGTCCGCGCCCGCCTCGATGGCAAGCTCGGTGATCTCGTCCTCGGACATCGTCTTGTCGACGACAATGACGCCCTTCGTCTCGAACATGTAGGAGACGCTCCCCGTCGTGCCGAGCGAGCCGCCGTGCTTGGACATGATGGCGCGCACGTCGCTCGCGGTGCGGTTGTTGTTGTCGGTGAGGGTCGTGATGATGACCGCAGCCCCGCCGACGCCGTACCCTTCATAGGTGAGCTCCTTGAACTCCTTGTCGCCGAGCTCCCCCGCTGCCTTCTTGATGGAGCGCTCGATGTTGTCGTTGGGCATGTTCGCCGCCTTCGCCTTGGCGATGACGTCGGCGAGCTTGGAATTGGTCGAGGGATTGGGGTTCCCCTTCGCCGCGACCGCAAGTTCGCGCCCGATCTTGGTGAAGAGCTTGCCGCGCGCGGCATCCGCCTTCCCCTTCTTTGCCTGTATGTTGTGCCATTTGCTGTGACCTGACATAAGATTACCTCCGAAATATCGTGATTGGTTGTGCGCACTATGAAAATTTGGGCGTACCCCCTCCCCTACCCCTCCCCCTTACGCAGGGGGAGGGCAAGAGGCGTTCCATTTCCCCTACTCCTCATCTTTACGCGGGGGGCAAGAGGCATTACATTTCCCCTACTCCTCCCCTTTACGCAGGGGATGGCAAGAGGCGTTCCATTTCCCCCGCTTCTCCCCCTTACGCAGGTGGAGGGCAAGAGGCGTTCCATTTCCCCTACACCTCCCCTTTATGCGGGAGGGCAAGAGGCGTTCCATTTCCCCTACTCCCTCCCCCTTACGCAGGGGGGGCAAGAGGCGTTCCATTTCCCCTACTCCTCCCCTTTATGCGGAGGGGCAAGAGACGTTACCTTTTCAATAAATACATCAGAATTCCCGCCGAGACGGCGGCGTTCAGGCTCTCCGTGTGCTTCTCCATCGGAATGCCGACGGTTCTATCCGCACGGGAGCGGACTTCGTCCGAAAGCCCGTTCCCCTCGTTGCCGATGCAGAGGCAGAACTTCCCCTGCGGGACGAAGGAGAAGATGTTCTCCCCTCCCATATCCGCCGCGATGAGGGTGACGCCGCGGAGCGCTCCGAGAATTTCCGCCCGCGCGCCCCGCATGAGCTTGGAGAAGAACACGCCGCTCATGCTTGCCCGCACGCTCTTGGGCGAATACGGGTCGGCGCAGTCGGCAAGGTAGATTTCCCGATAGCCCGCTGCGGCGGCTGTCCGCATGATGGCGCCCACGTTCGCGGGATCGGAAAGCCCGTCGAGGAGCAAACAATTTCCCTCGGGCGGGGCGAGCTCGAATTTGGGGATCTTCACCTCGGCTAATACGCCCTGCGGCGTCTTTTCGTCGGAGATCGCCCCGAACGCGTCCCTGCCGAGAAGGAGCACCTCGGGCGCAATCTGCTTTGCCCGAGCAAGCTTTTCCGCCTGTTCCTCGCACACGGCGATGCGCACGATCTCCATGCCGCATGCCGCGCACTCCGAGACCATCTTGTCGCCCTCGACGAGGAAGGTCCCGCGTTCCCGTCTCCCCTTTTTCTCCTTGAGGGAGGCGAGCTCCTTCACCGCGGGATTTTGCTTGGATACGATTAGCATATCGTGAAAAAAGCCTTTCGGTGAAAGGCTTTTTCTCTTACAGGGCGGCTTTCGCCTTGCCGCAGAGTTCCGCGAACGCCTTTTCGTCGCTCACGGCGAGATCGGCGAGCATCTTGCGGTTGAGATCGATGCCCGCGACCTTCAGCCCGTGCATCAGCTTGGAATAGGAAAGCCCGTTGATGCGCGCGCCCGCGTTGATCCTTGCGATCCAGAGGGAGCGCATGTCGCGCTTTCTGCGCTTTCTGCCGACGTATGCATACTGCAACGACTTCATCACCGCCTGACGGGCGATGCGGTAGTTCTTGCTCTTGCAACCGAAATATCCCTTGGACAGTTTGAAGATCTTTCTGCGCTTTTTGACTGCGTTGACGCCTCTCTTGATTCTCATGGTTCGCCTCCCTTAATCCTTATAGGGGATCATCTTCTTGACGTTGTTCTCCTGAGCCGAGGAGACGAGCGTCACCTGCCGCAAGTTTCTCTTGCGTTTTCTGTTCTTGGTTTCCGCCTTGTGGTTCTTGCCGCCGTGAGGTCTGTTGACCTTCCCGGAGCCGGTGAGCCAGAAGCGCTTTTTGGAACCGCTGTGCGATTTCTGTTTCGGCATACCTTTATCCTCCAAAAAATTTGCGTTTTCTTGATTGACCGCGCAATAGCGCGGGATGTCACTTCTTCGACGGCGCGAGAATGAGTATGAGATTGCGCCCTTCCATGTTGAGCGGCTTTTCGATGACGGAAATTTCCTTCAATCCGTCGCAGAACTTCATGATGACGTCCTTCGCGAGATTCGCGTGCGCCATCTGCCTGCCGCGGAGACGGATGGTTACCTTCACCTTGTTGCCCTGCTCCAAGAACTTGGTCGCCTGCTTCGCCTTCACGTTGAGGTCGCCGACGTCGATGGTCATGGAGAGCTGGACTTCCTTGAGCTCGACGATCTTCTGGTTGCGGCGGTTCTCCTTTTCCTTCTTCGCCTGCTCGAACTTGAACTTGCCGTAGTCCATGATCTTGCAGACGGGCGGAACGGCGTTGGGAGAAATTTTGACGAGGTCGAGATCGGCTTCCTCGGCAAGGTGCAAAGCCTCGCGCGAGGACATGACGCCGAGCATTTCGCCCGTTTCGGAGATGACGCGAACCTCGCGGTCGCGGATCTCCCCATTCAACTGATTTTGATTTCTGACAGCCATATTCCTCACAAAAAAAACGGGTTCCAGAAGAAACCCGTTGAACTTTTTTATGCACGGATCATACCGTGACATTACCGAAGTCATTGACCCGCGCCGCCGTTGCAGCCGCGGAGAGAAGGGTTCGCCTCTGCTTTGTGTGTTAAGAATACCAAATTTTTGCGGCATTGTCAAACGTTTTTTTGACGTTTTGCAAAATTTTACAAGGTTTTACGGATTTTTGTGTGTGGAGCTCCCTCCCGCGGAGGGGGTGTCATAAAAAGGTCGACCGCATTTGAGGCTTCCCCCTTCGCAAAGGGCGCCGTAGGCGTGCCTTGTGCTGAAGCTGTCCCCGCAAGGGGACTGATGGAGATTGGTAGAATATGTTTCCATCCCCATCCGTCACGGCTTGCGCCGTGCCACCTTCCCCTTCCCGAGGAAGGGTAAGGCTTCCTTTCCCCGCTAT
>CANQAX010000074.1 GCA_947589235.1 uncultured Clostridia bacterium
GTGAGGCCCACTTCGCCGAACACCGCGGTGAATTTTTCCACGGGGATCATCTTCTCCGCCGAGGCGAGGGCGGCGCAGACGGCAAGGTCGGCGCTGGGCTCGTTCAAACGGATGCCGCCCATGGCGTTCAGGTAAATATCCTGCATTCCGAGCGGCAAGCCGCACCGCTTTTCGAGAACGGCGACGAGCACGATGAGGCGGTTCAAATCGACCCCCAAGGACATTCTGCGCGGCAGGCCGTAGTTCGTCTTTGCCATGAGCGTTTGGATCTCCACCATCATACAGCGGTTGCCCGTCTCGCTCGGCGTAACGACGGCGCCCGCCGCGACGCCGCGGCTGTCCGATAAAAAGAGGGAGGAGTAATCGGTGAGCCCGTAGATGCCCTCGCCCGTCATCTCGAACACGCCCACTTCCTGCACCGAGCCGAAGCGGTTCTTGACGGCGCGCAAAATTTTGAAGTTCTCCGTGCGCTCGCCCTCGAAGTAGAGGACGGCGTCCATGATGTGTTCGAGCACCTTGGGTCCCGCGAGCGTTCCCTCCTTCGTGACGTGCCCGACGATGAAGAAGGTGATCCCGCGCGACTTCGCAATGCGCATCAGCTTACTTGCGCACTCGCGCACCTGACCGACGGAGCCCGCCGCCGAGGACATCGTCTCGGTATACACCGCCTGAATGCTATCCACGACGACATATTCCGCGCCGTAGAAATGCTCCTCGGCGTTCTCGATGCAAGTCTCGTTGAGGAGGAGCAGGTTTTCGGAGTCGAGCCCCAGCCGCTCGCACCGCAGTTTGACCTGCGAACAGCTCTCCTCCGCCGAGAGGTAGAGCACCTTATGCTCTTTTGCAAGGTGCGCCGCGACCTCGGTGAGGAGGGTGGATTTTCCGACGCCGGGGTCGCCGCCCACGAGCACGAGGGAGCCGCGCACGATCCCGCCGCCCAAGACGACGTCGAGCTCGGGAATGCCCGAGGAGACCCGCTCGTAGGCTTCAAACTTGACCTGCGAGAGGGGAACGGGCTTGGAGGAGAGGGCGGGGCGCGCCGCCTTCTTTGCGGGAAGGGCGGCGGGGAGTTCCTCCTCGATGAGGGTGTTGAACTTTCCGCAGTCGGGACACCGCCCCAACCACTTGGGGCTTGCGTATCCGCACTCGTTGCACACGAATTGTGTTGTTGCTTTGGGCATGGTCGTTATTCCTCTTCCTTCGGAATTTGTCTCGTGAAGGTGCAGTCGGGGTATCCCGAACAGCCATAGAATGCGCTGTAGGGACCTTTTCGCAGGACGAGAGGCTTCCCGCAGCGCGGACAGATATTGTGTTCGATTTTCCACTGTTGCTCGTGGATATTTTGAATGTGTTCTTCCTTCGAGACGGCTCGTTCCTGCAATTTCAGGAGTTCCGCATACAGCGAATCCCGCTTTTGTTCGGAAATCGGCGCTGTTTCAACGGAATCGAGATAGTCCTCAAATTGTTCGGGCTTAAAGACGGAAGCACAATGGACATTTTCGATGTTCGCCCGCACGAAGATGACGATGTTCTCCATAAAAACGCGCGTGTGCAGGACTTTTTTCAGATTGTAGATGTGCGTGCCGTTCTGCTTGATGGGGGAACGGAAGGAATTGACGGTCGGCTCGTCCCAACCGAGCACCTGCCGCCACTCCCGTTCCTCTTCTCCGCCGTAAATCGTCCCCGCAAGGTTCTTGACCTCGATGACAAAAAAACCGCGCGTGGAGAGGAAGATATGGTCGATCTCCGCGGTCATGCCCGTTTCGGGATTGGTCAAAATGAGATTGGAGACGATCTTGTCGCCCTCCCGCGCACATCGCTTTAAGAGGTCGGCGACGATCTGTTCTCCCTGTTCGCCCGCATCTTTCTTCCGCCACCAACGGGGGAACTGCCATTTTCGTCCCGCTCTGCGGTAGGCGGCATACGCCGCGACGGCAAGGATCGCGGCGAAGGCGAAGATGATGACGAACGGGAGCCAAATTTCGAGATACATACTATTTCAACAGCACGGTGGCATAGGCGGTGATGCCGCGACCCTCGCCGATGTAGCCGAGTTTCTCGTTCGTGCCCGCGGCGATACCGACCGCCTCGCACCCGAGCGCGGCGCGGAGATTGTTTCGCATATTTTCGATGTACGGGGAGAGGCGGGGTCTCTCGCACAGAATGGAAACCGAGGCATTCTTGACGGAAAATCCGCCCCCATGTACCATTTTCATCACCCGTTCCAGCAGTTTCATGCTATCGGCGCCCGCATAGGCGGGGTCGGTGTCGGGGAAATGATAGCCGATGTCGCGCTCGCCTATCGCGGAGAGAAGCGCGTCCATGAGCGCGTGGACGGGGACGTCGCCGTCGCTGTGCGCCTCGATGGCGCGGTCGGAGGGGACGGCTACCCCGCACAGCTTGATATAGTTGAGGTTGAGCCGCGCGATCCCGCGGTCAATTTCATCCTGATGGGCGAAAGCGTGCGTGTCCGTTCCGAAGCCGACGCGCGCCGCGGGGGTGAAGTCCTCGGGATAGGTCAGCTTGACGTTGCACCTGTCCCCTCGGAAGAGGCGGGGCTCCTCCGCATAGGCGGCGTAGAGCCCGCTGTCGTCGGTGAAGCGGTCACATGCGCCCGCGCAAAGCGCCGCGGCATATGCCGCGCGCAGGCGGTCGGTGCGGAAGCCCTGCGGCGTCTGCACGGTATAAATATGGTCGCGGGAGGGCGTCTCGTATCCCTTCCCCGTGAACACGACGGTGTCCGTCGCGGGGAGCGAGCACACGCCGCTGCCGTACGTTTTCACGCTCTCGATGCAGTCGCGGATGATCTTTGCCGTCACGAACGGGCGCGCCGCGTCGTGCACGAGCACGATGTCGCCCGAAACGGCTTCGAGTGCGAGGCGGACGGTCTCTGCCCGCGTCGCTCCGCCGCGCACGGTGCGGGCGTTTTCATAGGGGGAGAGGAGGGGAAGGATGTCCGCCTCGTCCTCGGCGCGGCAGCAGACGAGCATTTCGTCCGCAAACGGCGCAAACGCGGAGAGGGAGCGGCACAGCACGGGCATGCCCTCCAAGGGATAAAAAATTTTGTTGACGGGAAGATTTGCCCGCTCGCCGCTTCCCGCGGCACAGAGAATGAGAGAGATCATATTCCGCCGTCCATACTTCGGAATTTTACTCCGAGATCACTTCATAGAGGCTCGCTGCCTCGTCCTTTTTCACCGTCTCCTTGAGCCCGAGCGCGCGGAAGCGGAGCGTCCCCGCGGAGAAGGCGACCTCGACGACGTCGCCCACCTTGAGGCGGTAGGCGGGCTTGACTTCCCGCCCGTTCACCGAAATTTTTCCCGCAGCCGCCGCTTCCTGTGCGACGGAGCGGCGCTTCAGAATGCGCGAGACCTTCAAAAATTTATCGACGCGCACCGTGCTCCTCCTTTTCCCCCGCGCGAAAGAGGGGGAATGCCGACTTTTTTTCGCGAAATCGCAAAAAAAATTTTTTCCGCGAGCAAAACCGATTGACATCTTTTTGCCCGAGGGGTATAATACCATACTGTATCACTATGTAAACTGTCTCTTTGTGCCGTTTCGCACGGTTTTCGGGCGGAAAAACGGCGTTTCAAACGGTTAACCTTTTCCTATTATATCGCTTTTTCCTGCGATTGTAAAGGGGGGAAGGTACAATTTCTTCAAGCATTTCGATTTTTATCGATGAAAAGATATACTCGGTAGATCGCCAAATGATAACATCAATAAAAGGAGTTATTTGCGGATGAACTTACCCAACCAAGGAATGAATTTGCCGATCGTGAAGTACGGCAAGACCGAACGGAGAAAATTCGGCTCGATCAACGAAGTCATTCCCATTCCCGACCTCGTTGAAATTCAGAAGAAGAGCTACGAGACGTTCATCAACGAGGGGATCGCCGAGATCTTCGAGGACTATTCGCCCATCACCGATTTCTCCGACCACTTCGAGCTTCACTTCGGCGACTTCGAGCTCGGTCCGAACATGAAGTACGACGAGAAGGAGTGCCGCAACCGCGACGCGACGTATGCCAAGCCGCTCCGCGTGAAGGTCCGCCTCAACAACAAGGTCAAGAACGAGCAGATCGAGCAGACCGTGTTCATGGGCGACTTCCCGCTCATGACGGAGAACGGCTCCTTCATCATCAACGGCGCGGAGCGCGTCATCGTCTCCCAGCTCGTCCGTTCGCCCGGCGTCAACAACGTCTCCGAGACGGACAAGACGGGCAAGAAGATCTACGAGACGACCGTCATTCCCAACCGCGGCGCATGGCTCGAATTCAAGCAGGACCCGCAGGGCGTGCTCTGGGTCAGCGTGGACCGCAAGCGCAAGCTCACCGCGACCGTCCTCCTGCGTGCGCTCGGGTACGGTTCGGACAGGGCGCTCACCGAGCTCTTCGGCGGCAACAAGATGATCGCCGCCACCATCGAAAAGGACGAAAAGGACAATCCGCCCATCCGTTCGGAGTCGGACGGTCTCATTGCGCTCTACCGCCGCCTCCGTCCCGGCGAAGTGCCCACGGAGGATTCCGTCCGCCAGCACCTCACCAACCTCTTCTTCGACCCGCGCCGCTACGACGTCGTGAAGGTGGGGCGGTATAAGTTCAACAAGAAGCTCAACCTCGCCTACCGCCTTCCGGGGTGCAGGCTCGCGCAGGACATCGTCCATCCCGAGACGGGGGAGATCCTCGGCACGAGCGGCGAGACGGTCACCGACGAGCAGGCGCGCGTCATCCAGAACGCGGGCATCAACGAGGTTTACGTCCTCGTCAACGACCCCGAGCAGGGCGAGATCTCGCACAAGATCATCGCGAACAACACCGTGGACTTTGCGGCGCTCTCCGACAAGGACCCCAAGCTCTTGGGGCTGCTCCGCACGGTGTACTATCCCAACTTCGTGTTCAGCCGCAAGATAGCTGCGGACTGCGCGACCCTCTCCGACGAGGAAGTCGCCGACAAGTATCTCGACGAGATCAATGCCATCTACTACACCCGCGAGACCGCTCCCGAGGCGGACGAGAAGCAGGAGGAGAAGAAGAACCGCGAGAAGCGCCGTTCCGACCGCCTGAACTTCGTCGCGGCGTGCCGTCTGTTCCATGAAATTCTCTCGAGGGAGCCGAACGCGGCGCCCTCGGACGCGCCCGTCGATTTAGAGGCGGGCGAGCGGATCGGGGGGCTCCTCACCGCCGCCGAGAAGAAGGCGATTAAGCCCCTCGTCGAAAAGCTCAACCACAAGTGCATCACGGTGGACGACATCGTGGCGGCGGTCTCGACCAACCTCGACCTCTGCTATGACATCGGCTCCATCGATGAGATCGACCATCTCGGCAACCGCAGGGTGCGTTCGGTCGGCGAGCTCCTTCAGAACCAGCTCCGCATCGGCATGTCGAGGCTCGAGCGCCTCATCAAGGAGCGCATGGCGACGGCGGATCCCATGGAAGTCACGCCCTCGTCCCTCATCAACGTCCGTCCCATCTCGGCGGTCATCCGCGAATTCTTCGGCTCCTCGCAGCTGTCGCAGTTCATGGACCAGACCAACCCCAT
>CANQAX010000075.1 GCA_947589235.1 uncultured Clostridia bacterium
TGACGCCGTGCCAGTTCCCGACCTTCGCGTGCCCGCCCGTGAGAAGGTTGAAGAGGGTGCTCTTGCCCGCATTCGGGCTCCCGACGAGGAGGAGCTTCACACCCGCCATACGCGCACCCCCGCGGCGATCTCCCTCCCCACCGCAATCTTTCCGCTCCCCGCCTCGACGAGGTACGTCTTTTTGAGGGGGGAGACCTTCAGAAGGGTGAGCTTTGCGCCCGTGAAGATCCCGAACGCGCGCAGGCGCTCGCGCACGGGAGCAGACTGTTCCACTTTGAGCACGACGGCGCGCTCGCCCCGCTTCAGGTCGCAGATACACATAGTATAAAAAATGCGGGCGGGCAACCGTTTATGCCCGTCCGCACCCCTTCTTTCGTCACGCCTTGGACTTCTCGCGGACTACGCGGTCTCCGCGCAGCTTGAGAGCCCCGTTCGTGATGATGGGCGAGAGAATGAGCCAGAGCGCCGCAATTGCGATCAGCGAATACACGATGATCGAGCCGACGCTGCGCGGTCCCATCAGGACCGCCGACACGAGGTTGAAATTGAAGATGCCGAACAGCCCCCAATTCAGCGCCCCGAGCAGGACAAGGATATAAGAGATGATGTTTGCGATTACCATGATTTCCTCCTGCCATCAGTTTGGACCGCTTCCGCGGAAATATACGGAGAATTTTTCCGCCGCGAAATCCGCCCGCGGACGCCCCAAAACCCAAAAAGGGCAAAAAGAAATCCGCCGCACGGAGGCGGCGGAATGTTTCTTTATTTTTCCTCGGGCTCTTCGGGATCTTCTTCCCTCTTCTTGGACTTCTTGCCCTTCTGCTTTTCGGGGGCGGCTTCCGCCTTCACGGACTTCCTGCCCTTGAGCTTGCCGAGGTCGACTTCCTCCACCTTCTTGTCGGAGGGCTTCACCACGAACAGAATGATGATGATGACCGCAAGCACGGCGGAGATGGAGAACAGGATGACCGAGGTCACGTTGTTCCTGAACCAGTTCGTCTCGCCCGGGATGAAGTCGATGGGGTTGCGGATCTCGATGACCTGATACGCCGACTGCGACGCGCCCGCATGGTAGTTGGGGTCGGTATGGTCGAGGCGGACGACGTAGTAGCCCGAGCTCTGCGGGACGAAGGAGAGCGAGGAATCGGGATTCCAGCTGTAATCGTTGTCGGTATCCGCCCACCTGTCGTCATCGGAGGTGATGTCGGGATTGTACTCGCGGATCGCCTTGAGGCAGGAAGCGTACGCGCCGCCCTCCCCGAAGTAGGTATCCGCATTCTCGACGAGGTCGGAGTAGGAGGGAAGGCTCTGCCCGGGCTGGAGCTTGGACTGGTCGATGAAGAACAGCTCGTACTCCTTCTTGCAGCCGCTGCCCTCGACGATCTCGAACTGCGAGATGTTGTAGGTGCTGCCGCGGTAGCCGATGCTCTGCTCGCCCGCGGGCTCGATGGTCGCGCCCCTGTACCCGATCCAGATCTTGAACTCGGGGATCTCCTCGATGTCCCAGATGTTCTCGTTCGTGACGGCGACGAGCTCCCCGTCCACGTAGTACATCATGGAGTTGCCCGCAGCGTCGGACGCCGCCACGCGGAACACGTACTGACCCTCGGTATCCACCTGAAAGCGCAGGTTGTTGTAGCGGAGGGAGGATTCCGACGAGGCGCTCGTGCCCGAGACGGGCTTCTTGACATAGATGTTGAACCGCAGGTTGCGGTAGTCGGCATAGTCGCTCGAGATGAGGTTGCGCAGGGACGGAAGATAGAAGTACGCGCCCGAGCCGCAGCCCGTATCCTTCGCGAGCTCATCGAGCTTTTTCTGATACTCCCCGACGTAGTCATCCGGGTCCTCGAACACGTTGGAGCCCTCGTCGTTCTCCACATCGGGGTCGGCGTCCTTCGCCGTGACGACAGTATAGGAAGGACCCTTGCGCTCGCGGTTGACGAGGATATAGTCGAACCTGTTCTCCCCTTCGCCGAGCGTGCGGACGACGTCCGCGTCGAGGTCGGCATACCAAGTGAGATAGATGTACTCCTGCAGCGCGCCGTCTCGCCCGTCGTTGAGGGTGACGCGGATGGAGACGTACTCCTCCTCGGCGTCGTTCCCGTCGTTCGGGGGCATGAAGTAGCTGTTCGTCGAGAGCGTCGTATAGTCGTCGTCCGTCGTCTCGCTCGGCTTGTGCCAGCTGCCGTCCTCATTCTTCTTGAGCATGTAGAACGTCCTGCGGGGGGTAGGGCTGTCGTTGCAGACGTCGATTGCCTCGTAGTCGAGGTTGAACCGCTGCCCGAGCGTGAAGGCGTACACCTTTTCGCTCATGACGAGCGCGGCGGGATGGTTGTCGGTCACTCTGCCGTCGACGTACTCGACGGACGTGTCCCCTTCCGCGATGCTCGCCGCCCCGTCGGTGCCGCCCGTGACTTCGAGCGTCTGCCCGTTGAGGGACTTCATGAACACCTTCTGCGTCCTGTTTTGGGACTTCGCCGCCTCGGTGAGCTTCGCCTCGAAGGTGACGGGGATATTGGTGGTGCCCGACGTGCGGTACTCCATGAAGTTGCCGCCGACGTTGTCGAAGGTGCCGAGGTATTCGCCCCCGATGCGGACGGCGAATTCATCCTCTTCGCAGGCGCCCTCCGCCCCCTCCTTCGAGAAGGTGACGGCGATGTCCGCCGCGGGGTCGACGGTGAGGTGCGCGGACTCCTCGTCCGCGGAGTTCTTGACATATGCCTCGACGCCCGCCCCGGTGTTTGCGAACACGATGCGGTTGACAGCCTGTCCGTCCTTGGTGATGTTCTCCTCCGCGCTCGAGAAGCTCACCGTGTAGCTCTCGAAGTTGAGCTGACCGAAGGCGAAGGTCATCGAAAAGTAGGTTGCGGCGCCGGGATTGGCGAGCTCCGAAGTGCCCGCTTCCGCCGCTTCGTACCACTTGAGGGCGAGGTCGCGGTGGTATTCCACCGACCCGCCGTCGGAAAATTCAAAGGTGACGTATGCCGCGGCATCGCCGTTCGCCTTATATGCCTTCACCTCGCCGCCCGTGCGGGACCAGAAGAGCGAGGAGGGAGAATACGTCTTTTCGTCGGCGCTCGCCCTCGTGCGGGGGGACAGAAGCCCGAACCCGAGCCCGAGACAGAGCGCGAACAAGACGAAGAACGAAAGGATCGCGAACGAACGAAATTTGACCTTACTCATGAGCAAAAACCCCATACGGGCGCACGCGCCCGAACTTTACTTTCTATTTTACGCTTTTCCTATTTTACACGAATTTTTCCCCGTCGTCAAGCGGTAAATGCCGCCGTTGGGGAAAAATTGCAAATTTTCACGAAAAATACGCCCGACTCACACGGGGCGGAGCGCCGAACGGGTATCGAAGAGGCTCCACGGCGCCTCGTCCGCGGGCGGCTCGGCGACAAAGCGCATGCGCTCCTTGGTGACGGGGTGCGTGAAGGCGAGCGAATACGCCCACAGCGCGAGCTTTCCCTTCTTCGCCCGCTCGCCGCCGTAGCGCATGTCGCCGTACACGGGGTGGGAGATCCCCGCCGTCTGCACGCGGATCTGGTGGCTCCTGCCCGTGTGCAGCTTGATGTCGCAGAGGGAGAGCCCGCTCTCCGCCTGCAACACGCGGTAGTCGAGCGAGGCGAACCGCGCGCCGTCCGTCCCCTGCGGGCAGAGGTAGACCATGTTGTTGACGGCGTTCTTCTTGAGCCAGTTCTCGAGCCTGCCCTCTTCGGGGTCGGGGGTGCCGATGAGCACGGCGAGATACCTCTTCTCGAAGTCCCCCTCCCTCATCTGCAGGGAGAGCCGCGCCGCCGCCTTGCTCGTCTTGGCAAAGACCATCACGCCGCCCGTCGGGCGGTCGAGACGGTGCACGAGCCCCAAATAGACGTTTCCCGCCTTCCCGTACTTTTGCTTGACGTACGCCTTGAGCGAATCGAGCAGGTTGTCGTCCCCGCTCTCGTCGGGGCAGCAGGCGATGTTCTGCACCTTTGTGACGACGAGCAGGTGATTGTCCTCGAAGAGGATGTCATCTTCATTGAAATCGAACGGTTCAGTCATGTACGAATATTCCTCCCGCGCCGCACGGAAGCGGGATCCCCTCCCCGGTGGGAACGCCCACCTCGTATGCCTTCACGCTCCCCTTCCGCCCGCCGAGGGCGAGGGTAAGCATGTTCGAGAGCACGGTGGGCTGCAGACCCGTCGTGTAGCTGTTGATGAGAAAGAAGAGCGGGTCGTCCGAGAGGAGCTCCGAACAGAGCCTGACGAAGGGAAAGAGTTCCGCCTCGATCTTCCACATCTCCCCGCCCGGTCCCCTCCCGTAGGAGGGCGGGTCCATGACGATAGCGTCATATTTGTTGCCGCGGCGGAGCTCCCGCGCGACGAACTTCTTGCAGTCGTCCACGATGTAGCGGATCCCGCTTCCGATGCCCGAGAGCCGCGCATTCTCGCCCGCGCGCTCGACCATGCCCTTTGCCGCGTCCACATGGGTGACCTCCGCCCCCGCCTTCGCGAGCGCGACGGTCGCACCGCCCGTGTAGGCGAACAGGTTGAGCACCTTCACCTTTCTGCCCGCGGCTACCGCGCGGGAGACGATGGCGCCCGTCTCCTCCCAGTGGACCGCCTGTTCGGGAAAGAGCCCCGTGTGCTTGAACCCCATCGGCTTGATGCGGAAGGTGAGCTCCTTATAGGAGATATTCCAACTCTCGGGAAGGGGACGGCGGAATTCCCACGCTCCCCCGCCCTTTTCGCTCCTGCGGTACACCGCGTCGAAGTCCTCGCGGAAGAGGTCCCGCCCGCTCCAGATGACCTGCGGGTCGGGACGGAGAAGGGTATACTTCCCCCACCGCTCGAGCTTGTACCCGTCCCCCGTCATGAGAACGGAATAGTCTTTCCAGCCGTCCGCAAGCAAAATCATACTGTTATTATAATGGAATGAAACGGATTTGTAAAGAAAAAACGCCCGTCCCCCGCGATTTTCCGCGGAAGAAGGGCGCGCCCCGAACGCGGTGCGTTCGGGGCGCGGAGCATTATTTGCGGAATACCAGTACGCTGAAGCTCCTCGGCGAGAGGACGAGCGAGCGGGGCGCCGCGGGCGCGATCTCTTCGGGGGAGATCTTCGTCGGCTCCTCCGCCGTGTTGTAGTCGCCCTTCTCCCCTTCGAGGCGGATGATGCGGGTGAGTTCGCCGAACTCGAAGTCCGCTTCGACCTCCGCCGTCTTTTCCTCGTCCGAGGCGTTGACGACCTTCACGAAGGTCATGCCGTCGCGCTCCGTCGCCGAGGCAAAGACTTTATCGTCGTCCGTCGAGACGGGGAAGGAGACGTCCCCCGTGTACAGGCTGTACAGCTTCTGGACGTAGTAGCTCGCCGAGCCGTACGCCCGCTTGCCGTCGAACCAGATCATGTCGGGGCACCACTGCGTGTAGCCGAGGCGGGCGAAGAGCGGCGCGAACGACTTCATCACGACGACGTCGGCGTTGCGCTCCATGCCCGTCATGTAGGCAGCCTCCGCGA
>CANQAX010000076.1 GCA_947589235.1 uncultured Clostridia bacterium
ATGCGGAGCTTCCCTCCGTCTGCCGCAAGGACGCGCCGCACGCGGTCGCCGAGATGTCCGTCCCGCACGCCCGCGTTCATCGCGATGCCGCCCCCCACCGTCATGGGAATGCCCGCAAACGGCTCGAATCCGCCGACTCCGCTCCCTTTGCAGGCACGGAGGAGCGCACCGCCCCCCACGCCCGCGCCCGCAAGCAGCCTTCCCTCGCGGAAGGACAGGCGGTCCATGCGGGAAAACAGCACGACGACCCCCTCGAACCTGCCGTCGTCGGACAGGACGTTCGCGCCCGCGCCGAGAAAAAAGCGCGGGATCCCGTATCTGTCGAGAAGGCGCAGGAGCGCCGCGGTCTCCTCCCCGCAGGAGGGGTAAGCGGCGACGTCCGCGACCCCGCCGCAGCCCAAGGTCGTGTGCTCCGCAAGGGAGAAATTTTTTTCCAACCGAAGCGGCGGCAAGCCGCCGCGGATCACCGAAAAAAAGTCCAACAGAAAGCTCCTCTCATTTTAGCACATCTTTCCGTATATTTCAAATGGTTTTCAGAAATTTGTCGAGAAAATTTACGTTTTGTCCCGCGCGCGCGGCATCCGCCAGTTCCGCGAGCTCTTTCCTCCCGCAAAAGGGGGCGGGAGCGCGTTCCCCCGTGCCCTCCTCCGCGGGATACATCCCGATGGAGCCGAGCTCCTCCCTCGTCCGCGCCGAGAGCAATTCCCCGACGAACGCGAGCGCCGCCTCATTTCCTTCCCCGAGGACGCAGACGTACTGGAAGAGGTCGCAATACCCCTTAAGTTCGCGGCTGAACACCTCCGTCCCCCGCGAGGAGAACCTGCACACGTCGCGCTGGGTGCCGAGAAGGCAGCGGTATTCCCCCGCGAGGAACCCCGTATAGGCGGCGGAGGAGGACAGTTCCTCGCCGCGGATGCCCGCATACGCCGCCGCGACGGCGGGAAGGTTGGCGCCCCCGCACGAGATCGCCGTCTCCCCCTCGCCGAAGGTGCCGTCGAGCGAGAACAGGAAGTACTTTCCGCGGCACCACGGCACGGCGCATTCCTTCCGCCCGCCCGTGAGCTCCCCCGGAAGTTCCATGGCATAGGGGGCGAAGTCGCCGAGCCCGAGCCCGAAGGAGAGGACGTCGGGCATCATGCCGCCCGAGAGCGCCGCGAGCGCGCCCTCCGCGGTGTAGCTCGCGACAAGATACTTGACGTCGCCGTCGCTTTCGACCCGCCGCGCGACCTTCGAGAGGAACGCCGTGCGGGAGCCCTTTCCCCCCTCGAACGTGTCGACGTTCCAGATCTCCACGATCTGCTTCTCCCTTGCCGAGGCGGAGGGCTTCGGGTAGAACGCGAGCGCGAGGACGAGCGCCGCCACGAGGGCAAAGGGCAGAATGCGGAAAATAATCGTGCGCGCCTTCATGCCCTATCCTATGCGCGGGCGGGAAAAAGCATGCTCCGCGAAGGATAAGAGGGGGCGCTGTCTGCGCCCCCTCGCGTCTTTGAAGGGCAGTTTTTGCCAATCAAAGACTCTATTGAAAGCGGCTTCCGCCGCACCGTACAGCATGCGCCTTTCCCGCCGTTTTATCCCATTTCTCCAAAAAAATGAGACCCTCTCGGGTCTCGCGGTTCAGCCCCTCTTGCAGAAGCTGTCGCAGCAGGTGCAGTGCTCGCAGTCGCAGGTGTTCCCCACGTGGATCTTCGAGAGCTCGCACATCATTCCGTCGCGGTTGAACTTGCAATCGGTCACGCCGCAGGATACGCCGCTGTTCATGTTGTGATCCATATCGTCCCTCCTTTCAACCGAGTATGCCCGAATTTTTTTGAAACGATACAAAGGAGTTGACAAATCTCCCTTCTTCCTGTACAATGAAAGAAAAGGAGTACAACATGAAAGTCATTCTCAAAGCGGATGTGAAGGGCAGCGGCAAGCGGGGCGACATCATCGAGGTGTCGGACGGATACGCGAAGAATTTCCTCTTCAAGAAGGGGCTCGCGGAGCTCGCGACGTCGAGCGGCGTCAACGAGATCAACCAGAAGCGCACGGCGGACGCCTTCCACCGCGCCGAAAACGTGAAGGCGCTCAAGGAGCTCGCGGCGCGCCTCAACGACGTGGGCGTGACCGTCCCCATCCGCGCGGGCGAAAACGGAAAGGTGTTCGGCTCGGTGACGACGGCGCACATCGCCGCCGAACTCGAAAAGGAAGGCTTCGAGATCGACAAGAAGCGCATCACCTTAAAGGAGCCCATCAAAAAAGTAGGGACTTACGAGGCGGAGATCCGCCTCATGGAGGGCGTCGCGTCCAAGATAAAAGTGAACGTCGTCCCCCTGTAAACAAAACGGAAAACCCCCGCCTCGGCGGGGGTCCTTTTTTTTGTGAAATTGCGGAATGGGGTACGGAAAATTACGATTTTCTCCCGTACCAAGCGTTCGTGTACATCTGCTTTATCTCGGCAAGGAGCGGGTAGCGCGGGTTCGCGCCCGTGCACTGGTCGTCGAAGGCATCCTCCGTCATCGAATCGAGCTTTGCGAAGAATTCCTCCTCGCTCACCCTCCCCTTCAGCGCCTCCGCGATGGTCTCGGGCTGCCCGATGGCGCGCTGCAATTCCTTGAGCTTGCGGATAAGAGCCTCGACGAGCGCCCCGTCGTCCTTCCCCTTCAATCCGAGGTACCGCGCGGCGTCGGCATAGCGCGCCATGCCCTGCGGGTAGGCGTACTGCGGGAAGGTGCCCATCTTGGCGGGCGCCTCGCTGCTGTTGAAGCGGATGACCTCCTCGAGCATGAGCGAATTCGCCATGCCGTGCGGCAGGTGGAAGTAGGAGCCGAGCTTGTGCGCCATCGAATGGCACACGCCGAGGAAGGCGTTCGCGAACGCCATGCCCGCCATCGTGGCGGCGTTGGCGACCTTTTCGCGCGCCTCGGGGTCCTTCGCCCCCTCGCTGTAGGCGCGGGGAAGATAGGTAAAGAGCAGGCGGAGCGCCTCCTTCGCGATCCCGTTGGTGAAGTCGGTCGCCATGACCGAGGCAATCGCCTCGAGCGCGTGGCTCACCGCGTCGATCCCCGAGGCGGACGTGAGCCCCTTCGGAATGTCCATCATGAGGTCGGCGTCGACGATCGCCATGTCGGGCATGAGTTCGTAGTCGGCGAGCGGGTACTTCGTGCCCGTCTTTTCATCGGTGATGACGGCGAACGGCGTGACCTCGCTGCCCGTTCCCGCCGTCGTGGGAACGGCGACGAAGAGCGCCTTGTCGCCGAGGTGCGGGAAGCGGTACACCCGCTTGCGGATATCCGAAAAGCGCATCGCCATGTCCTGAAAGTCCGCGTCGGGGTGCTCGTACAGCACCCACATGATCTTCGCGGCGTCCATGGGAGAGCCTCCCCCCACCGCGATGATGACGTCGGGAGCGAACTCGCGCATGCGCTTCACCCCCTCGTTCGCGCAGGCGAGCGTGGGATCGGGCTCGACGCCCCAAAAAGTCGCATGTTCGATGCCCTCCTCGTCGAGGACGGCGGTGATGCGGCGCGTGAAGCCGCTGTCGAAGAGGAACTTGTCGGTCACGATGAATGCCCGCTTCTTGCCGTAGACCTGCGGACCGAGCTCCTTGAGCGCGACGCCGAGGCACCCGCGCTTGAAATAGACCTTTTCGGGCGTTCTGAACCACAACATGTTTTCCCTCCTCTCCGCTACCGTCTTGATGTTGATGAGATGTTTGACCCCGACGTTCTCCGAGACCGAATTGCCCCCCCACGAGCCGCAGCCGAGGGTCAGGGAAGGCGGGAACTTGAAGTTGTAGAGGTCGCCGATCCCGCCGTGCGACGAGGGCGTGTTGATGACGATGCGGCACGTCTTCATCGCGGAGCGGAACATTTCGATCTTCTCCTGCCCCGAGAACACGTCGACGTACAGCGCCGCGGTGTGCCCGAGCCCGCCGTCGCGGATGAGGCGGTCCGCCTTGGCGACGGCGTCCCCGAAGCTCTCCGCGCGGTACATCGCGAGGACGGGAGAGAGCTTTTCGTGCGCGAACTCCTCCGAGATGTCGACGCTCTCCACCTCGCCGACGAGCACGCGGGTGCCCGCGGGCACCTCGAATCCAGAGAGATTTGCTATCGTCGCGGCGGTCTGCCCGACGATGCGGGCGTTGAGCGCGCCGTTGATGATGATGGTCTTGCGGACCTTGTCCGTCTCCTCCGGGGTGAGGAAGTAGGCGCCGCGCGCCTTCATCTCCGCCTTGAACGCCTCATATACGCCCTTGAGTACGATGACGGACTGCTCGGAGGCGCAGATCATGCCGTTGTCGAAGGTCTTGGAATGGAGAATGGACGAGGCGGCGAGGCGGATGTCCGCGGTGTCGTCGATGACGGCGGGCGTGTTGCCCGCGCCGACGCCGAGGGCAGGCTTCCCGCTCGAATACGCCGCCTGCACCATGCCGGGACCGCCCGTCGCGAGGATCATGTCCGCCTCGCGCATGATCATGCCCGAGAGCGGCACGGTGGGCTGGTCGATCCAGCCGATGATGTCCTCGGGCGCGCCCGCGGCGACCGCGGCTTCGAGCACGATGCGCGCCGCCTCGACGGTGGAGCGCTTGGCGCGCGGGTGTGGCGAGATGATGAGCCCGTTCCGCGTCTTGAGGCAGATGAGACACTTGAAGATGGCGGTCGAAGTCGGGTTTGTGGTCGGAATGATGGCGGCGAGCACGCCGATGGGCTCGGCGATCCGCGTGATGCCGAAGCTCTCGTCGCGCTCGATGACGCCGCACGTCTTGGTGTCCTTGTAGGCGTTATAGATGTACTCGGCGGCGTAGTGGTTCTTGATGACTTTGTCCTCGAACACGCCCATGCCCGTCTCCTCCACCGCGAGGTGGGCGAGCGGGATCCGCGCCCTGTTCGCCGCCATTGCCGCGCGGTAGAAGATCTCGTCCACGCGCTCCTGCGGATAGGTCGCGAACTTCGCCTGTGCCGCCCGCACGCGGGCAAGCAGCTTTTCGAGCGATTCCTCGTCGTTTACGATCAGATCCTTCATGACACCCCCCGACCGGTCTCCCGGATCACTCGAGCGCAGACAGCTGCGCCTCGATCTTTTTCTTCATGTCGAGAAATTTATCCTTCTTCGCGCGTTCGTCGTCCACGAGTTTTTTGGGCGCCTTCGCGACGAAATTCTTGTTGTTGAGCATGCCTTCCGCGCGGGCGATCTCGCCGAGGACGCGGTCGAGTTCCTTGCCGAGGCGCGCCTTCTCCGCCTCGATGTTAACGAGCTCGCCGAGCGGCACGAAGATGTGCCCGATCTCGCACACCTTGGAGACCGCCCTCTCGCCCGCGGCGGCGCCGCTCTCGACGAACTCCACCTCGCTCGCGCCCGCAAGGCGGAGCACCGACTGGCGGTTCGCGCAGACGAGGCGGCGGGATTCGGTCACGAGATAGAGCGGGACCTTCTTTGCGGGCGGGCAGCCGACCTCCACCT
>CANQAX010000077.1 GCA_947589235.1 uncultured Clostridia bacterium
GCGAATGCGCTACGAAGCGAAGTCGAGAAATCTATGCTCAATAACGCAGAAATCAACTTTGATAATAAGGTTGAGATGTCTCGACTACGCTACGCCCCGCTCGACATGACACTATTGTATGGCTGGACGTAACACACGCCCTTTACACCATGACCCGCCCACAGTCCGACCCACGGTCTGACCCAAAGTCCGACCCACGGTCCGACTAACAAACGGGTTGACCCACAGTCCGACCCACAAACGGTTTCCGACCTACTCCCTCCCACCGAGGGAGTAGGAAAAACCAAACACATGAAAAAAACCTACCTCGGTAGGTTTTTTTCTTATGCAATCCTTCCCAATGCGAGGGGGGAGCAAGGGGAGGGGCATAACGCGAGCGAATTGCGGGGGCTGTCATTTCGAGCGAAGCGAAGTAACGCATGAGCAATCGGCGAATGCGCTACGAAGCGAAGTCGAGAAATCTATGCTCAATAACGCAGAAATCAACTTTGATAATAAGGTTGAGATGTCTCGACTACGCTCGACATGACATTATTGTGCATCGAGGCGGCATATTGTCCCACGCGCGGGGAGATAGAGGAGAAAGGGGGAAGACACACGCGGGGAGATATCGGGGGAAGGCACGCACGGGGAGATAGAGGAGAAGGGGGGAAGGCAAAGGTGGGGAAATGGAAGAAAGGGAAACAAGAAACGCAAAAAAACTTCCGATTTCTCGATTTTCTCTCACAAAATCGGTTGACATTGTCTCCCCGTTATGCTAAACTTATCGCAGACACCTGAAAAGGGGTGTAATTTTTTTGTATGGAGTTTTCTCACTATGGCAGTCAAGTCCACAAGAACGAAGATCACCTTCGAGTGTACGGAGTGCAAGAACCGCAACTACGACAGCTTCAAGAATAAGCGCAACGATCCCGACCGTCTGGAGCTCAAGAAGTACTGCCCCGTCTGCAGAAAGACGACGGTGCACAAGGAATCCAAGTAACGTCTGTCGCAGCGGAGGAGTATCATGGCAAAGTCCAACGAAAAAGAAGTCGCCAAGGCGCAGAACAAGCCCGAGAAGAAGAAGGACAAGAACAAGAAGCCCAACATCTTCGTCCGCATGGGCAGAAAGATCAAGGAGACCTTCTCCGAGCTCAAACGGGTCACGTGGCCCTCTGTCGGCACGGTGTTCAAGAACACGGGCATCGTCCTCGTCATCGTGCTTGTCTTTACCGTGCTCGTCACGGGCGTGAATTTCGGCTTTTCCAAGCTTCTCGAACTCATCACGAGTCTCGAAGGTTGACGGAGGAAAGAGGGCGATGGCTGTGGATACCGAACCGAAATGGTACATCCTTCACACCTACTCGGGATATGAGTCGATGGTGCGGGAGAGCCTGTTTCGGTTGATCGAAAACAACAATTTAAGCGATCAGATCGCCGATGTGAAGATCCCCACCGAACAGACCATCGAAGAGAAGGCGAACGGCAAAAAGAAGGTCGTGGAACGCAAACTTCTGCCTTGCTACGTCTTTATCAAGATGATCTACTCCAACCAACTCTGGTACCTCGTCACCAACACGCGCGGGGTCACGGGGTTTGTCGGACCGCAGGGGCGTCCCATTCCCATGAAGGAGGACGAGATCCGCAAGATGCGGCTCGAGGAGTTCGTTGCGGATGCCGACTTCAAGAAGGGCGACCGCGTCTCCATCGACAGCGGTCCCTTGGAGGGGTTCATCGGCGTCATCCGCGAGATCAACGACGAGACGCAGCGCGCCAAGGTGGGCATCACCATGTTCGGGCGCGAGCAGGAAGTCGAGGTCGAGTACATTCAGATGACCAAGATCTCGGATACGGCGATAGAAGTCCCCAAAGAGGAAGAATGATCGCAACCGTGCGGGGGCACGGAACAAATTCGGCAGGATCGCCGCAAGGCGCACGCGCGGCGCGGCGATGAAAGGTGGAAGGCGGTAAATCCCAACATGCCGCCGCAAATACCACGATACACGGAGGAGTTTTATGGCAAAGAAGATCACGGCAGTCGTCAAGCTGCAACTTCCCGCCGGCAAAGCCACTCCCGGTCCGCCCGTCGGTTCGACGCTCGGTCCTCACGGGATCAACATCCCCGGCTTTACCAAGGAGTTCAACGCCAAGACGGCAAGTCAGGAAGGGCTCATCATTCCCGTTGTGATGACCATCTATCAGGACCGTTCGTTCACGTTCGTCCTGAAGACGCCGCCCGCGCCCGTTCTCATCAAGAAGGCGCTGGGTCTCGAAACGGCGAGCGCCGTCCCGAACAAGACGAAGGTCGGCAAGCTCACCAAGGCGCAGGTGGAAGAGATCGCAAAGACGAAGATGCCCGACCTCAACTGCACATCGCTCGAGAGCGCGATGAGCATGATCAAGGGAACGGCGCGCAGCATGGGCGTCACGGTCGAGGAATAAGGAGGCGGTACGATGGGTAAGAAATATGTAGACAGCCTCAAATCTTACGACAAGACCAAGGCTTACGATGCGGGCGAGGCGCTTTCCCTCGTCATTGCGAATGCAAAGGCAAAGTTCGATGAGACGGTGGAACTCCACGTCCGTCTCGGCACCGACCCCCGTCAGGCGGATCAGCAGGTCCGCGGCGTGCTTGTCCTTCCCCACGGAACGGGCAAGACGAAGAAGGTCCTCGTCATCGCCAAGGGCGAGCGCGCGGACGCGGCACAGGCTGCGGGCGCGGATTTCGTCGGCGCAGAGGAGATGATCCAGAAGATCCAGACGGAGAACTGGTTCGGATTCGACGTCATGATCACCACGCCCGACATGATGGGCATGGTCGGGCGCATCGGTAGGATCCTCGGACCCAAGGGGCTCATGCCCAACCCCAAGTCGGGAACGGTCACCATGGACGTCACCAAGGCGGTCGCCGACGTCAAGGCAGGTAAAGTCGAGTACCGTCTCGATAAGACGGCGATCATTCACTGCCCCATCGGGAAGAAGAGCTTCGGGACCGAGAAGCTGCTCGAAAACTTCAACGCCCTCATGGACGCCATCGTCAAGGCGAAGCCCGCCGCGGCGAAGGGTCAGTACATCAAGAGCGTTTCGGTGACGAGCACGATGGGTCCCGGCGTCAAAGTCAACTACACGAGAATGTAAAAATTTCGGCGGAAATCGCTTGACGAAATTCCCGCCGTCTGGTACAATAATTGCGTTCTCAAACTGCCCGCAAGGGCATTACCGCAGACAACGGGTGCCGTCTCGGCTCAATGAAGGCCCGTCGAGGTAAGGAAAACAGGGGAAACTCTCGCTCCGTACCCGTCTGCGGTACGGAGCTTTTTCGATCCGGCGGGCGCATGCCCGTCAAAGGAGGTAAGTATGTCGGAAAACTTTGAAGCGAAGAAGGTTGTCGTCGAAGAGATCAAGGAAAAGATCAAGGCGAGCAAGTCCGTCGTCCTCACCCATTACGAGAGGTTGACGGTCGCCGAATCGACCGATCTGCGCAGAAAGTTTCAGGCGGCGCACTGCGAATACAAGGTGTACAAGAACACCCTCGTCCGCAAGGCGTTCTCCGAACTCGGCGTAGAGAGCTTCGACAACGACCTCAACGGCGCCACGGCGTTCGTTTTCTGCCCCGATGAGACGAGCGGCTGCTCGATCATCGCCAAGGCGGTGAAGGACACGCCCGTGCTCGCGGACAAGATCGTTCCCAAGAGCGCCTATGTGGACGGCGCCTATGTGGACACGGAAGGGGTGAAGAGGCTCGCGGCGATCCCGTCGAGGGAAGTCCTCATCGCCAAGATGCTCGGGTGCCTGCAGGCTCCCATTGCGAATTTCGCCTATGTACTGAAGGCGATCGCGGAACAAAAATCATAAAAAAATCGGAGGAAAACAAAAATGGATGTCCAGAAATTGATCGAAGAAGTCAAGGCGATGTCGGTCGTCGAACTGAACGACCTCGTGAAGGCGCTCGAAGAGGAATTCGGGGTCTCCGCCGCCGCTCCCGTTGCGGCAGGCGCCGCGGCTCCCGCAGAAGCTGCTCCTCAGGAAGAGGAAAAGACGGAGTTCGATATCGTCCTCAAGGACTTTGGTGCGAACAAGATCGCCGTCATCAAGGCGGTCAGGGAGTTCACCGGTCTCGGTCTCGCGGAAGCGAAGAAGGCGGTCGAGAGCCTCGGCGTGCTCAAGGAAGCCGTTCCGAAGGCGGATGCAGAGGCTGCCCTTGCCAAGCTCAAGGAAGCCGGCGCCACCGCGGAGCTCAAGTAAGATCGACCCGCCCTTCGGGGCGGGTTTTTCTGTGTGCGGAAATTTTCACCGTAAATCCGCCGAAAGCGCTTGACGGATAGCAAAAATACGGGTAAAATAGATGTGTATCAGCAGGAGGATCATTTCCGTGAAAAGCAAACTTGTCCGCCGTATTGCAGCATTTTCTTCCGCCGTCGTGCTCGTCACGGGCGCGGCGTGCATGTTCTCGGGCTGCACGAGCAAGCACCCCCAAGTCACCATCACCTATTCCTTCAACGGAGCAGAGTACGCCGTGGAGTACGAACTCTCCCGTCTCTCCGCGCCCCAGACGGTGCAGCACTTCATCGAGCTCGCCGATGCGGGCTACTATGACGGGACGTGCATTCATGACTACGACGCGAACTACCTCTATGGCGGCGGCTACTACTTCGACGAGAGCAACGAGCTCGTCGAGAAGAACTACTTCACCGAAGTCCGCCGTCTCGAGCAGGAGGGCAACGAGTTCACGCAGTTCGTCTGGAAGAACGACAGCGCGCATACGCCCCTCTATACTGTCTACGGCGAGTTCAAGGAGAACGGCTGCCAGCCCGAAAATCCCGAGTACATGCACATGCGCGGCGCGCTCGTCATGTACTACACCGATAAGTCGGATACCGCCCGCGGCATCGAAGTCAGGGTGAACCGCAACGACGGCGGCGACGACAACGACGGCGAGGAGACGCAGGTCCTCTCGTACGACAAGAACAGCGCGACGTCCCTCTTCTACACCTTCCTCGGGCAGACGGAATACGAGCGTGACGCCAAGTATACGGTGTTCGGGAAGGTCGTCGACCTCACGGCGGAGGGCGCCTTCGAGCGGCTCCTCGCAGCCATTGCGGACTACGAGAACGAGCTTGAAGAGGACGCCTCGTTCACGGTGGAAAACGACGTCGTTCTCGACTACTACGACCACGAGGGCGACCCCGACTTCGTCGGCGTCCGCAGCGGCGGCAAACACGCGCAGTACAACACCCCGCAGGACGCGCCCATCATCGTGACGTCCGTCAAGGTGACGAAGTATTGACCGAATTTCAAAGCGATAAATAATAATCCCCGCGTAAAACGCGGGGTATTTCATTTTCGGGCATAGCCCTAATCGTTATAGGCGGCGCACAAGT
>CANQAX010000078.1 GCA_947589235.1 uncultured Clostridia bacterium
GGGGAAGGCTCGGAGACCCCCATTCCCTCGGCACCCCGCCCGCCTTGCCGCCCCCTTGAGGGGCTTCGTGCGCCGATATGCGCCGTTGAATGCGGACCCCCTCCCTACCCTCCCCCTTCGTAAGGGGGAGGGTAGGGAGGGGGTTATCACTCGCCCCGCTGCTTTTCTCGCCACCCCCGCCCCCTGTCCTACGGGTCATCCTGAACCCGCCGCTGCCCTTGCGGCGGGTGAAGAATCCCGAACATGAAAATTCGGACTTCGTTTATCGGGATTCTTCGCTACGCTCAGAATGACACGCAAAACATGCTCTTCTCGGCGCCTCTTTTCTCGGCGCCCCCTTGAGGGGCACCGAAGGCGTACCCGTAGGGTTGAGCTGTCACGGCTGCCCTTGCCGTGACGGAGGGGGTGTCATTAAATATAGTCGACCGCATTTGAGGCTTCCCCCTTCGCAAGGGGAAGGCTCGGAGACCCCCATTCCCTCGGCACCCCACCCTGCCGACAAACGCAGAGCCCACCCCCTACCCCCCTCCAATGGAGGGGGCAGCAAGGGCGGTACACCCCAATATATTATAGGTCGCGCGGGGACAACCCCCTCCCCCTTGAAAAGGGAGAGGGTATATAAGAGGCGAGGCGCATTTGAGGCTTCCCCTTTCGCAAAGGGGAAGCTGTCCCCGCAAGGGGACTGATGGGGATTGGTAGAATATGTTCCCATCCCCATCCGTCACGGCTTGCGCCGTGCCACCTTCCCCTTCCCAAGGAAGGGTAAGGCTTGCCCACCTACTCTCGCCGTCCCCGCCCCTGCTCCAAACAAGTTCGGCGGTGAAATATCGCAAAAATGCTTGATAAATTTTTTTCCGTCTGTTACAATAGGGGCGATTTATGAAGCTGAAGGGTAAAATCAGGTTGAGCGTGTGGCAATACCTCGCGCTCGGATACTTCTTCGTCATCCTCATCGGGAGCGTGTTGCTCGTTCTGCCGTTTGCCGCGGCGGACGGTTCTTCGCACTCCTATCTCGATGCGCTCTTCACCGCCACTTCCGCCACCTGCGTCACGGGGCTCGTTCCCTTCGATACCGCCACCGGTTGGTCGCTCTTCGGGCAGATCGTCATCCTGCTCCTCATCCAGCTCGGCGGGCTCGGGTTCACGACCTTCGTCTCCATCCTCTTCATGATGGTGCGCGGCGGGCTCGGCGTGTACGAGCGCAAGGTCATGATGCAGTCGGTGGGCGGGAAGTATGACGGCGTGAGGAAGCTCGTCATCCGCATCGTCGTGGCGACGTTCGTCCTCGAGACGGCGGGAGCCCTTCTCCTCATGATACGCTTTATCCCCGACTTCGGCGCGGGGAAGGGCATTTACTTTTCCATCTTCCATGCGGTCTCCGCCTTCTGCAATGCGGGGTTTGACCTCATGGGCGTCGCGGCGGGAACGGACGTCTCCGTCTCCCTCTCGCGGTATGCGACGGACCCGTTGGTCGTGCTCGTCATCTGCGTGCTCATCATCGTGGGCGGGCTCGGCTTCGTCCTCTGGGGCGACGTGTTCGATTGCAGGGGGAATCCGAAGAAGTTCTCCTTCTACACCCGCCTCATTCTCGTGGTGAACACCTGCCTCGTCGCGATCTCCATGGCGCTCTTTCTCCTCTTCGAGCGGGAAAACTTCGCCGCCGCGGGGTATAATTTCGGCGAGAGCCTGCTCGTCGCCCTCTTCGACGCGACGACCCCGCGCACGGCGGGCTTCTTCACGACCGACCCCGCCCTGCTCTCGGACAGCGGGTACCTTCTCACCGTCATTCTGATGTTCATCGGCGGGAGCTCGGGCTCGACGGCGGGCGGCATTAAAGTCGGGACGTTCGCGGTGCTCGTCGTCGGCATGTTCGCGGTGCTCCGCGGAAGAAGGGATATCGACATCGGCAAACGGCGCATCGAAAATTCCGCGTTTGCGCAGGCGCTCGCCATCTTCACCGCCTATCTCATGCTCGTACTCGTCGCGACGATGCTCATCTGCGCCATCGAGACGGACGCGGGATTCGCGAACGTGCTCTTCACTTCGGTCTCCGCACTCGGCACGGTGGGACTGTCGCGCATGTCCTTCGGCATTGCGTCGAAGATCATCTATATCCTTCTCATGTATGCGGGCAGGGTCGGCGTGGTGACGCTCGCCCTCGCGCTCGGAAGAAAGAAAACGCTGTCGGAGATCCGCAAACCCGCGGAAACGGTATTTATCGGCTAACGCCGAAAGGAGAATTTCATGAAAAACGTCCTTCTCATCGGAATGGGAAAATTCGGGCGCACGCTCGGGGAAAAGCTGCTCGAAATGGGCGAAGAGGTCATGATCGTCGACAAGAACGAGGACGTCGTGAACTCCCTCGCGCCCAAGTACACCAACGCCCTCATCGCGAACTGCATGAACGAGGAGAACCTGCGCGCGCTCGACGTGCCCTCCTTCGACGTGTGCGTCGTCGCCATCAGTGAGGACTTCCAGTCCTCGCTCGAAATCACTTCGCTCCTGCACGACCTCGGCGCAAAGCGGGTCGTCTCGAAGGCGGCGACCGAGATCCAGCGCAAGTTCCTCCTCCGCGCGGGTGCGGACGAGGTCATCTACCCCGACAAGGATATCGCCGAGAAGCTCGCCATCCGCCTCAACTCCTCCAACGTCATCAACTACATCGACCTCGACGCGGAGTACTCCATCTTCGAGATCTCCCTCCCCGCCAAGTGGAAGGGCAAGAAGCTCGCCGAAGTCAACCCGCGCGGAAAATACGGCATGAATATCCTCACCATCAAGCGGGGCGTCTCCGTCGTGTACTCGCTCGACGCCGACACCGTGTTCGAGGAGGGCGACCAGCTCGTCGTGTTCGGCAACACCGAAAAGATCCTCGCTTTCACCAACAAAAACAGGGGCTGAAATCCGCCCCCATTCCCCGAAAAACCTACCCCATGTAGAGAAAATGCCCCCGCCGAAGCGGGGGCATTCGTTCGTCTTTTTACGCCTTGTTCGCGGAGCCGAGGACGTCCACGATTTTATGCTTGACCATCTCCTTCATGTTCGCGCGGGCGTCGCCGAGATACTGGCGCGGGTCGAAGTGATCGGGGTGCTCGGCGAAGTGCTTGCGGCAAGCCGCCGTGAACGCGACGCGGAGGTCGCTGTCGATGTTGATCTTGCAGACGGCGAGCTTCGCCGCCTTGCGGAGTTCGCTCTCGGGAATGCCGATCGCATTGGGCATGGAACCGCCGAATTCGTTGACGACGGCGACCTGCTCCTGCGGCACGCTCGAGGCGCCGTGGAGCACGATGGGGAAGCCGGGAAGGCGGCGCCCGATCTCCTCCAGAATGTCGATGCGGAGTTTCGGGTCCTGACCGGGCTTGAACTTATACGCCCCGTGCGAGGTGCCGATGGCGATGGCGAGCGAATCGCAGCCCGTTCGCTCGGTGAATTCCTGCACTTCGTCGGGCGAGGTGAACTGCGCGTCGTGCGCGGCGACCTTCACGTCGTCCTCGATGCCCGCGAGCTTGCCGAGTTCCGCCTCGACGACGACCCCGTGCGCGTGCGCGTATTCCACCACCTTCTTCGTGAGGGCGATGTTCTCCTCCCAAGGCTTGGAGGAGGCGTCGATCATGACGGAGGTGAACCCGCCGTCGATGGAGGACTTGCAGATATCGAAATCGGCGCCGTGGTCGAGGTGCATGGCGACGGGGATATCCGTCGTCTCGACGGCTGCCTGAACGAGATGGCGAAGATAGACGGGATTCGCGTACTTTCTCGCGCCCGCGGAGACCTGCAGAATGACGGGCGAACGGCATTCGTTCGCGGCTTCGACGATGGCTTGGATCATCTCCATATTGTTCACGTTGAACGCGCCGACGGCATAGCCGCCCTTGTACGCCTTCTCGAACATTTCCTTGGTTGTGACTAACGGCATAACTTTTTCCTCCGAGAGAGTTTTTCTCAATTATAATGCTTCCGCTCCGAAATTGCAAGGGGTAAAACGAAATTTCGGCAAAGAAATCGCTCCGAAAAAAATGTGCCGAAAGTTGCGCCTTCCAAGGGCCGCGGGGAAAGATTTCGGGCGATGGCAAATTTTTCCCGATATTTTTGTGCAAAGTATACGGAAGGAAAAATTCGGAAAACGCATTGACGAACGGGCAAAAGCGTGATATAATATGTTCCGAAAAAATAAGGCGTGCGAACGGCACGCCGGAAAATCGGAGGAAAATTCCAATGGCAAACGTAAAAGTTGCAATCAACGGCTTCGGTCGCATCGGTCGCCTCGCGTTCCGTCAGATGTTCGGCGCGAAGGGCTACGACATCGTCGCGATCAACGACCTCACGAGCCCCTCGATGCTCGCGCACCTCTTGAAGTACGACAGCGCACAGGGCAAGTATGCGCTCGCGGACAAGGTCTCCGCGAACGACGAGGACAGAACGCTCACCGTTGACGGCAAGACGATCAAGATCTACGAAGAAAAAGACGCGAAGAACCTTCCTTGGGGCGAACTCGACGTGGACGTCGTGCTCGAATGCACGGGCTTCTACTGCTCCAAAGAGAAGTCGCAGGCGCACATCGACGCCGGCGCGAAGAAGGTCGTCATCTCCGCCCCCGCGGGCAAGGACCTTCCCACCATCGTGTTCGGCGTGAACGAGGGCACCCTCACCAAGGCGGACAAGATCATCTCCGCGGCGTCCTGCACGACGAACTGCCTCGCTCCCATGGCGAATACGCTCAACAAGGCGTATCCCATCGTCTCCGGCATCATGACGACCGTCCACGCCTTCACGGGCGACCAGATGGTCCTCGACGGACCTCACCGCAAGGGTGACCTCCGCCGTGCGCGTGCCGCCGCCGTGAACATCGTTCCCAACTCGACGGGTGCGGCGAAGGCGATCGGGCTCGTCATTCCCGAGCTCAACGGCAAGCTCATCGGTTCGGCGCAGCGCGTTCCCGTTCCCACCGGCTCCACCACCATTCTCGTGGCGGTCGTCAAGGGCAAGGACGTCACGAAGGAATCCATCAATGCGGCGATGAAGGCCGCGGCCTCCGCTTCCTTCGGCTACACCGAGGAACAGCTCGTTTCCTCCGATATCATCGGCGAGACCCACGGCTCCCTCTTCGACGCGACCCAGACGATGGTCACCAAGATCGACGAAGAGACCTATCAGGTGCAGGTCGTTTCGTGGTACGACAACGAGAACAGCTACACCTCGCAGATGGTCCGCACCATCAAGTA
>CANQAX010000079.1 GCA_947589235.1 uncultured Clostridia bacterium
CCTACAACGAGGTGGTGGACGCAACGCCGGAGAACCTTCGGCGCCTGGGCCGCGCCAAGGCCGGGGAGACCTTCACCTGCCAGCGCCCCCAGCGCAAAAGCGCCAAGCGCCGCCGCGCCCGAGGGGTTCGACGTCACGCGGGACGCCAAGAAAAAGACGTACGTGTACACCGCCTACCATGCGGAGACGGAATATCCGCTCCTGACGCGGTATGCGGCGCGCCTTCCCGCCCGTCCCTCGCTCTCGCGCATGGCGATGGCGGCGGAGCTCTTGGAGGGCGAACACGACTTTGCCGCCTTCCGCGCCGCGGGCTACACCTCGCGCACGAGCGTGAGGACGATCTATTCCGCCGCCGTGGAGCGGTCGGAGAGGGGCGGGGCGGAAGTTTTCACCGTCTCCGTCACGGGGAACGGGTTTCTCTACAACATGGTCCGCATTCTCGCGGGGGAGATCTTCGCCGTCGGCTGCGGGAAGGAGACGCGTTCCCTTCTCCGCGCATTCGAGACGGGGGAGCGCTCCCTCCTCGCGGGGACGATGCCTGCACGCGGGCTGTGCTTGAAGGAAGTCGATTACGGCGTTCCGCTCTTCGGACACCGTCAAGGAGGATAACACCATGGAATTTTTCGATTGGATCTCCGTCCCGCAGGTCATCGTGGAGTACCTCGGGTTCTCGGTCTCGTCGCTGGAGGAGCTCATCGCGACGCAGCTGAAGATCTGGTACATCTGCATCGGCGTCGCCGCGGGGCTGTACGCGATCTTCTTGCTGTTCGGCGGATTCGGGCTGTACACGCTCGCAAAGCGCGCGGGCATCAAGCACGCATGGGTGGGATTTTTGCCCTTCGGGAACACCTACCTCTCGGGCAGGCTCGCGGGCGAGACGAACATCTTCGGGCAGAAGATGAAGCGCATTTGGCTGTATGCCACCCTCGCGGAGCTCGTCTTTGTCGCCATCAACACGGTCATTCTCGTCATCAACGTGAAGCTGTGCAACGTGGCGTATTACAGTGAGATCCTGAACAAGGAGACGAACGAATTGCAGGGGTGGAGCTTCTCGTGGGAGTTCGTCCCGCATCGGATCTACGTGCTCGCCACCACCATGCGGTGGATCGGGTACGCCACCGACTTCGTCCTCATCTTTTTCTTCTGCGTGCTGTACTTCGCCTTCTTCCGCAAGTACTACGCGCGCAGTCCCTTCCTCATGACCTTCCTCTGCGCCATCCTTCCCGTGCGCGGGCTCGTGCTCTTCGCGGTGCGGAACAACACGCCCGTCGACTACAACGCCTACATGCAGCAGCGCATGCGCGCCTATCAGACGATGTACGGTCAGCCCCCCGCGCAGGGCGGTCCCTCGGCGCCCTCGGCTCCCGCGCAGCAGCCGCCGAAGGAAGAGGAGCCCTTCTCCGATTTCGGAGGGGGAGGACAGGGGGGCAATTCCGATCCGCCTGCCCCGCAGGAGCCGACCTCGGGCGGGAACGACGATTCTCCCTTCGAGGATTTCTGAAAATCGGACAAGGCAGCCTCCTTCGGGGGGCTGTTTTTCCGCCCTGCGGGAAGGAAAAATCGTTTACAAACGCCCTTTCCCGTGCTATAATATAAGTAAAATTTATGGATAGCGGCATTTTTGCCGAACGGAGAGGAATATGGAGCTCATTTCCGCAATCGCAACGGCGGCGGGAAGAGGGGGAATTGCGGTCATCCGCGTGAGCGGCGACGGGGCGCTTTCCCTTGCAAGGCGGATGTTCTCGCACGCGGGGGAATATCGCCCCAATCGGATGTATGCGGGCGAGATCGACTGCGGCGGGTTCAAGGACTACGGCTTGTGCGTGTACTTCCGCGCTCCGCACTCCTTTACGGGGGAGGACGTCGTCGAATTCCACTGCCACGGCGGAACGGAGATCGCCCGCGGCGTCTTTGCCCGCACGGTGGAGCTCGGCGCCCGCCCCGCGGACCGCGGGGAATTCACCCGCCGCGCCTTCCTCAACGGGAAGCTCTCCCTCGCGGCGGCGGAGGGCATGGCGGACATGATCAACGCCGAGTCGCTCGCGCAGGTCCGCGCGGGGTATCTATTGTATGGGGAAGCGCTCACGGGGCGCACCCGTGCCATGCAGGCGCGGCTCACCGAATGCCTTGCGGGCATCGATGCCGACGTCGACTACCCCGAAGAGGACCTCACGGCGCGCACCCGCGAAGAGGTCGAAGAGGCGCTCGAGGGCGTCAGGGAAGAGATAGGGGAGCTCCTCTCCAAGTACCGCACGGGCAAGAAGATCAAATCGGGCGTCTCGGTGGCGCTCTGCGGCAGACCGAATGCGGGGAAGAGCGCCCTCTTCAACGCGCTCGTCGGCTACGACAGGGCAATCGTCTCGCCCGAGGCGGGCACCACGCGCGACACCGTGGAGGGCACGACGGAGATCGGCGGCGTGCTCTTCCGCATCACCGATACCGCGGGGCTCCGCTCGAGTGGGGACGCGGTCGAGGAGGAGGGTGTGCGGCGGGCGGAACGAGCCGTCGCGGCGGCGGACGTCATCGTCTGGCTCAAGGAAGAGGACGAGCCGCCCGTTCCATTCCCCGCGGGAACGCCCGTCATCACCGTGGGCGCGAAGAGCGACCTCGCGCGGAGGGAGGGGTGCGACGTCGTGCTCTCGTCCCTTACGGGCGAGGGGGTGGAGGAACTGAAGCGGCTCCTCTCCGAGCGCGGCATGGAGGGGAGCTCCGAGGGCGCCTTCCTCATGGAAGAGAGGCACTATTCCGCCCTCCGCGATGCCCTCGAAGCCGCCGAACGCGGGCTATTTGCCGTACGCAGCGGCGCCGAGACGGAGCTCTACGCACAGGACGTGAAGGAGTGTTGGGACGCGCTCGGGCTCATCGGGGGAGAGACGGCGACGGAGAGCATTCTCGAAGAGATCTTCTCCAAATTCTGCGTGGGAAAGTAAGAGGAAAGCAGGAGGCAATATGGTCAATCTCGAACTTTACAGGGTCTTTCATACGGTGGCGAAATGCGGAAGCCTGACGCGGGCGGCGGAGGAGCTGTACATCTCGCAGCCCGCCGTCTCACAGGCGATAAAGCAGCTCGAGACGCAGCTCGGCACCCCGCTCTTCAACCGCCTGCACAGGGGAATGGAGCTCTCCGCGCAGGGCGGCGCCCTCATCTATGACGACGTCGAGCGCGCGCTCTCCCTCCTTGCGGGCGTCGAGGACAGGCTCTCCGAGCTCCACAGGACGGCGACGGGCACCCTCCGCGTGGGCGCTTCCGAGACCATCTTCCAGTACATTCTCACGCCCAAGCTCGTCGAATACCGCCGCCGCTTCCCCGAGGTGAAGATCGAGCTCATCTCGGACGTCTCCCCCCGCATCATCGAGCTCTTGAAGAGCGACCGCTGCGACGTCGGGTTTCTGAATCTTCCCATCGAGGAGGACGACGACATCGTCCTCACCGATACCATCATGCTCCTCGACGACGTGTTTGTCGCGGGAAGAGAATACGAATTTCTGAAGGGGAAGGAGCTCACCGTCCGCGACCTCGCGGAGTATCCGCTCCTGCTGCTCGAGCCGAACACCGTCGCGCGGGCGGCGGTCGACCACTATGCCGAGAGCCTCGGCGTGCACCTGCAGCCCGCCATCGAGGTGGACAGTTGGGGATTTATGAAACAGCTCGTCGAGAGCGGAATGGGGATCGGGTGCATTCCGCGCCAGTACGCACGCAGAAGGCTCGGCGAGGGGCTCCTGTTCGAGCTCGACATGAAGCCCGCCATGCCGTCGCGGTCGGTCGGGGCGGCGCTCCCGAAGGGCGCGAGCATGCCCTTCGCCCTCCGCGCCTTCATGGACCTTGTAAGGGAGTGAAGAGGGGAAGGGCACGTTTTCCGCCTCGGCGTACAATAGTGTCATGTCGCCTCGCCGTAAGGAGGCACGAGCGTGTGTACCTCATTCCGAGGCTCCGCAAGGAGCCGAGCGAATCTAATGCTTACAGATACACTCGCCCCTTCGGGGCTCGGTATGAGGTGATGAACGTTCAGAGGGACGTGGGGTATGTGCTCCGCCCTGACGTACAATAGTGTCATGTCGAGCGGAGCGTAGCGTAGTCGAGACATCTATTCCTTATATTTTGCCGTAGATTTCTCGACTTCGCTCCGTAGCGCATTCGTCTATTGCTCATGCGCTACTCCGCTCCGCTCGAAATGACAGCCTGCGCGGCTCGTGCGCCGCTGCGCGTCGTCGAAATGACAGCCCCCCGCAGTTCTCTCGTGCCTGTCACTTCATCCCTCGCCCTCGTCCTGCGTGGATTTTCTTAACCGAAAAAAACTTTTCCGAATTCCGTGATTCCCCGCGGAAAACAGTTGCCTTTTTTTTGCGATTCGTGTAAAATAGCTTTGTTGCAGAGATGGCGGAGCGGTCGATCGCGCACGATTCGAAATCGTGTGATGCAGGAATGTATCCAAGGGTTCAAATCCCTTTCTCTGCGCCAAAAGCCCCCGAGGAATTTTGTCCTCGGGGGCTTTTGATATGCAAGCAAGAAAGGGATTTGAGGGGAGGCAAGCAAAGCCCGCGCTCCCTTTGTACGCGGGCATTGCGCAGGTCGGCGGACGCTACCGCCGACTTGACAATTGAGAATTGTCAACCGTGCGCCGCGCTCAAGCGGCAAA
>CANQAX010000080.1 GCA_947589235.1 uncultured Clostridia bacterium
CAAAGCCGAGGCAAGCCTCCTCCGCCGTCTTTCCCGTGAAGTCCTGCCCCGCGAGGAGCACGGCGGCGTCGCGGTTAAGCGGTCGGGTCCGCGTGACCGTCCCGTTCTCGAGCGTGAACTCCGCCGACGGATTGATGCTGACGACGAGCGTCGTGAAATTATTCCCTCCCCCGCCTCCGTGCAGGAGGACGGGCAGGAGAATGAGAAGGAGCAGCACGATGCCGAGGAGGGCGGAGAGCGCGGAGATGAGCGCTGCCTTCCTGTGAAAAGGGACTGCGGCAACCTCGGCGGGCGCCCCCGCGGGCACGCTTCCGCGCGCCGCTTCGATCTGCGCGAGGCGGTCGGGCGTGTGCTCCTCCGCTTCCCTTCGGAGCATTTCGATGATTTCGCGGTCCTCCGTCATTCTTCCTCCTTGAGCGCGCGCCGCAGCTTTTCGATAGCCCTATGGTACCGCCATGTGACCGTCGGGACGGGAATGGAGAGCATAGAAGCGATCTCCCGCCTCTTGTAGCCATCGACGGCGGCGAGCATGAGCACGGTAAACTCTCCCTCGGAGAGAACTCTTCGGGCGAGGTCGGTGAGGAACCCGTACTCGTCGGGCTTTGCGCCGAATACCTCGCTCTCGTCCGTCGGCTGTTCGCGGGAGCGGCGCTTTTTTTCGTTGAGCGCCTCGTTCCGCGCGATGCGGGCGATCCATGCCGCCGCATTGCTCCCCGCGCGGTACCGCCCCGCATTGGCGAGAATTTTCAGATAGCTCGTCTGCATGACGTCCTCGGCGAGGGAGCGCTCCCCGAGAATGCCGAGCGCGATATGATAGACCGTCTTTTGCGTCGCACGATAGAACGCCTCGAATTCAGAGTCGTCCCCTGCAGCAAATCGGATCAGATGTTCGTCAAGCGTCACGGCTCCCGCCTCCGTGTTTTTCCACCCCATCTTATCACTTTGGCGGGAGCCTGTCAAGGATCAGTCGTCGAAATCCTCGAAATCGCGGTCAAATTCGGAGTTGTTGTAGCGGTAGCGATACGAACCGTCCGCGTTCTTTGCGATGCGGAACCGACCGTTCGCGCCGTCGATGCTGTACTCGACGACGATCTCGACGGAGCCGTTCCTGCCCGTCTCGCGCTCGATCTCGTACCTGCCGCGCGAGCCGCCCGAGAGGAAGCGGACCTCGTACTCCGCCTCCGTGCCGCCGCGCTCCGTTTCCTCCTCGAACTTCACCTGCGTCGTCTCGACGAGCGCGCCGCCCTCATAGACGGAATAGACATAGAGCGACTCGGTCTCCGTCTCGCCCTCTTCCTCCTCCGCCGTCTGGGTGTGCTCGATCTTCACGTAGTCCCGCTCGTCCTCGGCGTATGCCCGAAGTTCGAGCTTGTTTACGCGGGAAGTCTCCTTATCCCGCCCTTCCTCCTCGGTGACGAGGCTCTCGGTGCGGGTGCCCTCCATGCGGTAATACACGGCGGTGCCGTCCTCCGCGGTCATCGGAACCACGCCCGAAAGCGCGTATTCCGTCCGCTCGACGGTGACCGTCTCGTCCTCGTCGCGGTAGCTGTCCTGCACCGTCCTGCCCTCCGTCTCGGTGAAGTAGACGGTGTGCGACACTTCTTCGCCCTCGATCCCCCGCCCCGTGACGGTGAGCTTGAGGGCGTAATCCGCGACGGCTTCGTCCGCCGAACCGTTGGATTCGACGACCGTCGTCGTCTGCGCCTTGTCGAGGAAGGAGTCGAGCATGTTGAAGTAGCGGTTGAACTTTTCCGCCTCGTCCGTGACCGCCGCCGCGGAGACGATGCCCGCGTCCTGCTCGGTCGCCGCGAGCAGCTTCGCCGCCGTGACCGCCGAGACGCCGTATACCGACTCGACCTTGTCCAAGCCGTAGTAGGTGCCGGCTTCCGCCTTTCCCTCCGCCTTGGTGTCCCCGTTCCCGCCGCAGCCCGCAAGGGGAAGGGCGGCAATGCCGACAAGTGCCAACGCAAACAAAACTTTCTTTTTCACAATTCGGTCCTCCTTGAATGGGTTTCACTCATATAACAATCGGGAGCGCCGTTTTGTTGGCGTCTCCCGAAAATTTTTTTTGTTTTTTGAAAGGGGCGCCCCGCAGGGCGCCCCGATTTCATTATTCCTGCTCGCCGAGCGATACGTCGTCGAGCACATCCCTGTATCCCGAGCTGTTCTGCACGGATACGCTCTTGTAGTCCTTCATGCCCGTGCCCGCGGGAATGAGCTTGCCGATGATGACATTCTCCTTGAGCCCGATGAGCGGGTCGCGCTTGGTGCAGATCGCCGCCTCGGTGAGCACCCTCGACGTCTCTTGGAAGGACGCCGCCGAGAGGAAGCTGTCCGTCGCAAGCGCCGCCTTGGTGATGCCAAGGAGCACCCTCTTCGCCGTGGCGGGAACGCCGCCCGAGAGAATGGTCTTTTCGTTCTGTTCCTCGAAGGTGAACATGTCGACAAGCTGCCCGGGGAGCATATCGGTGCTGCCCGCGTTCTCGATGCGGACCTTGCGGAGCATCTGGCGGACGATGATCTCGACGTGCTTGTCGTTGATGTCGACGCCCTGCGAGCGGTACACCGACTGGACCTGTTCGAGAATGTAGTCCTGCACGCCCTTGACGCCCTTGACGCGGACGATGTCCTGCGGGTTGACAGAGCCTGCATTGAGCTGGGTGCCCGGCTCCACCCTGTCCCCCGTCGCCACCTTGAGCTCGGCGTTGAAGGGAAGTTCGTAGTCCTTGAGCTTCTCGCCCGTGTCCTCGTCCTTGACGATGACGTGCTTGAGGTTGTCGGTCGTGTCGTCGACGGTGACGATGCCCGAAAACTCGCAGATGGTCGCAACGCCCTTGGGCTTCCTCGCCTCGAAGAGCTCCTCGACGCGGGGCAGACCTTGGGTGATGTCGCCCGTCGCCGCGATGCCGCCCGTGTGGAACGTTCTCATCGTGAGCTGGGTGCCCGGCTCGCCGATGGACTGCGCCGCGATGACGCCGACCGCCTCGCCGACCTTGATGGGAAGGGTGGTCGCCATGTTCTTGCCGTAGCACTTGGCGCAGACGCCGAACCGCGTCCCGCAGTTGAAGATGGAGCGGATGGACACGCCGCGCTCCGCATAGGCGGGCTGTGCGGCGATGCGCTTCGCCATGTTCTCGGTGATCATCTCGTTGACGGGGACGACGACTTCCTCCTCCGTCCCGTCGCTCTTCTTCTCGGTGAAGCGGATCTCCTCGGCGGCGAATCTGCCCGTGAGTCTGTCCTCGAGGCTCTCGATGACGGAGCCGTCGGGCGCATAGATGGCACGGATGAGAGTGCCGCGCGGCTTCTTGCCCGCCGAGCAGTCCTCCTCGCGCACGATGACGTCCTGCGAGACGTCGACGAGGCGCCGCGTGAGGTAGCCCGAGTCGGCGGTCTTGAGGGCGGTGTCGGCAAGTCCCTTTCTGCCGCCGTGCGAGGAGATGAAGTATTCGAGAACAGAGAGCCCGTTCCTGAAGCAGCTCTTGACGGGGACTTCGATCTTTCTGCCCTGCGGGTTGACCATGAGCCCGCGCATGCCCGAGAGCTGCTTGATCTGGTCGATGGAGCCGCGGGCGCCCGAGTCCGCCATCATCCAGATGGGGTTGAACTTGTCGCTCTCGCCCTGCTTTTTCAGGAGGTCTGCGACCTGATCGGTCGCGCGGTCCCACACGTCGATGACGGCATGGTAGCGCTCCTCCTCGCTCAAGAGACCGTACTTATGGTACTTTTCGGAGATGTTGATGACCTTTCTCTCCGCTTCCTCGACGATGTTGCTCTTCTCCTCGGGGATCTTCATGTCGAAGACGGAGGTCGTGAGGGCGGCGATGGTCGAATACTTGTACCCGCGCTCCTTGATGGCGTCGAGCACGGCGGAAGCCTTGGGCGCGTAGCCCGTCTTGAAGCACGCCTCGACGATCTTGGAGAGGTGCTTCTTGCCGATGGCGCGGGCGCTGCCGATGAACTCGGTCGAGAGCTCAAGCTTCAGATAGTCCTCGGGAAGGACGCGCTTCACGAAGTCGAGGTCCTGCGGCATGCCGTCGTTGTAGATGATGCGCCCGACCGTCGTCTTGATGACGCCCGTGACCGAGAGCGCGCCCGTCTCCGCATTGCGGCTGACGGTCACCCTGCCGCGGATGCCGTTGTTCGGGACGTTCTCGTCCGCGTACATCTTCTCGTACGGGAGGGCGATATCCTTGAATTTGCCCGCGGGGAGCTCCACCGTGCGGCGGACGTAAATTTCGTCCTGACAGTGGATGTCCTTGAGCTGGTAGCTCATGAGCGCTTCCTCGAAGGAGGCGTATACGGGCGGAACGTAGGGTTCCCCGTCCTCGGAGGGACGGCACAGTTCATCGTACTTCTTGCCCTCCTCTCTGCGGAGAATGGTGAGATAGTACGCGCCGATGATCATGTCCTGCGTCGGGCTCATGACCGACTTGCCGTCCGCGAGCTTCAGAATGTTGTTCGCGGAGAGCATCAGAAAGCGCGCTTCCGCCTGCGCCT
>CANQAX010000081.1 GCA_947589235.1 uncultured Clostridia bacterium
CGCCGCTTGCGCGGCTTGGTCGAAATGACAGCCTGTGTAGCTCGTGCGCCGCTTGCGCGGCTTGGTCGAAATGACAGCCTGTGTAGCTCGTGCGCCGCTTGCGCGGCTTGGTCGAAATGACAGCCTGTGTAGCTCGTGCGCCGCTTGCGCGGCTTGGTCGAAATGACAGGGAAAACAGCAATTCGCTCGCGTGTAGCGAATAGGGGGGTGAAATAACCCGCACAGACGTACAATAGTGTCATGTCGAGCGGAGCGTAGCGAAGTCGAGACATCTCTGCCTTATTTGAGATTTCTCCGTGCGCCGCTTGCGCGGCTTGGTCGAAATGACAGGAGAGCCCCCCAACTCAAAATCGGTTTCAACGCTGCGTCATCCCCGCAGCGGGGAAATAAAAAATCTTTCATGAAAGGAGAAAACCAAAATGCAGAAAAGAAGCAGAAAGGGCTTCACCCTTGCCGAACTGTTGATCGTTGTCGCGATCATCGCAGTCCTCACTGCTATTGCCGTGCCGCTCTTCGTGAGCTCGGTGAAGAAGGCGCAGGACGCCACCAAGGAAGCCAACATCCGTGCCGTCCGCGGCGCTGCGGTCGTTCAGATCCTCAGCGCGGAAGAACCCGGGACGCCTCCTAATGCTCTGGCTACCATCGACCCCAATGGTATCTACACCGCCGAAGCGGATGGATCCAGTTTCACGTGGGCGCTCAAGGGCGACTGGTACGTCCTTGCGGAGCTTGACAAGAGCGGCAATGTCACTGCCCTTTATGTCAACACTGATCAAAATAAGATCAATGGCTGGGTAGCTGACAAGTACGACGAAGCGGACGGCAAGATCACCGTTTGCATCAAGGTCACCGAATTGACCGCTCAGTCTGAACTTAAGGCGCCGGGTGCAGGTGGCTAAATCATCAAACTCCGGAACGGGCGCCGAGTGATGCCTCGGATTCGGAATGGGGGCAGGTTGCCGTAAAGGCAACCGTTCCCGAACGCTCATAGAGCAAAACAATCTCCCCGCGCCGCTGAAACGGGATGTGGGATGCGGAAGCGAGGGGAGAGCGGAGTTGCGGACGGCGTTCGCGCCGTCCGCGGGTCCGCAACAAATCGGAACATTCCATTCGGAGCGGAGAAAGATGTCATACGAATTGCCGTTCGGGGCGCAAATTTCATTTCTCCTGCTCATGTATCTTGCGGGTGCCTGCGCGGGCAGCTTCATCGACTGCGCCGCCGAACGCCGCAAGTCGGGCGAGTCCATCGTGCGCGGCAGGAGCCACTGCCCCGCATGCGGCGCCGCCCTCGGGGCAATCGATCTCGTCCCCGTATTCAGTTACATCTTCCTTCGGGGGAGGTGCCGCAGGTGCGGTGCGGAAATCCCCCCGCGGTGCCTCGGAGCGGAGCTCTTCGGCGGACTGCTGTGGTTTTCGACGGCGTTCCGCTTCGGATTTTCCCTCCTCACCCTCGAATATGTGCTGCTCTTCTCGGCACTGTTCGCGGCGGCGCTCATCGACTACGACACCATGGAGATCCCGGACGGGCTCCTCCTCTTCGGAGCGATCCTCTACGCGGTCTTTCTTCCCTTCTCGGGCGATCCCTCCGCCTCCGTGAAGCAGGGGCTTCTCGGCGCGGTCGCCCTCGGCGGCGGAATTCTCGCCGTCTCGCTCCTCCTCGACTTCGTGCTACGGCGCGAGTCGCTCGGCGGGGGCGACGTGAAGCTGTTCGCCATGCTCGGGCTGTACACGGGCTTGTGGCGCGGATTGCTTCTCCTCATTCTCTCGTGCGTCTTGGGGCTCTTCTTCGCCTTCTCCCGCAAGAAGAACGCGAAAAAGGAGTTCCCGTTCGGTCCCGCCATTGCGCTTGCGGCGTGGGTCGTCCTGCTCGTCGGGCAGGAGTTCATCGATTGGTATCTGTCCTTCGTGCTGTGAAGGCGCGAAGAAAGGAGTAATACATGAAAAATTGCGTCGGATTCGACATCGGAAACCACGCGCTGCACATTGCCGTCTCCAAACACGGCAACATCGTGCAGGGGCTTTCCGTTCGTCTGCCGGAGGACCTCGTCAAGGGCGGGGCGGTCACGTCCATCGAGGCGATGATCGATTTCCTCAAAGACGTCCGCAAGAAGTATCGGCTCGGCACGCGGAATTCGGGGCTCGTTCTGCCCGCCTCGCTGTGCTATTGCCGCCGCTTCTCCGTCGCCGCCATGACCCGCGACCAGCTCATGTTCAACCTGCCGTACGGCTTCCGCGACTTCATCACCGACGACAAGAGCAACTACTTCTTTGACTGCGCCATCATCAGCGCCGTCCGCTACGGCGACGGGAAACCGCCGGAATTCGACGTCGTCGCCGCCGCCGTCCGCAAGGAAGTCGTCGAGGACTACACGGGCATGTTCAAGAAGGCGGGCTTCCGCCTCAAGACGGTCATTCCCGAGGAGCTCTCCTTCGTCAACCTGCTCCGCAGGTGCAAGCACCCGCACCGCCACGGCGTCCTCGACATCGGGCACAACACGGTGAAGCTCTTCCTCTTCAACGGCTCGGTCATCGAGAGCGTCCGCGTGATGGACTACGGCTGCAACGCCCTCGACGAGGTCATCGCCGAACAGTTCGGCGTCGACACCTACATGGCGGGCACCTACCGCGAAAACAACACCAACGGCTGCAACGAGCTCGAGGGGTGCCGCGCCGTGTACAGCGCCATCTCCATCGAGGTGTTGAAGGCGGTCAACTTCTACCGCTTCAACGGCGGCGGAACGCTCGACCACCTGCACTGCTGCGGCGGGGGCTCGAACAACCCCGTTCTCCTCGAGACGCTCAAGAACACGCTCCCCATTCCGCTTGCCGACATGAGCGAGTTCTTCGGCTCGGGCAAGAAAAAGAAGATCCCGTACCCGCTCATCGCCGCCGCTGCCGGCGTCACCATGCAATAGGAGGAAGGTATGCCTGCTTCAAAGAAGAATCAAAAGGATAAGGATCGGGTACCCGAGGGCGTCATCACCCTGTACGACGTTGCCGACAACGCGACGCGCAGGGCGAAGGCGGTCGAGGTGAAAAAATACGCCACCAAGGATACCCTCAACCTCTGCATGAAGGATAAACAGTCCATTTCGTTCGAGCTGTTCTTCCTTCTGCTTGCCCTCATTCTGCTCTTCCTGCTCTTCGTCGAATTCTTCGGCATCTACCGCCCGTACCTCCGCGTCGAGCAGGCGGAAGCCGCCCTCGACGGCGACCGCGCGACGCTTGCCCAGCTCGAACGGAAGTTGAGGGACTACGACGATGTGCACGATGACTACCTCATCTACAACTTCGACGACTACGACAACACCATCGTCGACCGCGAGAAGATCCTCGCGCTCCTCGAAAAGACGGTGTTCGACAGGGGCACGGTGAGCTCCGTCAGCATCAGCGGGAAGACGCTCACGATCAACATCTCCAACGTGAGTAGCGAGAACGTCATCAACATTCAGAGGGACCTCGCGAAGGACCCTATCGTTGCGAACGTGCGGAAGGGCGCGGAGACCTTCGACGAACAGGGCGTACGGAGCACCAGCTTCACCGTGACGCTCGCCGACGCTTCGCTGGGAGGGAACTGATATGGCTAACAAATACCTCAAGCGCCGCTTCAATCTGCGCGAGATCATTCTCATGATCATTCTGCTCGCCGTCCTCTTCATCGGGCTGTATCTCTGGCTCGTGTATTATCCGCTCCGCGACCGCAGCGACGAGGTCCAGAGAGAAGCGGAAGAGCTGCAGCTTCAGATCGACATCGAGAGAGCCCGCGAGGCGCGCTACGACGCGTGGAAGAAGGAACTCGAGGAGATCGCCAAGGTCGACCCCTCCGAACAGACCTTCATGCCCAAGTACAGCAACGACCACGAGCTCGAGCTCACGGGCAAGTTCATCGACATCTTTGCGGGCATCGCAGGCGGCATGAACGGCAGCAACGTGCAGTCGAGCGACGGCGTGTACAAGCGCAACGTCTCGTTTACGTTCACCGTGACCAACGAGAACAAGGGCACCTTCGCCACGCCGTACCTCAAGGTGAAGGACGTGCTGCACAAGCTCACGCACACCGGCTGGCGCTGCCAGATGACGAATTTGAGCTTCGGCGACACCAAGGCGGACTCCATGACCGTCTCCTGCAACATCGTGTTTTACGAGGTCGCCTGACGCAGTATTTGCTCTACGAGGTTGCTTGACGCATTGTGTTCCGCGAGACCGCGTGACGCGGCATTGTGTTCTGCACGGTCGCCTGACGCATTGTGTTCCGCAAGACCGCGCGACGTAGCATCGCCCGCGTTCGACGGAAATTGAATGAACCGAAAAACTCCCGCTTCGTCGGGAGTTTTTTGATACGAAGAAGAGGGGGCGCCCGTAAGCCTTACCCTTCCTCGGGAAGGGGAAGGTGGCACGGCGCAAGCCGTGACGGATGGGGATGGGAACATATTATACCAATCCCCATCAGTCCCCTTGCGGGGACAGCTTCCCCCTTCG
>CANQAX010000082.1 GCA_947589235.1 uncultured Clostridia bacterium
CCCCTCTCTTCCATCGCCTTGACGACGCGCTTTCTCGCCTCGTAGCGGTCGAGCCCCGCATATTCGCCCGCGAGCTCGTTCATCGTGCCGTCGTCGTTCATCACGCGGATGACGGGAAGATTGTGGCGGAGCCCCACCTCGAAGTCGTTCGGATCGTGCGCGGGGGTGATTTTCACCGCGCCCGTTCCGAAGGCGGGGTCGACGTATTCGTCCGCGACGACGGGAATGGAGCGCTCGGCAAGGGGCAGGCGCACCGTCCTCCCCACGAGGGAAGAGTACCTGCTGTCCGACGGGTGGACGGCGACCGCCGTATCCCCGAGCATCGTCTCGGGGCGGGTCGTCGCGACGGTGACGCATTCATCCGTTCCCTCCACGGGATAGCGAAAATACCAGAAGTTCCCCGCATCCTCGGAGTACTCGACCTCGACGTCGGAGAGTGCGGTGCGGCAGTTGGGACACCAGTTGATGATGCGGCTCCCGCGGTAGATGAGCCCCTCGTTGTAGAGGCGGAAGAACGCCTCGCGGACGGCGCGGGAACACCTGTCGTCCATCGTGAAGGCGAGGCGGGACCAATCGCACGAGGAGCCGAGCTTTTTGAGCTGTTCGACGATCCTGCCGCCGTACTTTTCCTTCCAAGCCCACGCCCTGCGGAGAAATTCTTCCCGTCCGACGCTCTCCTTGGAGAGCCCCTCCGCCTTCATCTGCTCGACGATCTTGACCTCGGTGGCGATGGAGGCGTGGTCGGTCCCGGGGAGCCAGAGGGCGGAATAGCCCTGCATGCGCTTGAAGCGGACGATGACGTCTTGCATCGTCTCGTCCATCGCGTGCCCCATGTGGAGCTGACCCGTGATGTTGGGGGGCGGCATCATCACCGCGAAGGGAAGTTTGCCGGCATCGAGCGGGGCGCGGAAGCAATCCTGCTCCATCCAACGGGAATAGATCCTGTCCTCGAATGCGGCGGGGTCGTAGGTTGTACTCATTTCTTTCATATACGAACTCTCTCGAACTTGATACGAAGTCATTTTATCCCTTTTTTCTGCCGTTGTCAACAAAAAGACGCGGGGCATACAATGTATTATCCTAAAATTTCACGGAGTGAACTATGAAAAAAACTTTGGCAACTCTGGGAGCGGCGGTCTTCGCCCTCCTTCCCCTCTCCGCGTGCGGGAGTTCGGACGGCATGACGACAGTCACCGTCAACGAAGTGACGCACTCGGTGTTCTATGCTCCGATGTATCTCGCGGATTCCCTCGGCTACTTCGAGGAGGAGGGCATCCGCATCGAACTCGTGAACGGCGGCGGCGCGAACAACGTCATGTCGGCGGTGCTCTCGGGCGACGCGGACATCGGCTTCTGCGGTCCTGAAGCCGCCATCTATGTCCAGCTCGGCGGCTCGCAGGACCTTCCCACCGTGTTCGGACAGCTCACCAAGCGGGACGGCTCCTTCCTCGTCGGGCGGGAACCCGAGCCCGACTTTGAATGGAGCAGCCTCAAGGGCAAGGAGATCCTTGCGGGCAGGCGGGGCGGCGTTCCCGCCATGACCTTTGAATACATCCTCCGCGAACACGGGCTGACTGACGCGGAGATCGACCTCAACTTCGACGTGGACTTCAACCTCATGACCGCGGCGTTCGAGGAAGGGACGGCGGAATATTGCACGATGTTCGAGCCGACCGCCTCGGAGTATCAGGCGGCGGGCAAGGGATACATCGTCGCCTCGGTCGGCGAGGCGGGCGGCGAGGTGCCCTACACCTCCTTTATCGCCAAGCGCTCGTGGATCGGCAAGCATGAGGACGTCGTGAAGGGATTCCTCCGCGCCATGCTCAAGGCGGTGCGCTATGCGCAGGAAAACGACCCCGAAACGGTCGCGGAAGGGCTCTTGAAGCAGTTCCCCTCGACGTCGCGCGAGTCCCTCGCGACGAGCGTGAGGAGCTATCAGGGCATCGACGCTTGGGTGAGCGACATGCAGATGACCGAAGCGAGCTTTGACCGCCTGCAGGACATCATCGAGAGCGCCGGCGAACTCACTTCCCGCGCGGACTTCACGAAGCTCGCGGACAACAGCTACGCAAGGGCGGTGTACGAAGAGCTCTTCTGACCCGCCGATACGGTAACTGCCCATGAAAAACGAAATTCTCGGATTTGAGGACGTTGCGTATACCTATCACACCCGCCGCGGCGAGACCGTCGCGGCGGAGGGACTGACCTTCTCCGTCCGCGAAGGCGAATTCGTCGCCGTCATCGGACCTTCGGGGTGCGGAAAGACGACGCTCCTCTCCCTCGCGGCGGGGCTCATCGAGCCGTCCGGGGGGCGGGTGGTGCGGCGCGGGACGTGCGGCTACATGCTCCAGAAGGACGAACTCTTCCCGTGGAGGACCATCGAGAAGAACATCGCCCTCCCCCTCGAGATCAAGCGGCAGAACACGCCGAAGAACAGGGAGCGGGCAAGGGGGCTTGCCGAAAAGTACGGGCTCGGCGACTTCCTGCAGAGCTACCCCTCCCAGCTCTCGGGCGGGATGCGGCAGCGCGCCGCGCTCATCCGCACGCTCGCGACCGACCCCGACATCCTCCTCCTCGACGAGCCCTTCTCCGCGCTCGACTACCAAACGCGGCTCAACGTGTGCGGGGACGTCTCGGCGATCATACGGAGCGAGGGCAAGACGGCGCTCCTCATCACGCACGACATCTCGGAGGCGGTCTCCCTCGCCGACCGCATCCTCGTCCTCTCCGCCCGCCCCGCGCGGGTGACGCACACCCATACGATGGACTTCGGAGAAAAAAACCCGCTCAAACGGCGGGAAATGCAGCAGTTCTCGGCTTGGTTCGAGCTGCTGTGGAGGGAATTGAACGGATGAAAAACAACAACGGATTTTCCGAAGAGCACCTGCTCTATCTCAAGAGAAGGAAGCGGCGGGTCGCCCTCGTGTGGACGCTGCGGGTGGGGCTCCTCGCCCTCCTTCTCGGGCTGTGGGAGCTCTCCGCCGACCTCGGCTGGGCGGACCCCTTCCTCGTCAGTTCCCCCTCGCGGATCGCGGCGACGCTCGCCGCCCTCTACAGCGAGGGAACGCTCTTCTATCACATCGGCACGACGCTGTGGGAGACCGCGCTCGGCTTTGTCCTCTCCGTCGTCCTCGGCTACGGAATTGCCCTTATCCTCTGGTGGAGCGAGACGGTGCGGCGGGTGCTCGAGCCCTACCTCGTCGTGCTGAACGCCCTGCCCAAGATCGCGCTCGGACCGCTCATCATCATCTGGTTCGGGACGGGGAGCAAGGCAATTTTATTTATGACGGTCATCGTCGGGCTCATCGTCGCCATTCTGCACATGCTGACCGCCTTCTGCGCAACAGATAAAAATAAACTCCTGCTCCTTCGCTCGCTCGGCGCGAGCAAGCTGCAGATCCTCTTCAAGCTCGTCGTCCCCTCCTCGCTCGCCGCCTTCATCTCGATGCTCAAGGTGAATGTCGGCATGGCGTGGATCGGCTCCATCATGGGCGAATACATCGTGTCCAAGGCGGGGCTCGGATACCTCATCGTCTACGGCGGGCAGGTGTTCAAGCTCGACCTTCTCATGGCGGCGACCGTCATTCTCGCCGCCCTCGCCGCGGGCATGTACTTTCTCGTGATGCTTCTCGAAAAACTTCTCGTGAAGAACAATGAGGACTGAAAGAGCGACCCCGAACGCGCCGAGCACGGGATAGAGGTGCCCGACAATGCCCGAGAGCCCCAACCGGGACAACGCAAACGCCGCAAGGAGGACCATCCCCTTTGCGGCGTATCTCTTTTTCCCGAAGCGGTCGCAGCGGGACAGGAGCGGGCAGAGCGACGCGACGAGGGACGTGAGGACGGCGAGCGTCACCGCGAGGCGGAAGAAGCGGCTGTCCTTCATGACCTCGAGAAAGGGCATCTCGGCGTGTTCCGCGGCAGCTCCCCCCGCCGCAATGCGGGCGAGAACGGCGCAGGACGCGGCGAAGATGAGCGCCCCCGCGAGAACGGACGAGAGCACCGGACGGCGGAACTTCTTCCCCGCATCGAGCAGGACGGGCGCGAGCAGAAAGAGGTTGAGCCCCGCATACAGGACGCCGCCCGCCACCGGTCGCGGCGAACAGCCGAGCCCCAACGCCCCTCCCCGCGCGGACAAGAAAACGAACCCGAGAAGGACGGGCACGAGCACCGCATTGAGCGCACCCGCCCCGCCCATCCCCCGCCCGAGAATGAGGCAAGACGCGGCGAGCCCGAGAAGGGACGGGAGCGGCGAGAGCTCGGGAAACAGCCCGTCGAGCCCCGCGAGCATCCCCGCGCTCGGGACGAACGCGCAGAGCAGAACGACCGCCTCCGCGATCC
>CANQAX010000083.1 GCA_947589235.1 uncultured Clostridia bacterium
CTTGCGCCGTGCCACCTTCCCCTTCCCTAGGAAGGGTAAGGCTTTCGCCACTTTCCTCACGGAAATTTGTTCCCTGAACAAATTCCGTGAACATTTCCGTGAACTATCTCGTATGGATCCTCACGATGTTTAAGCTGTACGGCTGAAGGTTCACGCCGACGGTGTCGTCGTACCCGAAGTCGTATGCGACGGGCTCGCACGCAAAGAAGGTCGTGCTGCTCGTGGCGCTCGGCTCCTCGCTCGCGAACGAATACCGTCCGATGCCCGTTCCGCCCTCGACGAGGAGATTCACCCTCACGTTCTCCTCGCCCGCGTTCACGATCTTGATGATGACGTCCCCCGTCGCCTCGTCGAGCCCGACGACGTAGAAGAGCCGCTCGAACGTCGCCGTCGGCGTGCCGCCACTCGAGGGCGTCCCCGTCACCGTGACGGTGTCACCGAAGCCCTCCGCATAGCGAAGTTCTGCGTTCATCTTGCGCGTGGCGGTGTTCTTCATGAACATCTGCTGGACGAAATAGTTGGGCGTGAGGACGACCTCGGTATTCGAGAACAGCATCATATCCACGGGCCAATGACGGTAGCCGCGCTGAATGGGCGCGAACATCGGGGCGTATGCCGCGAGCTTGACGATGTCGCCGTTGCGCTCAAAGCCCGTCATCGCCGCCGCCTCGGCAAGCGCCGAATACCAGTTGTTCTCGGTGTACAGGTTGTTGAAGTCGCCCGAATAGCGGAAGTTGTTGTTCGCGGAGTACTCGCCCACGAACACTTCGTAGCGGTCGGCGCCCTCGCGCGTGTACGAATCATAGAGGTGCGCGTGAAGGAAGAAGTCGACTGGGCTGTTGTAGTAGTGGTGATCCTGCACGCCGTATTCGGAGAGCGACGCGATCTTCCCCGCCGTGCGGTAGGCAATCGCGGCATTCCGCGCGTCGCCGCCCGTCGCCGTCGTGCCTTGCCCGTACGGGTTGTTCGCAATCGAGGGGTCGTATCCCTCGCAATTGCGGAGCTCCTGATGGTTCCCGACGATGAGCTTGACCCCGTACTGCTCGCAAGCCTGCATGAAGTCCTCATCCTCGAGGAACTTTTCGTAATAGGCGGTAAAGTAATCCCCCCACTGCTCGTTTCCGATGCCGAGGTAGTTCATCTCGAAGGGCTCGGGGTGCCCCATGTTCGCGCGGACTTCCCCCCACGGCGTGGAGACGTCCCCCTTGGCGAACTCGATGAGGTCGCGCGCGTCGCGGATGTAGTCCGCAACGCCCTTGCCGTGCCGCCCCTCGAGCGGCGTTCCCGAGGACTGCCCTTGGCAGCTCTTCCCGCAATTGAGGACGGGAAGTGCGGACGCGCCGAGGCTCTCGCACAGGCAGAAGTATTCGTAAAACCCGATGCCGTACTCCATCGAGAAGTACTCGGTCCCGTTATTTTCCCACAGGTTGATGTTGGACTTGCGGGTGACCGCTTCCCCGTACGTCGTCACGCGCTCCTCGCCGTCCTCGGTGTTCAGCGTGTAACTGAATGCGGGAACGGTGTCCGCGCCCGCCGCCGAGCCGTTCGCGACCGCGCCGATGGAGTTCTTCCAGTCGTACGCCTGATCGAAGTTCTCCCCCTCGATGATACAGCCGCCGGGGAAGCGGACGAACTTGGGCGAGAGGTCCTTCACCGCGTCATAGAGGTAGTTCTTGATGCCGACGGTGGAATCGGTCGTCTCGAACGAAACGCCGTCGAGGTAGACGGTCGCGGCGTCCGAGAAGGTGAGACGGAGGAAGAGCCCGCTCGACGCGCTGCCTTCCGCCGTGAGCGTGCGGCGGAACTTGACCCACTCGTTCGAGCCAGAAAGGGAGACAGTCGTCTCGGCATACACCCTGTTCGCGGAGGCGATCTCCACCTTCATCTCGAGCGCCTTGCTCGCATGGGCAAAGGCGGAGAAGATGTAGTCCGTCCCCTCCTCGACCGCCATGGGAACGGGCGTATATCCCGCATTGCGGACGGAGCCGCCCGCCCTGTTCACCGTGACGACGAGGTGATCGGCGTTGACCGAATTCCCCTTGTAGTCGCGGTACAGATCGCCCGTGACGCCGTTCCTCGTCGAGGAAGTCAGCGTCGCGTCGGTGCCCGTCCAGCCGTAGGTCGCGCCGTACGTCCCCTTGGACTGGAAGCAGCCGTTCATCACCATGTTGTCGTCGAGCGCCTGCGAGGCGAAGTTGATGTCCTCCAAAAAGACGCCGAAGAGCTCGTCCGAGATCGCGCCGACGTCGCCCTCAACCGCGGGAACCCACTTCGAGGGTCGCGTCCGCCGAGGGAAATGCCGCGAGCGTGCGGCTCGGCCTCACCGCGGGCTGATCCGAAGGGTCATCACCCGTGGGGTCATCGCCCGAAGGTTGATCCGTGGGGTCGTCGCCCGAAGGTTGATTGCCCGAAGGTTGGTCGCCCGAGGGCTGCTGTTCCGTGCCGCCGCATGCGGAGAACACGACAAGCGAGCACGCCATGAGGCATGCAAGCAGGCAAAATTTCCAACGTTTCATGATCTTTTCCCCCTTGAAATGACTCAAATTATAGCATTATCCATGCTTTTTGTCAAGATTTCCCGCGAAAAAGCCCGAGGGGGTGCCTCGGGCATGTGTGAAAATTTCGGTCAGTCCTTCAAGAATGAATTATTCGGAGTCATTCTTCAGGAGCTGGATGAGGGTGCTGCGCAGGATGACGTCCCGCATGGCGCCCGTCGATTTTTGGGCGATGTTCCCCTCCGCGTCGACGATGACGGTATAGGGCAGAAGGGCAGGGTCCCCGCCGAGCCGAAGGAGCGTTTCGCTCTCGGTGACGGTGCCGGTATCCTGCAAAAACTCGATGCCCCACTCGTCCCAGCCTTCCTCATGAAGATACGCTGCAACGTCCGTCTCCACCCCCGTCGTGTGGATGGCGACAAAGACGACGTCGTCGCCGAACTCGGCGCGGACCTCCTCGAACATGGGGAGCTCTTTGATGCACGGACCGCACCACGTCGCCCAGAAGTTGACGACGACGGGCTTGCCGCGGTGCTCCGTGAGCGAAAATTCCCCGCCGCCGTACGAGGAAAGGGTGAACTCGTAGCAGGGGTCGCCTCTCTCGACGCCGTACGTCTTGGGCGCCTTGTAGAGGAAGTTGTAGTACACGAACGCCCCGACGAGAATGACGAGCGCGGCGCACCATGCGCACACCTGCGCCCAGAATGCCGCCCCTCTCCCGTGCCTGCGGACGGGAGCCGATTCGTTTGCCGCGGGTTCGTTTGCCGCGGGCGCGGCTTCGGAAGGTTCGACCGCTTCGGCGGTTTCAAAAGAAGCGAGCCGTTCCGCCGAAATTGCGGGAATGGGGGCGGAATTTTCCGTTTCCGCCGCAAGATTTCCCCCGAGGGAGATCTTCCCGTCCTCCGAGACGGAGAAGGCGTTTTGCGTCGCGGGCGCCTCGACGGCGTTCTTGTGGAGGAAGAGCTTGGAGCCCTTCCACGAAATCGCCTTCGCGGGGCAGACGCCGATACATTCGCCGCACTGGATGCACTCGTGGTCGCCGACGTGGGCGATGTCCATCTTGCAATGCGAGACGCACAGCCCGCAGTCGGTGCACTTGTTCTTGTCGATCTTGACCCCGAGCAGCGCGATTTTATTGAAGAAGCCGTAGAGCGCGCCGAGCGGGCAGAAGAAGCGGCAGAAGAAGCGGAAGATGAACACGCACGCGACGATTACGGCGACGAGCAGAACGAACTTCCACGTGAACAGCCCGTGGAGCATCGAGAAGCGGTCGGCATTCGCGGGGTTCAGAAGCAGACCCACCGCCCCGCCGAGCGTTCCCGCGGGACAGATGAACTTGCAGAATCCCGGCGTCGGCGCATGTTCGATGGACGGGATAATGCCGCTGTACAGGATGGGTATCGCGACGACGAACACCGCGAGAATGACATATTTGAGGTAGGAGAGCACGCGGGTCGCGCGGCTCTTGCGGACCTTCGGCGTCTTGATTTTGTAGAGAAGTTCCTGTCCGAGCCCGACGGGGCACAAAAAGCCGCAGATCGTCCTCCCGAGCA
>CANQAX010000084.1 GCA_947589235.1 uncultured Clostridia bacterium
CGGCACACGAGAGCTGACCTTAAAAGAATTGGAAGAAGAATTGAGTTCGGATTTGGATGGAGCAACTCCACCAAAACGAATACGCATCCGAGATCGGGTGCGTATTTTTTTACCATTCCTTTCTTCCGCATAAAACGTCGATTGAGACGCCGAAAAAGTCGGCAAGTTTCCAAAGGTAGGAAAGCGTCGGCTCGATCTTGGCATTCTCCCACTCGCTGATACACTGTTGGGAAACCCCCACCGCCTCGGCGAGCTTCCCCTGCGACAAATTGCGGTCTTTCCGCAAAGCCTTCAAATTCTTCGCAAACGTTTGCTTCATAAAAAAAGTTTACAACTTTTCTTGTGGAATCATTGACTTACCAGAATACTTGTGATAAAATGGAGATAAAATTTCCAAAAAAAGGAGAAAACAAATGAAACCCTTCAAGATCCTCAAGCTCATCTTCCAAGCAGCGTCGACTGCCGCATTCCTCGCGAGTCTCGTATTCTGCGCGCTCGATGTGTCGGTTGTGAACACCGCATTTCTGTCGTTTATGACCTCGTACGGGCTCTTCTTCGCGCTTGCGGCAATCGGAACCTTCCTCGTTTCGGCTACGTCCGATGTCGCGAACCGCATCGGGCACGGCATGCTCATCTCGTCCTATGCCGTCGGACTGACCGCCTCACTCATGTACATCGGCGGCGTGGAAAGCGGAACCCAAACCGCGGCGAAAGCGGCGGAAGAGGTCCCGACCGCCGCGGTCATCATGCTCGTCGCCGCCGTCCTTCTTGCGCTGTACTATCTCTGCAATCTCATTTTGAAGATCATGCAGAAGAACAGCGAAGGATTTGAAGCTCCCGAGGATGATATCCGCATTGTCCATGTGAGGGAATGGAAGAAGATTATGGAAGAGGGCATTATCTCGCCCGAAGAATACGAAGTGAAGCGCTGCCAAATTTTGGGGATCAAGTCGCAGGAAAAGAAACCCGAACCGCGCGCATGAAAAAACGGAAGCGCCTTTCCCGCACTGGGAAAGGCGCTTTTTTTTGCCCTTAAAAAATCCGTAGAGCATAACGGGATTCTTCGGTCGCTGCGCTCCCGTCAGAATGACGCGGCAGGGTGTCCTCTCCCCTGTCATTTCGAGCGTAGCCGAGAAATCTCAAAGACGGGATTCTTCGTCGCTGCGCTCCCGTCAGAATGACGCGGCAGGGCTGTGCTACGCTCCCGTCAGAATGACGCGACGGAGTGTCCTCTCCCCTGTCATTTCGAGCGTAGCCGAGAAATCTCAAAGACGGGATTCTTCGGTCGCTGCGCTCCCGTCAGAATGACGCGGCGGGGCGTTTTGTGGCAATGGGATTCAGTTTAACACGACGTCCTTGAGGCTCTCGTATCTGCGGAGGGCGACGGCGCGGATGCCGTCCGTGACGAGCCCCTGCGCAAACGCCTCGTCAACAAGCCGCTTTGCCCTGAAGATGACGTCCGTCGAATAGTGCAGGTTTTTGATGTCCGTCAAAAACTTCCCGCTCTGGCGGGTCCCCAAGAAATCCCCGCTCCCGCGGAGTTCCAAGTCCTTTTCGGCGAGGGCGAATCCGTCCGTCGTCGAGCGGAGCACGTCGAGCCGCGCGCGGGCGGTCTCGCTGTCCGCCCCGACAAGCAAAAAGCAATAGCTCTTGTCGCTCCCCCGCCCCACTCTTCCGCGGAGCTGGTGGAGCTGCGAGAGCCCGTACCGCTCGGCGTTGACGATGACCATGATGGTTGCGGCGGGGACGTCGATGCCCACCTCGATGACCGTCGTGGAGACGAGGCAGTCGTATTCCCCCCGCTTGAATGCCGCCATGACTTCCGTCTTGTCGCGCTCCCTCATTCTGCCGTGCAAGAGGGCGAAGCGGACGTTCGGGAGCCGCATGCGGAGCTCGTCGTAGAGCTCGGTGACCGAGGTGACTTCCCCCTCGTCGTCGTCGATCTTGGCGCAGACGAAGTACGCCTGCTTGCCCGCCGCCGTCTCGCGGGCGATGTAGGCGAGCATGTCGTTATACTTCCGTTCCGGAATAATGGAAGTGGAGATCTCCTGCCGCGCCTTCGGCTTATCGGGAATTGTCGTCACGTCGAGGTCGCCGTAAAAGACGAGGGAGAGCGTGCGCGGAATGGGCGTCGCGGACATGACGAGGACGTCGGGGGAATCCCCCTTTTCGCTCAAGAGGTTGCGCTGTGCGACGCCGAAGCGGTGCTGTTCGTCGCACACGCAGAGAGCGAGGCGGGCGAACTTCACGTCGCCCTGCAAGATGGCGTGCGTGCCGCCGAGGATGTCGATCTCCCCCCTTGCGAGCGCCGCCTTTAGCTCGCGCTTTTCCGCCGCCGTCGCGCTGCCCGAGAGGTACCCCACGCGACGGTCGGGGAAGGTCCGCCGCAGAATGGCGTCGTTCTGTGCGGCGAGCGCCTCGGTTGGCGAAAGGTATGCCGCCTGATAGCCGCTCTCGACCGCCATGTCGATGGCGGTGAGTGCCACCGCCGTCTTGCCGCTCCCGACGTCCCCCTGCAGGAGGCGGTTCATGCGGAAGGGCGAGGTGAGATTGTCATAGACGGCGCGGACCGCCGCCTGCTGCCCCGCCGTGAACGCGAAGGGAAAGCGCTTCTCGAATCGGGCGACCTGCCGCTCGGTGACGGTGTAGCGGTTGACGCGCGCCTCGGTGCGGTCCCCCTTGACGATCTTGAAGGCGGAGAGCAGCACGAAATATTCCTCGAGGGCGATGCGCTCCGCCGCCGCGGACGCCTCGGCATGCGTCGAGGGGCAATGGACATGGCGGTACGCCTCCGCAAGGGAGGAGAGCCCGTACTTTCTCTGCATCGCCTCGGGAATGACGGACACGACGGGCACCGCGGCGAGGGCGGACCCGACCGCGTCCCGCACGATGCGCTGGGTGAGAACGCCCTTGAGGGGATAGACGGGAACGAGCCCTTTGAGGCGCTTGTTCCGCTCAATCGGCTCGAAGGACGGATTGACGAGGGAGACCTGCCCGTAGCGGTTCTGCACCCGCCCGTAGAAGAGATACTCCCCCTCCTTGAGCCGCCCCGCGAGATAGGGCATGTTGAACCAGACTGCGGAGAACACGAAGCCGTCCTGCTCGAGCCAAGCGCGGACGAACTTCCGCTTGCCGCCCGTGTAGCGGACGGGCTCCACCCCCGTGAGCGTGCAGGCGATAAGGGCGGCGTCGTTGTGGAACACCTCGCGCACGGGAATGCGGGCGGTCATGTCGAGATAGGCGCGCGGAAAGATGCGCAGAAGGGATGCGGCGTCGTCGCAGCCGAGCTTGCGCAGTTCCTTTGCCCTCTTTTCGGTGATCCCCTTGAGCTTTGTCAGTTCCATACCTTATCCCGTGCGGTGCCCCCCTTCCGAAACGGAAAAGGAGCGGCGAACCGCTCCGTTTTTTTATTCGAGAGAGAGTAGATAGTAGTAAACGGGCTGTCCGCCGTAGTGATAGTCGACGTCGCAGTCGGGGAACGCCTCGCGGACCTTTTCGGTGAGCGCGCTCGCGTCCTCCTCCTTCACGCCCTCCCCGTAGTAGAGGGTGATGACCTCGTGCGAATCGTCCTTCAATTTGTCGAGGAGCTTCAAGACCGTCTCGTCGACGGAGGTGCTCTTGGCGAGGATCTTCTTGTCGTCGAGCCCGATGATGTCCCCCTCCTTGATGGAGAAGCCGTTGACGTTGGTCGTCCGCACGGCGTGGGTCACCTGCCCCGCGCGCACGTTGTCGAGCGCGTGGATCATGTTCGTCTTGTTCTCCTCCGCGCTCGCTTCGGGCGAGAAGGCAAGCGCCGCCGCAAATCCCTGCGGAATGTTCTTCGTCGGAATGACGTGGATGGTGCGGTTCTCGACGAGCGCCTTCGCCTGCTCCGCCGCGAGAATGATGTTCTTGTTGTTGGGGAACACGAACACGTTGTCCGCGTTGATCTTCTGCACCGCCGTCGCGATGTCCGAAGCCGAGGGATTCATCGTCTGCCCGCCCTCGATGACGCGGTCGACGAAGAGGTCCTTGAAGATGTCCGAGATCCCGTCGCCC
>CANQAX010000085.1 GCA_947589235.1 uncultured Clostridia bacterium
CCGCGCGAATAGCGCTGCCGGTACCATGCCCTTTTAGGGCTTGTGCAAACTACGCGTTGCACGCGTAGTTTTGATTGAGGTGAAGTATGCGTTTTCCCGTCCTCACGAGCGCGGAGAAGCTTGCGGCGCTCGTCGATGACATCGGCTTTCTGCCCTTCTTCCGCGGGGAGATCGAGGGCTTTTCCGTCGAGGAACTCACGCCGTCCGAACTCTGGTTTGCCGACGGCGTCGACGGTCCGTGGGAGTGGAAGGGTCCCGCCATCCGCGCCGCGGGCTGCGCGTACGGAAAGTTCTACCGCGGCAAGGCGATGTACATCTCCCGCAAATTCTTTCCCGACTTCGCGAACTTCCGCCGCGACGGGTACGACTTCGATTCGCGCATGGACGAGGGGCTCGCCCGCGGAAGGGACGTCCCCGTCATGGAGGAACTGTGGCGCTCGCCCTTCCTCCTCTCCAAGGAGCTGAAGGAGCGGGTATGCTTCACCGCGGCGCGGAAGAGCGCCTTCGACGGGAGCATCACGCATCTGCAGATGATGTGCTACGTCAACATCGCCGACTTCGAGTACGCGCGCGACAAGAGGGGGAAGGTTTACGGGTGGGGGCTCGCGGTCTACACGACGCCCGAGGCGTTCTTCGGCGACGATTTCCGCACCCATGTCTACAAAAATACGCCCGAGCAGTCCTATTCCATGCTCGAAGCGCACCTTACAAAACTTCTCCCGCAGGCGAGTTCGTCACAGATCGAAAATTTGCTCGGCAACCGGTGAGGCAAATTCTTGCAATTTCCGCGGATCCATGGTATAATAGCGGGGAAATCAACGGAGGGTCAACATGTCTGAAAAATCAAGCAAGGGCGTGAAGCTCCAGAAGGAGCTCACCTACAAGAAGAAGAGCTGTTTTGCGGTCGCGGACGCGGAGGAGACGAAGAAGATCTTCGCGTTTGCCAAGGGGTATATGGCGTTTCTCGACGCCGCCAAGACGGAGCGCGAGGCGTGCGACTGCGCGGTGGAACTCGCAAGGAAGGCGGGCTTTTCGGAGTACCGCTTCGGCGACAAGCTCCGCGCGGGCGACAGGAAGTACTTCGTCAACCGCGGCAAGTCGGTCGTCGTGTTCCGCGTCGGGACGAAGAATATCGAGGAGGACGGCTTCCGCCTCATCGCCTCGCACATCGACGCGCCCCGCATCGACATCAAGCAGAATCCGCTCTACGAAGAGGGCGGCATGGCGTTTTTGAAGACGCATTACTACGGCGGGATCAAGAAGTACCAGTGGACGGCGATCCCGCTCGCCCTGCACGGCGTCGTCGTCCGGAAGGACGGCACGAAGGTCCAAATCCGCGTCGGCGAGGAGAAGGACGACCCCGTGTTCTACATCAACGACCTGCTTCCCCACCTCGGAGGCGACCAGATGGCGGGCAAGGCGGGCAAGATCATCGAGGGCGAACAGCTCAACGTCGTCGTCGGCGGGCTTCCCTATGCGGACGAGGACGTGAGCGACCCCATCAAGCTGACCGTGCTCGACCTTCTGCACAAGAAATACGGCATCTGCGAGGAGGACTTCCTCTCGGCGGAGCTCTCCGCGGTGCCCGCCTATCCCGCGCGCGACGTCGGCTTCGACAGGGCGCTCATCGGCGCGTACGGGCATGACGACAGGGTGTGCGCCTATCCCGCCCTCACCGCCGTGCTCGAAAACGAGACCGAACACACCGTGCTCGCGATGCTCGTCGACAAGGAGGAGATCGGGAGCGAGGGGACGACGGGCATCCAATGCAAGGTGTACGAGGACCTCATGGAGGAAATTTCGGTGGCGCTCGGCGCCAATTTCAGGAAGGTCCGTGCGAACTCGAAGTGCCTCTCGTCCGACGTGACGGCGGCGTACGACCCCAACTTTGCGGGCGTGTACGAGAAGATGAACTCCGCCATTCTCTCGCACGGGACGTGCATGAGCAAGTTCACGGGCGCGCGCGGCAAGAGCGGCAGCAACGACGCAAACGCCGAATTCGTGGGCGAGGTGAGGAAGATGTTCGCGGAGGGCGGCGTCGTCTGGCAGACCGCCGAGCTCGGCAAGGTGGACGTGGGCGGAGGCGGTACGGTCGCAAAGTTCGTCGCCCAGCTCAACATCGACACCGTCGACTTGGGCGTGCCCGTCATCTCGATGCACGCGCCGTGGGAGCTCATCTCCAAGGCGGACCTCTACAGCAACTACAGGGCATTCCTCGCCTTCATGAAGTAAATCATTCACGAGGTGAACAAAATGGGGGCGCCGCGCAGCCGCGCGGCGCCCTTTCCGACCGAATTTTTTGAATTCTTCGGAAAAGAGTTGACAAAACGCGACATTTCGTATAAGATAGTATCATAAAAAAAAGATAAGGAGAGAAAGTATGAAGAAATTTGTTTCGCTCATGATGGCTGCCCTCATGACCCTCGCGGTCGTGGCATTGGCGGCATGCGGCGGAAGCGGCGGAAGCGGCGACACCTTCAAGGGCGCCTTCTCCGAAGAGAGCTACGAGACCGAGGACGAGGCGATCCAAGCCTTCCTCGACGAAGAGATCTCCGGCGACGCCGTCGAAGCGGAGTTTGTGAGCTCGAGGGAAAAGAGCACGCTCTCGTCCAAGCAGCTCAACGAGCTCGAGAGGGGCGACGTCCTCGACTCCGACGAAACCATCGTCGGCGGGAAGATCGTCGAGGTCACCTACCGCCGTTCGACCGAGTTCTCGACCTACTCCGTGGCGAACACCGCCGCGAAGCCCACGGCGGATGACGACACGTTCGTCTTTACCGTCTACGTCATCGAGATCTCCCGTACGGGCGTGACCGTGCACGAGTTCCGTTACTATGTTCCCAAGGCGGAGACGGGCGACGTGCTCACCCGCAGCTACTTCGAGGATGTCCTCGACTCCGAGAAGTACGTGAACTGCACGCAGGAATACACCATGACCGGCAAGGCTTCCACGCCCGGCACCTCCAATATAAACGTCAGCTCGACCTACACCATTGAGGTCGCGAACGACAGGGCGATGATCAAGATCCATACCGTGGATCCGAGCGTCGACATAACGACTACGGTCCAATATATCGACATTTGGGTGTATTGCGAAGAGAACATGGGCGACATCGACTTCTGGGCAAGCCAAGACGGCGGCAGGACCTACATCAAGGCTCCCTACAATCCTCTTGCGCAGTATGGCGTTTATGATTTCGAGGATTTCGTCTCGATGAACCTTCCCCAGTACGACTACAGCTTCTTTGAAAAGACGAAGAACGGCTTCAAGCTGCAGGACGAGTTCATCCAAAAGTACTTGGCAGACGCGATTGGGCAGGTTGGAGGACCCGGGATCTCGTTGGATGCCTCGCTCGATATCCGCGTGAAGGACGGCAGGATCTCCGAGATGAACGCGCATGCCAAAATGAGCGCTTCGTATGGCGGTTACAGCGTTTCTTCGGAATCCACCGAAAAGCTCACGTTCAGCAAGTTCGGTTCCACCAAGGTGACGAAGCCCTCCAACATCACCGACTGACCCTCGTCAGGACCTCTTGACAAAGAAGACGGAACAGTTCGGTTGATGTAGAATTCGGAGTGATTTGTTTGACGAAGAATTCGGAGTGATTTGTAAAAACAGAATGTATGCGGCGCGGAGCCTTGCTCCGCGCCGCATTTGCTTGTGTTCCCTTTCGCGGAGTAATAGAGCGGCAAAGAGCCCCCTCCCGCGGAGGGGTGGAGCGGCGCACCATATTCAGCAGCCCGGTGGGCTGTGAACGCGCCGCGACAGGAGCGCGGAAGGCGCGACGGGGATTCGGCGGTCCCTGCCGCCGAATCGCCCTCAAGGGCGGGGGTGGGTAACGCATAACGCGAGCGAAGTGCAGGGGGTTGCTGTCATTTCGACGACGCGTGGCGACGCACGAGCCGTACAGGCTGTCATTTCGAGCGGAGCGGAGTAGCGCATGAGCCACGGGCGAATGCGCTACGAAGCGAAGTCGAGAAATCTATGCTCAATAACGCAGAAATCAACTTTGATAATAAGGTTGAGA
>CANQAX010000086.1 GCA_947589235.1 uncultured Clostridia bacterium
TCACTACCACAGGATTTTGAGTCCAGCGCGTCTGCCAATTCCACCACACCGGCATTTTCATCTCAAATGATAGCAAATTTGCGCGGAAAAAGCAAGTGATTTTTCGGATATTCTTGCAAAAAGAGGGAAAGCATGGTACAATATGGGATAGGGAGATTTGCCATGAGCGACAGAAAAAAATTCATTCTCATCGACGGGAACAGCCTTCTCAACCGCGCCTACTATGCCATGAGCGTGTTCACCACCAAGGACGGACTTCCCACGAACGGGATTTTCGGCTTCGTCAAGCTCGTCTTGAAGATCCTCGACGAGCAGAAGCCCGAATATCTTGCCGTCGCGTTCGACCTGCACGCGCCGACCTTCCGCCACAAGCTGTACCCCGAATATAAGGGGACGCGCCGCCCGATGCCCGAGGAGCTCGTCGTGCAGGTGCCCGTCCTCAAAGACCTGCTCTCCGCCATGCGGATCCGCACGGTGGAGCTCGAGGGATACGAGGCGGACGACCTTCTCGGCACGCTTTCCCGCCGCTTCGACGGGGTCGAGTGCTTCATCTACACGGGCGACAGGGACGCGTATCAGCTCGTCCGCGAGGGCGTGAACGTGTGTTTTACGCGGCGCGGCGTGAGCGACATCGACCTTTTGACAGCCGAAAATTTCCGCGAAAAGACGGGGCTCACCCCCGAACAGATCATCGAGGAAAAGGCGATCATGGGCGATGCCTCCGACAATATCCCCGGCGTGAAGGGGGTGGGACCGAAGGGAGCGCTCACGCTTTTGCAGTCGTACGGCACCCTCGACGGCGTGTACGAGCACCTCGGCGAAATTCCCGCGGGGCTCCGCCAGAAGCTCACCGCGAGCGAGGCGAGCGCGCGCCTCTCGCGCACGCTTGCCACCATCGACACCGATGTGCCCATCGACGTTACGCTCGAGAGCTGCCGCTGCAGACTTCCCTTCCCCGAGGCGGCGCGCGAGTTCTTTGCACGGCTCGAGTTCCGCTCCCTCGTGAACGCCGCCTACTTCCCCGAGGAGCGGAAGGCGACTATCTGCGCGAAGGAAGTCTCCGTCCCCGAGGCGCTCCGCGAGCTTCCCACAGAGGGGGATTTTTCCGTCTGCCTCGACAAGAACGAATGCCACATCTGGGCGGGGGAGACGGAGTACATCTTCCGCCTGCGCGACAATTTCCTCATGCCGGGGCTGTTCTTCGGCGAGCTCCGCCCGCTCTTCGAGGCTCTCTTCCGCGGGAACCGCCGCGCCCTCGTCCCCGATAAGAAGGCGCTTTCCCACCGCCTCGACGAGCTTAAGCTCTCCATCGAATGCCCGTGCGAGGACGTATCGCTGCTCCGCTATCTCGCCGATTCCAACGTACGACCGTCCGGTCCGCTCGAGTTCGGAAAGGACTTCGCCCTTCCCGCCGAGAACTGCGCCTACGGCGTGAAGCTCGCCTATGAGGAGGCGCGCCGCAAGACGGACGGAACGCCCGAGGAAAGGCTGTACAGGGAACTTGAATTGCCGCTCGAGGACGTGCTCCTCGACATGGAGAGAACGGGCGTGCGCGTCGATACCGACATGTTCCCCGAGTTCTCCGAGAAGTTCAACCGTGAACTCAACGACCTGTCCGCGCGTATCTTCGAGCTCGCGGGGGTCGATTCCTTCAACCTGAATTCGCCCTTCCAGCTCTCCGAGGTGCTGTTTGAAAAGCTCGGCTACGACGCCCGCGGCGTCAAGCGCAACCAGCGCGGGGGATATTCGACGAGTGCGGAAGTCTTGGAACGCCTCGCCGAAAAGTACGAGATCGCCCGCCTCATTCTCCGCTACCGCGAAATTCAGAAGCTCCAGTCGACGTACATCGACGGCATCCGTCCGCTCGTCACGGGCGGCGTCGTCCACACGACGTACAACCAGACGATGACGACGACGGGGCGGCTCTCGAGCGCCAACCCCAACCTTCAGAACATTCCCGTCCGCACCGAGGCGGGGAAGGAGCTCCGCAAGCTCTTCCTCGCGCGGGAGGGGAATCTGCTCGTCGACGCCGACTATTCGCAGATCGAGCTCCGCCTGCTCGCCCACTGCTCGGAGTGCAAGGCGCTCATTCAGGCGTACAACGAGGGGGCGGATATCCATGCCGCGACCGCCTCGCGCGTGTTCGGCGTCCCCTTGGGCGAGGTGACGCCCGCCCTTCGCCGCAGGGCAAAGACCATCAACTTCGGCATCATCTATGGCATGAGCGCGTTCGGGCTCGCAAAGGACCTCGGCTGTTCGACGCCCGAGGCGCAGGAGACCATCAACCGCTACTTTGCCTCCTATCCCGAGGTGAAGGAGTACATGGACGAAAACGTCCGCTTCGCCAAGGAGAACGGCTTCGTCAAGACCATCTTCGGGCGCAAGCGGTTCATTCCCGAGATCCGCTCGTCGAACTACAACATCCGCTCCTTCGGCGAGCGCGCGGCGATGAATATGCCCCTGCAGGGCAGCGCGGCGGACATCATCAAGATCGCGATGCTCAACGTCGCACGGCGAATCGATAGGGACGGCGCGAACGCCAAGATGGTCCTGCAGGTGCACGACGAACTCATTCTCGACGTCCCCGCAGGGGAGTGCGACGCCGCGGCAAAGCTCCTGAAGGAGGAGATGGAGCGCGCGGCGGAGCTCCGCGTTCCGCTTATCGCGGAGGTCTCCGTCGGGAGAAGCTGGTATGACGCAAAATAGAAGATACGCCGTCACGGGCAACATCGGGAGCGGGAAGTCGACCTTCTGCGAAATTTTGCGGCGGAGGGGGTTTCCCGTCCTGTCGTGCGACGAAATTTCGCACGAACTTTGGCGGGAAGAGGGGTACCGAAGAGAGCTTGCCCACCTCTTTCCGTCGTGCTGCGAAAGCGGGGAGATAGACAAGGCGAACCTCACGAGCCTCGTCTTTTCCGACCCCGCCGCGCTCGCCGTTCTCGACGCCTTTTCCCACCCGCGCATCATGGAACGGCTTCTTCAAAGAGCCGAAAAATTTCCCGTCTGTTTTTGCGAGGTTCCGCTCCTCTTCGAGGGGGGATACCGCGACCTGTTCGACGGCGCCGTCGTGCTCACGCGGGGCGAAGAGGAGCGCCTTCTTTCGGTCGGAAAGCGGGACGGAATTTCCCCCGAAGAGGTCAAAATCCGCACCCATGTACAACTTTCGCCCGAAAACCTCGAGGGAAATTTCCTCGTCGTCCCGAACGTCGGAACGCTCGAGGAGCTCGAAGAGAGGGCGGAGGAGACCTTAAAAAAACTCGGGCTTTCTTCATAAGATCGCAAATCGGGGCGGGGCGTGCGCATACTGTAAGAGTATGAAGCGCCTTCCGCTCGTTGTCCTCTCTGTTCTGTGCTGTCTTGCAATCGCAATGCCCGCAGCTCTCCTCATCGCTCGCGCAAGGTTCCCCGCTCCCGACTTCGTCGAAGCCGAACGGTGCGACTTGCCGATTTCCCTCGTCTGTTCCGTCGTGAAGGCGGAGAGCGACTTCCGCGCGGACGCGGTGAGCCGTGCGGGCGCCGTCGGGCTCATGCAGCTCCGCCCTTCCACCGCGGAATTTATCTGCGGGCTCGAGGGGGTGCCGTTCGAGCCGACCCGCCTCATGGAGAGGGAGTACAATCTCCGGGTTGGGTGCCTGTACCTTCGCTATCTTCTCGGGCGGTTTCCCGATCTTCGGACGGCGCTTGCCGCCTACAACGCGGGAGAGGGGACGGTCCGCGCTTGGCTTTCGGACGAGCGGTACTCCTCGGACGGGCGAACGCTCGACGAAATTCCCTTTCCCGAAACGGGAAGCTACGTAAAAAAAGTGGAAAAATTTCGGAAAATCTACGAAATTCTTTACCGATAATCGTTGACATTTTTTTCCGAATGCGGTACAATAACAAAGCTGTCAGTGAGGATGCGGTCGTGGCGGAATTGGCAGACGCGCAAGACTAAGGATCTTGTGGGATGACCGTGCAGGTTCAACTCCTGTC
>CANQAX010000087.1 GCA_947589235.1 uncultured Clostridia bacterium
AATATCTCGACCCCGCCGCCTTCGAGTTCCTCGTCGAAAACATCCATCAGAAGCTCGAGGAACGCAACCGCTTCGTCGACTTCGTCGTCGAGGAGATCAACGCCATCCTCACCGAATCGAATATCCCGGGCGAGGTGTTCGGGCGCCCCAAGCACTTCTACTCCATCTACAAGAAGATGAAGGACAAGGAAAAGACACTCGACCAGATCTACGACCTCACCGCGGTGCGCGTCATCGTGGGGACGGTGGACGAATGCTACGAGGTGTTCGGCAAGATCCACAAGAAGTGGAAGCCGGTGCCGGGGCGGATCAAGGACTACATCGCCACGCCCAAGCCCAACATGTATCAGTCGCTGCACACGACGGTCGTCACGAACTTCGGGCAGCCGTTCGAGATCCAGATCCGCACCGAGGAAATGCACCGCACGGCGGAATACGGCATTGCGGCGCACTGGAAGTACAAGGAACAGCGGGACGGCGAGACCTCGCTCGACGCGCGCATCGCGTGGATCCGCGAGATGATGGAGCTGCAGGGGGGCATCAAGGATTCCCGCGAATTCATGGACACGGTGAAGGGGGAACTGTACAGTTCGGAGCTCCTCGTGTTCACCCCGCAGAGCAAGGTCATCTCCCTCCCCGTGGGCGCGACGCCCGTCGACTTTGCCTATGCTATTCACTCGGAAGTCGGCAACCGCTGCACGGGCGCGAAGGTGAACGGGAAGATCGTCCCGCTCGACTCCCGCTTGGAGCTCGGCGACATCGTGGAGATCATTACCTCCCCGAGCTCGAAGGGTCCCTCCCGCGACTGGCTCAAATTCGTCAAATCCCCGTCCGCGCGCACCAAGATCAAGTCCTTCTTCAAGAAGGCGATGCGCGAGGACAACATCAAGCTCGGACGGAGCATGCTCGAGGAGGCGGCGAAGCGGAAGGGATATTCGCTCTCCGAACTCCTCACCCCCGAGAGCTTTGAAAAGCTCTCCGAAAAGTACTCCTTCGACACGCAGGACGAGATGTTCTCGTCCATAGGATACGGGGCGGTCTCCGCAAATCAGGTCTTTTTCCGCCTCGTCGACTACTTCCGCAAGGAAGTCCCCACGCCCGTTCTTCAGCCCTTCAAGGAACATCATGCGAAGGGCTCGGTCACCGTGAAGGGCATGACGGGGCTGCTCGTCTCGTTCGCGGGGTGCTGTTCTCCCGTCCCGGGGGACGACATCATCGGGTTCGTCACGCGCGGGCGGGGCATCGTCGTCCACCGAAAGGACTGCCCCAACCTGCAAAACGCCGACCCCGAGCGGCTGCAGCCCGCGGAGTGGTGCCGTCAGGAGGGGGAAGCGCGCTTCAAGGCGGCGCTCGTCATCGGCTCGGAGGATCAGGGCGTCGCGCTCGCGGCGATCTCCTCCGTCTTGAGCGAGATGCACCTGTCCCTCACCTCCATCAACGGCAGATACGACAAGAACGGGGACGCCATCGTCGACGTCGTCGTCTCCCTCTTGAGCAAGCAGGACATCGAGGTCCTCATCAACAAGCTCTCCGCGCGCGACAAAATTCTGTATGTCCGCAGGACGTCCAATTGACATGATGCGAGTGGAGAAAGTGTACCCGAAGGGGTTTGCCGCCAACTGCTATCTCGTCACGGAGAACGGGCGGGACGCCGTCGCCGTCGACCCCGCACAGCCGCGCGTGCTCGGGCGGGCAAGGGAGCTCGGGTTCAACGTGCGCTATGTCCTTCTGACGCACGGGCACTTCGACCACATCGGGGGCTGCGCGGCGCTGCAGGAGGCGGGCGCGAAGGTAGGGTGCCTCGACATCGAGCGCGCGCTTGCGCTCGGAAATGACAACATGGGGACGGAATTCGGCGTATGGGTGCCGAAATTTTCCGTCGATTTCACCTTCCGCGGCGGGGACGTATTGGATCTGTGCGGAATTTCTTTTCGGGTCCTCGCAACGCCCGGGCACACGGCGGGCAGCTGCAGCTTTCTGGCGGGGGATGCGCTCTTCACGGGCGACACCCTCTTTGCGGGCGACTGCGGCAGGACCGACCTTCCCACGGGCAGCGCGGGGAAGCTGCGCGAAAGCCTCAAATTGCTCTTCGGGTTGGACGGGGACTACACCGTCTATGCGGGGCACGGCGAGGATACCACACTGCAACGGGAGAGAGAACATGCTGACTTCCTCATGTAAATGGCTGGAACCCGAGCTCTCGGACGTCGTGCGCCTCTTCGAGGGGGCGGAGAGATTGGAGATCTCCCACGAGACTGACGTCGAGGGCGCGTGTTTTTTGAATACCTTCCGCCTCGGCGTGCGGGAGTTCGGCTACCGCGATTTCGACCTCGCCCGCACCCCCCTCGAGGAGAAGAGCCTCATCAAGCGCTATGCCAAGCTCTCGCTCTACAAGTTGCTGTCGGAGTTCTTTCAGAAGAAGCTGCCGTGGGGGTCGCTGACGGGCATCCGTCCCACCCGCCTCGCCTACAAGGAGCGCGAGCGGAGAGGGGAATTCGAGGAGACCTTCCGCGCGCTCGGGGTCTCCGAGGAGAATATCCGCCTCGTCCGCCGCGTCCTCGCGGGGCAGAAGGGGGTGTATGAGGTCCGCGAGGGCAACTGCGATCTGTTCGTCTCCCTCCCGTTCTGCCCGAGCAAGTGCGACTACTGTTCGTTCATCACGGCGCCCATCGCGGGGACGAGGAAATTTCTTCCCGAATATCTCTCCTCGCTCGAGCGGGAACTCCGCGCGGCGGCGCCGCTCATCGGGCATCTCCGCTCCGTCTACATCGGGGGCGGCACCCCGTTCGCCCTCGACGAGGAGGACTTGGGGCACGTGCTCCGCGCCGTCGCCCCGCTCCGCACCAACGGGTGCGAGTACACCGTCGAGGCGGGGCGCCCCGACACCTTCACCGAGGAAAAACTCAAGCTGTGCAGAAGGTACGACGTCACGCGCATCTGCATCAACGCGCAGAGTTTTTCGGACAGAACGCTCCGCGCCATCGGCAGGAAGCACACCGCGGAGGACGTCCGCGCCGCCTTCCGCATGGCGAAACCGTACGCGTTCGACGTCAATTGCGACCTCATCGCGGGGCTCACGGGGGAAAGTTTTGCCGAATTTTCCGCGAGCGTGGACGAGGCGATCGCGCTCGGTCCCGAGAACATCACCGTCCACACCCTCTGCCTCAAGCGGGGGGCGAAGATGAAGGAGGAGCGTCTCATCGCGGGGGAGGACGGCGGAAAGGCGCGTTCCGTCCGCCCGCTCGACGATTCCCTTCTCTCCGATATGATCGCGGTCTCCCGCGAAAAACTGACCGCCGCGGGGTACGAGCCGTACTACCTGTACCGCCAGAAGTACATGGCGGGCGCGCACGAGAACGTCGGGTGGACGAAGCCTGGCAAGGCGTGCGTGTACAACGTGGACGCGATGGAGGAGATCTCGGACAACCTCGCCGTCGGCGCGAACGCCATTTCCAAGCGGATCGTGCAGGCGGAGGGGCGGATCGAGCGGTACGGTTCCCCGAAGGATATCCCCACCTACCTCGAAAAGACGGATAAGATCATCGAGGAGAAGGACAAGCTGTTTGCTTGAAATTTTTCCTTTTTTGCCCCCTTGAGTGGAGCGTCGAATAGCCCCCTCCATTGGAGGGGGCTTCGTGCACCGTACCATGCTACCCCCTTGAGGGGTTGATGTTTCGTCCCTTGCTGCCCCCTTGAGGGCACCCGTAGGGCGTACCTTGCGTAGAAAGTGGCGCGCCGCCCTTGCGCGCGAAAGGGGTGTAATAGCGGGGAAAGGAAGCCTTACCCTTCCTCGGGAAGGGGAAGGTGGCACGGTGCAAGCCGTGACGGATGGGGATGGGAACATATTCTACCAATCCCCATTATTATACCAATCCCCATCAGTCCCCTTGCGGGGACAGCTTCCCCTTTGCGAAAGGGGAAGCCTCAAATGCGCCGCA
>CANQAX010000088.1 GCA_947589235.1 uncultured Clostridia bacterium
GCGCGAGCGCGCCGACGCCCGAAAAGTAGGTGAGCGGCACCGAGATGATGAGCGCGCACGGGCAGGAGATGACGAGAAATTCGAGGGCGGGCACCAGCCATTTCGTGAAGTTGTAGCCGTCCACGAGGGGCGGAATGACGGCGAGCAGCACCGCGAAGAGCACCACGACGGGGGTGTAGATCCGCGCAAATTTCGTGATGAAGGTCTCGGGCTTCGCCTTGCGCTCCGAGGACGTCTCCACCATCTCGAGAATGCGGGAGACGGCGCTCTCGGATGCGGGGCGGAGCACCCGCGCCGTGAAGGCGTTGCCCAAGTTCACCGAGCCCGCGAGCAGCTCGTCCCCCCGCTCCGCCTCCTTGGGGACGCTCTCCCCCGTCAGGGACTTGACGTCGAGGGTGGCGGCTTCGTCGAGAAGGGCGCAGTCGGCGGGGAGCTTATCCCCCTTGCGGAGAAGGACGACGTCCCCCTCCTTCAGTTCCTCGGGGTCGATCTCCTCCCGCTCCTCGCCGTTCACCCGTATGGCGACGTCGCACTTCATCTGCACGAGGCGGGCGATGGCGCCCCGCGAGGAGCCGACTGCAATCGTTTGCAGCAGTTCCCCGATCTGATAGAGCAGCATGACCGCCGCCCCCTCCAAGGGTTCGCGGATGGCGAATGCGGCGACCGCGGCGACCGTCATGAGGAGGTTCTCGTCGAGAAGGTTCTTCCACCCCCGCCACTTGAATACCTTCAAAACGACCGCCCAGCCCGCCGCCGCAAAGGACGCGAGGAACAGCCCGAAGGCGACCCATTCGTTCACGCCGCAGAGCTCGCATACGAGCGCGGGCACGAAGAACGCCGCCGAGATCGCAATGGAGAGAATTTCTTTTATATGGCGCTCCTTCTTCCGGGGGGCGTTGCCGTCGACGATCCGCACTTCCTCAAAGCGGGAAATGGTGTCGATCGCCTTCTCCCACGCCTCCGCCGTCTCATAGTCTAAAAAGACCTGCTGGTTGATGAAGTCGGCGTTCGCGCCCAAAATTCCCTCGATGGCGTTGAGCTGTTCGGAGAGCTCGGCGGCGCAGGCGGCACAGTCCAAATTTTCGATTTTGATGCGTTTTTTCATACCCATTCCTCAAATACGGCACTTCAGATGTTCGCAGGCGAGCGAGAGCACGGCGACGACGTGCTCGTCGGCGAGCGAGTAGATGATGTTCTGCCCCTCGCGGCGGGAACGGACAATGCCGTTCGCCTTCAACAGGCGGAGCTGATGGGAGACCGCGCTCTGCGTCCCCCCCGCCGCCTCGACAATGTGCAGCACACATAATTCCCCCTGACGGAGGGCAAACAGAATTTTGAGACGGCAGGGCTCCGAGATCGCCTTGAAGAGGGCGGCGACGCGCGCCGTCTCCTCCTCTGCGGGCATGTTGAGCGCCGCGCTCCTCGCCTTTTCCTCGTGCTCCGCCTCATGGTTGCAACTCTTCATATCGGCTCCTTATATCAATATATGAATAACTGTTCATATATTAGCACAAAGAAAAGACGCCGTCAAGCGTTTTTTCAAAAAAAGTCAGATTTTTTTCGCGGAGCGGAATTCCCTGCCACCAAGGTAGGAAAGGGCGCCGCCGCACGAGAAGGTGACGGAGTAGGAAAGGAGCCGCTGGCGGGTCGCATGGACGGAGCGGTTGAACGCCTCGTCGCCGTACTTTTCGTCGCCGACGACGGGGTGATGAAGGAAGGCGAGGTGGGCGCGGATCTGGTGCGTCTTGCCCGTATGGAGCGCAACTTCGAGGAGCGAACAGCCGTCCCGCTCCTCGAGGACGGTGTATTCGGTGACGATCTTCTCCCCCTGCGGGCGGGAACTCACGGTGACGAGCGAACGCTTTTCGTCCTTTGCAAGGTATGCCTCCTCGACGGCGTGCCCCTTCGGCATCTTCCCCACGACGAGCGCATGATAGAGCTTCTTCACTCTCCTCTCGCGGAAGCAGGCGGAAAGCTCCTCCTCCGCCTCCTCCGTCCCCGCAAAGACGAGCACGCCCTCGGTGTTGCGGTCGAGGCGGTGCACGGCAAAGGCGGGGCGCTCACGATTCAGTGCCGCAAGGACCGCCTCGGTGTTCACGCCGCTCTCCTTGTCCGTCACGATGACGTTTTCGTCCTCATAGAGGACCGTGAACGCCCTTTTCTTCTCCTGCGCCGCGGTCATGTAGTAGGCGACGGCGTCGCCCGCGCGGAGCATGACGTCCTCCCCCGTCTTTTTTCCGTTCACGCGGATCTCCTTCGCCTTCAGAAGGGTGCGGAAGGCAAAGGACGCCTGCGCGTCCGTGCGGTCGGTGAACGCGCTCAACATGCAGGGTTCGGATGCGACGTATGTTCGCAATGGGGTGCCTCCCGAGAATGAGAAATGCGATGACGGGCGAGAGCGCAAGCGCGGTGACGACAGCTCCCCCCTTCGCCATGAAGTAGACGGCATACGAGAAGAGGAGCGCGCTCGCCGTCTGGATGAGGGCGTACAGCGCGGCGCGGCGGCGACCCACCTCCCGCGCGGTCGCGGCAATTGCCGAGACGCAGGGCGAACAGGTGAGAAGGAACGCCGCAAAGGCGAAGGCGCTCGCTCCCCCGTACGGGAACTTCCCGTACAGCATGGCGATGGCGCCCGCGACGTTCTCCTTCGCGACGAGCCCCGAGAGCGCCGCATAGGCGATCCGCCAGTCGTTCATGCCGACGGGCGCGAACAGCCACTTGAGCCACCCGCACAGCCCCGCGAGCATGCTCTTCTCCACGGGGCAGAGCCGAAGGGAGACGTCGAAGGACGAGAGCAGCCACGAGAAGAGAAAGAAGGCGAGAATGACCGTCGCCGTCTTTATTATAAACTGTTTGAGCTGAAAGAGCAAGGATTTGAACACGAAAATAGGGCGCGGAGCCTGCAACGGGTCGAGTTCGACCAAGAAGGACTCCCGCACGCGGGGGCGGAGCAGGCGCGCCGCCGCAATGCAGAGCACGATCCCGAGCGCATACAGCCCCATCACGGTGAGGAAGGGACGGTCGGAAATCGAAGAGGCGAGCGCGAGAAAGACGGGAAGTTTGGCACTGCACGGAAGGTAGGGAAGGCAGAGAATGGTCCGCCGCTGCATCGCCCTGTCGTCCGAGCCGCGCGTCGTGAGCACTGCCGCCGCCGTGCATCCGAACCCCATGAGGAGGGAGAACACCGCCCTCCCGTTGAGACCGATGTGCGAGAAAAAGCCGTCCGTGAGCATCGCGAGGCGGGAGAGGAGCCCGCTCTCCTCCATCAGAATGAGGCAGAGATATAAAACGGCGATCTGCGGAAGAAGGGAGAGAACGCTCCCGAGCCCCGTGAGGATCCCCCTCTGCAGCAGGCTCTTGAGGACGGGCGAGGAGACGGGCTCGCACGCTTCGTACAGAAATTCGGTGAAAAAGCGCTCCACCGCCCCCTTCGCGAGGTCCCCGGGGAAGTTCGGGGCAAAGGCGAGCGCGGAGGCAAGGGCGAGGAGCGCAAGAAAGAGCGGGACGACGAACAGACCGTTCGTGAAGAGGCGGTCGGCGCGCGACATGCCCGATTTTGCGGGGCGGTAGATGTGTTCGAGGACGGCGCCCCTCTTCGGCGGCGAGAATGCGGGGAGCGCGCGGGCAAGCTCCTCGGAAAAAGCTCTGCGGCGCTTCCCCTCCGAAAACAGCACGGGCACGCCGAGGCGGCGGGAGAGTTCTTCCCCGTCCACCGCCCCGCCCGCACGGACAAAGGCGCGCCGCTTGGTGAGGACGAGCGCCGCCCTTCTCCCCTCTGCGAGCGAGAAAAAGAGCGGGAGCGCCCGATACAGCCCCGCGCATTCGGCGACAAAGAGGACCGCCGCGTCCTTCTCGGCCTGTATGTAGTCGCGGGAGACCTTCTCTTCCATGCTCAGACTG
>CANQAX010000089.1 GCA_947589235.1 uncultured Clostridia bacterium
GTGCAACCAAAGGGACTCGAACCCCTAGCCTTCGGTTCCGTAGACCGACGCTCTATCCAATTGAGCTATGGATGCAAATGAATGTTCCGCCCGAGGAAGGAATGCCGTCCCGCTCCCGAACTTCTCCCATATTATACCCGTTCCCCTCCCGTTTGTCAACGTTTTTTCGCGGTCAAAAACGATTTCCACAGAAATTTTCCGATTGTGGATAAATTCCCGAGATAAAATGCGGCAATGGCGTCGAAAGATGTCGAAAAATCAGACGATATCGACATCATTCGACAAAATTGTGGATAACTTTTTCAATCTTTTTCAACTGTTCGGAAAATTTCCGCCGCACAAGGCGCACATTTGTACGGTTTTCCACCGTTTCCGCCCCCATTATCCTACTTGTCCGAGCGGGAAAATATTCCGAATTTCATTCAATTGTACTTGGTGTGAGATTTGAAGATGAGTGCCATGAGAAAGGAAAAGACGACCGCCGCCGAGACCCCCGCGCTCGCCGCCGCCAAGGGACCCGTGAGCGCCTCGAAGAGCCCCTCCCGAGCGCCCTTCATCGCCCCGTTCGCGAGGAGATAGCCGAATCCCGAGATGGGCACGGTTGCGCCCGCGCCTGCCCATTCGACGAGCGGCTGATAGACGCCGAGCGCCGTGAGGGCGACGCCCGACAGCATGAAGATGACGAGGATCTTCCCCGCCGTGAGGTCGGTAAAATTGATGATGATCTGTGCGAAGGCGCAGATGGCTCCGCCCACCGCAAACGCCTTCAAGAACATGAAGAGAATTCCCAGATATTCCATATTAACGCTCCAAGACGACCGCATGCGCGATGCACGGAATGCTCTCTCCCTGCCCCGATGAGACGGTGGAGAGAAGCGCGCCCGTCGCAACGAAGAGAATGCGCTTGAGGCTTCCCCCCATCAGTTTGCGGTACAGGTACGAGTTGAGGACGACGGCGGAACAGCCCGCGCCGCTTCCGCCCTGAAATTCGTCCTCGATGACATTGTAGATGATCTCGCCGCAATCCACGTGATTTTCGGAGATGTCGAGCCCCTTCTCCCACGTGAGGTCCTTTAAGATTCGGCTCCCGAGCGCGCCGAGGTCGCCCGTCACGATGAGGTCGTAGCGGGAAGGCTCCTCCCCTGTCGCGCGGAAGTGCGCGAGAATGGTATCGGCAGCAGCGGGCGCCATGGCGGCTCCCATGTTGTTGACGTCGGTGATGCCGAAATCGACGACCTTCCCGAGCGTTGCCGCCGTAATTTTTACCCCGTCCCCTCTGTCCGACACGAGCGCCGCGCCCGCGCCCGTCACCGTCCACTGGGACTGCGGCGGGCGGGTACAGCCGAGCTCAAGCGGATAGCGGTATTGCCGCTCGGCGGAGGCGAAGTGGCTCCCCGTCGCCGCGACGGCGCGGTGCATGAGCCCGCCGTTCACGAACGCCGCCGCGACGGCAAGGCTCTCCGCCATGGTGGAACACGCCCCGTACACGCCCAAAAAGGGGACGGAGAAGTCCCGCGCCGCGAAATTCGCCGAGATGATCTGGTTGAGAAGGTCGCCCGAGACGATACAGTCGATCTCCTCCCGCTCGAACCCCCCATTCGCGATGGCTCCGTCGATGACGTGCGACAGCATCTTGCATTCCGCCTTTTCGTAGGTGCTCTCGCCGAACATGTCGTCCGCGAGCGCCGTCTCCACGTACCGACCGATGACGCCCTCACACTCCTTGGGTCCCGCGATGGTGCTCGTCGCGACGATACGCGGCTGTCTCTTGAAATAGATGGTTTGGCTCATAGATTCCGACTGCATTTTCTGCAATCGGGCATAATGTTATTCCGTCCGCCCGCATTTTCTTTTCGGCTTTCCCCTTCCGAACACGGAAAAGGGGAGAGCCGCAGCTCTCCCCTCTCATCTCATAATTTCGTCTTACCCGCGCCGTCACCCGATGACGACGAGCACGCCCTCGCCCGCTTCCAAGGAGAACTCGAGGACGGACGTATCCGCAAACTCCCTTCTCTCCGCATTCAGCACGGAGAAACCGCCCACGGTTTGCCCAAAGTTGAGCGTGACGACGTCGCAGTTTTCGACGGAGTTGTTCGTGATGTAGAACGCCGTCTTGCCGTTGTAGTCGAAGCAGCCGATGATGGCGTGCCCCGCGTTCGCGGAAACGAGTTCGCCGTACGTCTCGATCTGGTCCACCGCGGGAATGGAGACGGGACCGCCGTTCTTCTTGTTGCTCCTCGGCAGCTCGCCGAGGACGATGATGCCCTTGCTCCTCGAGCACATCAGGACCTCATCCACCGCCGCGATCTGGCGGTTTGCCGTCTTGACAAGGTTATAGACGTCCGTGCGCGACCCGTCAAAGTCGAACATGGCGCCCGCCCACTGGGGATTTTGGGAGAAAGCCTTCACGCCCGTGAAGTACTCGATCCCCTTCGCCCCGTACGAAAGCCCCGTGTTCACCGCCCATAAAAGTTCGCCCAAGGTCGGGGCAAACGAGTCGCCGTTGAATTCGCAGTCCTGAACAAAATGCCAGAACGGAATATTCGCCTCGAGCGCCGCATTGCGGATGACGGAAAGGTTCTTGAAGTAATCCTTCCGCACGGCGCCCCGCTTTGCCTTGCCGACATGGAAGCCGTAGTTATCGAAGCTCAACACCTTCGGCTTGCAGAGCTCCATGTAATCGGCGACGTATTGCTCGTAGGAATAGGAGCCGTTCATCTCCTCGGGGAGCGTATCGCTGCCGTAGAGCTGCGTATCGGTGGCATAATTGGGGAAGAGATTGGTCCACCACAGCGCGCCCGTCACCGAGACCGGCATCAGATCGTCGAGGAAGTCCTGCGTCGCTGCGATGCCCTCGAAGCGGAGCCGCGACGGCTCGTCGACGACGGTGACGCCGCAGAACGCATCGTGATACATCGCCTGCGCAAGCCCCGCCGAGAGGGCGTTTTGATCGTAGTTTCCGTTCGGGTTGCCGGGGCTCAAAAAGTAGCCGATGCCGTTGTCCGAGCAGAGGTTGAGCGCCTCGATGGAGATTCCCTCCCAGCACCCGATCATGAAGTTGACGCCCGCTTCCCTGTACGAGGAATAGAGATACTCGCTCTCGCGGAGCGACCCCGTGACCGCGTTGTAGGCGCCGACGGGCATCGTCTTATAGTCATGGCAGCGGAGCCAGAAGGAGCCGTACGTCTCGTACGTCACATCGACGGGGGTCGTGTCCCCCTTGTCCCCCTTTTCGCCGCGGATGTTGCCGATGGGCTGTTCCCCCCAGCCGCTCTCCGTCCGCTCATACACGTCCCACGTGAGGACGTCGAGATAGAGGTCGCCCGCCTTGCCGCCGACATCCTCCGTCGGGCTGCCGCTCCCGTGCAAGAAACTGCTTCCGTCGCTGCCCGCAATGCCGGGATCGCCCTGCTCCCCCTTGTCGCCCTTATCCCCCTTGAATCCCTTGGCGAATTCGAGGAGATCGGCATACCACTCGTCATAGGAGAGCGTACCCCCTCCCTCGACATACGCGCCGTACAGGGCGGAGATGGCGGGGTCGGGGTTGGGTGCGGAATCACCGCACGCCGCCATCGCGGCACAGCCGACCGTGAGCACCGCGCTCAGAGCGATTGCTACAATTTTCTTCCTGTGTCCCATATTTTCTCCCAAACGGACCTCATACAGGGTCCGAACCGTTTCAAAACAGTTTCCTGTATTCGGCAAAGCTCATCAGTCCCCTATCCTTGGCGCTGACGATCAGGCGGTCCTCGCCGCCCACCGACTCCGTCCTCCAATCGATTGCGAGCTCGGGGTCGTTGTACGCAATGCCGCTGTCGCC
>CANQAX010000090.1 GCA_947589235.1 uncultured Clostridia bacterium
GAGTTATGGCTATTTCAGCGGTTCTGGAAAGAACGACAAGGCTTCGTACATCGGAAGAAGACGAACAGCTCGCCCGCGCAGCGGAGGAGCACAACCGCCGCAGCCTCGAAAGCTATAAATCTCTCGTTGCGGAGAGCCGCACGCCCGCGGAACAGGCGGAGCCCGTCCCCGCGGAGATCCCCGAGCCCGAATCGAGCGAGACGCTCACGGGTTCGCCCTACGCAAAGTCGGCGGCGGACTACCGCGCCGTCCCGATGCCCGCGGGAAGGGAGCAGCTCTTCGGAGGGCTCGAATACCGCGACGGCAATCTCGTGAATACCGAATCTCCCGCCATGCCCGAACTTTCGGCGGCGACGGAGACGCTTTCCGTCCCCGATGAGGAGAGTGAGGACGCCCGTCCCACCCGCCGCACCCTCGAGACGCTTGCCCGCCCCGCGGCGGAGAGCACCATCGAGCCCGCGGCGGAACGCACCCGTTTCCTCGACGTGCTCTCGATGCGCGCCAAGGTGGCGCTTGCCGTCGTTGCGGTCGCCATCGTCATCGCGCTCGTGCTCGTCTTTGTCAACACGAGCATCATCAGCGGGCTCGACGCCTCCATCGAGGCGAGCAAGTCCGAACTCAACGCGCTCACATCCGTCTCGCAGGCGCTCCGTGCGCAGATCGGCTCCATGTCGGAGGAAGCCTACATCGAGGAGTACGCGCGCACCGTTCTCGGAATGGTCCGTTAGTAACGTTCGGAGGAACGAATCATTAAAATTCCATATTCCGTATCGGTCTTACGAAAGAGGTTATTTGCCGTGATCACGGCGATAACCTTTCTTTTTTGCCTCTTTCTTGCTCGCTTCTTCTACATACAGGTCATCTGGAAGGACGAGCTCCACGTCCGCGCCGTCGACCAGTGGACAAGGGAGATCCCCGTCCATGCGGGCAGGGGGAACATCTATGACGTGAACGGCGAGCTGCTCGCGGGGAACGAGCCCGCGTACACCGTCTATGCGCGCGCGAATGCAGTGAAGGACGCCGGGCGCACCGCGCGGCTTCTCTCCGCCGCGCTCGGGATCCCCGCGGAGGAGCTCGGGGAAAAGCTCTCTGACCGTTCCCGCTCCGAGGTCATCGTGGCGCGGCACATCTCCAAGGAAGCCGCCTCGTCCATCGAGGGCACCGCGCTCGACGGGATCTACTACGCGCGGGACGACGTCCGCATGTACCCGTACGGCTCCCTCGCCTGCCAGATCCTCGGCTTCACCGCCTACGACGGCTCGGGCACGACGGGGATCGAGCGGTACTACGACGAATTTCTCGCGGGCGAGGACGGGGAGATCCTGTTCGAGACCGACCTCGTCGGCGTGGACATCGAGGGGAGCGTCGCGGCGTACACCCATGCGACGGACGGGCTGGACGTCCGCCTCACCCTCGATTGCAGGATCCAAGCGCTCGCCGAGGAAGTCATGGCGCGGGCGCTCGCGGACACAAAGGCAATCGGGGCGCGGGCGGTCGTGCTCGACCCGAGTGACTTTTCCGTCCTCGCGATGGTGAATTTGCCCTCGTACGACCTCAACGACATTCCGCGCGGCGACCTGAACGAGCTCAACCGTCTCTCGCGGAACTGCTTGGTCTCCGACGTCTATGAGCCGGGCTCCACCTTCAAGATCGTCACCGCAGCGGCGAACATCGAGGAGGGACTGCGCGGGGGAGCGGGCGCCATACCCTTGGAGCATATCTATTCCTCGTCGCGCACCCGCTCGGTGGACGGCACGACGATCCGCTGCTGGAGCGACCATAGGAACGGAAAACACTCCAACCAGACGCTTGCGGAGGCGCTCAACAACAGCTGCAATCCCTGCTTTGTCGACATCGCGCTCTCGCTCGGGAAGGAGACCTTCTATTCCTACCTCTCCGCCTTTCGCTTCGGGCGGGCGACGGGCATCGACTTTTCGGGCGAATCCATCGGCATGCTTCTGCCCGAGGGGACGGTGCGGGACTGCGACCTCGCGCGCATCGGGTTCGGGCAGACCATCGCGGTGACGCCGCTCCAGCTCGCCTGTGCCGCCGCATCGGCGGTGAACGGGGGCTACTACTATGCGCCGCGGCTCGTCGCCGAAATTTTCTCGCCCGACGGCACCGTCCGCGAGCGCCTTCCAAAGAAGCTCGTCGGCAGGACGGTCAGCGAGGAGGCGAGCGCAATTCTCTCGTCCATGCTCGAGGGCGTCGTGCGGGACGGGAGCGGGAAGAAGGCATACATCGAGGGATACCGTGTCGCGGGAAAGACGGGCACGGCGCAGAAGTACGAAAACGGAAGGATCGCGCAGGGGAAGTACGTCTCGTCGTTTGTGGGGTATTTTCCCGCCGACGCGCCGCGGTACCTCGCCCTCGTCATTCTCGACGAGCCGCAGGGGAGCTATTACGGCAGCGCGGTCGCCGCTCCCTGCGCGGGAGAGATCTTCCGCGGGATCATCGATATCATGAAATTGCAGCCGACGGAGGTCTGAAATGAAATTGTCGAAACTTGCGGAGGAACTCGGGGGACATGCCACGGGCGAGGCGGAATTTTCCTCGCTGTGTTCGGACAGCCGCGTCGCGGAGGAGGGCGACCTCTTCTTCTGCTACCGCGGGACGAAGGGGGACGGGCACGACTTCGCGGAGGAAGCGGTGCAGAGGGGCGCCTCTGCGCTTGTCTGCGAGCGGGAGCTCTCCCTCGGCGTACCCTGCCTCGTCGTGAAGGACGGAAGGGAGGGCATGGCGCGCGCCGCCGCGGCGTTCTTCGGTCACCCCGAACGGGAACTCACCGTCGTCGGGGTCACGGGGACGAACGGAAAGACGACGGTCACCCAGATGCTGTATCATATCCTCGCCGAGGCGGGCATGCGGGCGGGGCGGATCGGTACGCTCGGCGCAAGGTACGGGAGCACCGTCGTTGCGCCCGCGCTCACAACTCCCGACCCCATTTGCCTGTTTTCGCTGCTTTCGGACATGCGGAAGGCGGGCATGACGCACGTCGTCATGGAAGTCTCGGCACATGCGCTCGCACTGAAAAAGGAGCTCCCCATCCGCTACTCCGCCGCAATCTTCACCAACCTGACGCAGGACCACCTCGACTTCTTCGCGGGCATGGAGGAGTACGGCGCCGCCAAGCGCTCCCTCTTTTCCCCCGAGCGGTGCGGGCTCGCGGTCCTCAACGCGGACGACCCCTTCTCGGCAAAGATCGCAGAGGACGGCGCGCCCACGGTCACCTTTGCCCTCGACGAGCCCGCCGACTGCTTTGCCGTCATCGAGCGGGAGGACCTGCGCGGGAGCCGCATTCTTCTCAACCTCGAGGACGAACTGTGCGAGGCGGAGGTCCCGCTCACGGGGCGGCACAACGTCTCGAACGCGCTCGCGGCGGCGACGGCGGCAAAGCGCTTGGGGGTCGGTGCGGAGGCAATCGCCCGCGGGCTCGCCTCGGCGCGCGTCGACGGCAGGCTCGAGCGGGTCGGCTCCTTTCACGGCGCCGACATCTTCGTCGACTTCGCCCACACGCCCGACGGGCTCAAACAGTCGCTCTCCGCGCTCCGCCCGCACTGCACGGGGCGGCTTCTCCTCGTGTTCGGGTGCGGCGGCAACCGCGACAGGACAAAGCGTCCCCTCATGGGGGAAACGGCGGCGCGGTATGCCGACTTCTCCGTCATCACGTCGGACAATCCCCGCTACGAGGAGCCGTGCGCCATCATCGCGGAGGCGGAGGCGGGGTATCGCCCCGTTTCCCTCCGATATGTGTGCATCGAGGAGCGGGAGAAGGCGATTGCCTACGCCGT
>CANQAX010000091.1 GCA_947589235.1 uncultured Clostridia bacterium
CGGCAAGAGAGCCGTGCACGGCGCCCGCGGCGCCCCCTTCGGACTGCATCTCCGCAATGCGGAGCTTCTGTCCCCAGATGTTCACTCTGCCCTGTGTCGCCCACTCATCCGCCGATTCCGCCATCGGCGAGGAGGGGGTGATGGGGTAGATCGCCGCCACTTCCGAGAAAGCGTAAGCGACGTGCGAGGCGGCGGTATTGCCGTCGATCGTCATTTTCGTCATCGAAAACCTCCATAAAATATTAGTTTTTTATCTTTTTTGCACGGCAAAAAACAGGCGCTTTCCGCCGCCGAACCTATTATAACGGCTTTTTTTTCCAAAGTCAATACGAAATCCGAAAAAAACGGCGCACAAAAGCGGTTTTTCTTCGTACTTTTCCGCAGGGGAATTATTTTCGGATTTTCACGCCGATTTCATTGTAAAAAAAAATGCGATTTGATATAATAGGGGGAGCATGAAGGCATTGGAATTCCGCGACGTCTCCTTCTCCTACGGCGAGGGAACGTTCCGGATCGAACATCTGAATTTCTCGGTGGAGGAGGGCGAGTTCGTCGCCGTCCTCGGGCACAACGGGAGCGGGAAATCGACGCTCGCGCGCCTTTCCAACGGGCTTTTGGAGCGCACGGGCGGGGAGATCGAGGTGTTCGGCGTGCCCGTCGGCGGCAAGTCCCTCTATGAGGTCCGAAAGAACGTCGGCGTCGTCTTTCAGAATCCCGACAACCAGACGGTCGCCTCCATCGTGGAGGACGACGTCGCGTTCGGCGCCGAAAACGTCGGGCTCCCGCGCGAGGAGATCGGAAAGAGAATTGAGTTTGCGCTCTCCGCGGTCGGCATGGAGGAATACCGCACCGCCACCGTCGCCCGCCTCTCGGGCGGGCAGAAACAGCGCGTCGCCATCGCGGGCGTGCTCGCCTTAAAGCCGAAGATCGTCATTCTCGACGAGTCGACGGCAATGCTCGATCCGCGCGGAAGAAGGGAGATCATGGACGTCGTCTCCCGCCTCAACCGCGAGGAGCACATCACCGTCCTCCTCATCACGCACTTTCCCGAGGAAGCGCTCCTCGCGGACAGGGCAATCGTGATGAACAGGGGGGAGATCGTCATGTCGGGCACCCCGTCCGAGATCTTCTCCCGCGGGGACGACCTTCTCACCTACAATTTGGCGCTCCCGAAGATCGGGAGCATCTGCAAAAAACTGCAAGCGGGCGGGCTCGCCGTCGAAGATACCCTCGACGCAGAGACGCTCGCGGGGGAGATCGCGCGGTGCGTATCGTAGTCGAACATCTCTCCCATTGCTACAACGCGGGCTCTCCCTTTGCGGTGAAGGCGCTCGACGACGTCTCCCTCACCATCGAGGAAGGGGAATTTTACGGCATTCTCGGGCACACGGGAAGCGGAAAATCCACCTTCGTCCAGCACCTCAACGGGCTGCTGCGGCTCCCGTCCTCCTTAAAGCGCCGCAAAAAGCGCAGGGAGAGCGGTCCCTCTCCCGTGCTCCGCGTGGGAGAATTCGACCTCTCCGACAAAAAGACGGACTTCCGCGCCCTCCGCAAGAGGGTCGGCATGGTCTTTCAGTACCCCGAATACCAGCTCTTTGCCGAGACGGTGAAGGACGACGTCGCGTTCGGGCTCCTCAATTTTGCCGAGAAGGGGAAAAAACCCTCGCCCGAGGAGACCGAGCGGGCGGTGCGCGACGCCCTTTCCGCCTGCGGGCTCGACTACGACGAGTTCGCCGAAAAGTCTCCGTTCGACCTCTCGGGCGGGCAGAAGAGGCGGGTCGCCATCGCGGGCGTCGTCGTCTCCCGTCCCGAGGTGCTCGTCCTCGACGAGCCCGCCGCGGGGCTCGACCCGCTCGGCAAGCGGGAGGTGATGGAGCTTTTGCACCGCCTTCATGACGACTGGTGCAAGACGGTCATCATCGTCTCGCACGACATGGACGAGATCGCCGAAAACTGCACCCGCGCCGCCGTCTTTTCGGAGGGGCGCGTGGTGTTCGACCTGCCTCCGCGCGAGCTCTTTCTCCACGCGGAAGAATTGGTTCGCCTCGGGCTCGATATCCCGCTCACGGCAAAGCTCCGCCTCGCTCTCCGCGAGAGGGGAGTAGCCGTCGATTGCGACTTCACGGAGGATGATTTCGTCCGCGCGGTGCTTGCATTGAAGGGGGAGAAAGCGTGAAAGACGTCGCGTTCGGGCAGTACTATCCCGTCTCTTCCTTCGTCCACAAGCTGGACCCGCGGCTGAAGATCCTCTTCCTCATCGCCTTCATCGTCGCGATCTTCCTCGCCTCCAACTTCTACGGGCTCGCGGCGTGCGCCGCGGTGCTCCTTCTTGCCGTCCTCTTCTCGCGCGTGCCCGTATGGAAGGTGCTCCGCGCGGTGAGGGGGGTGCTCTTCCTTCTCGTCTTCACCGCCTGCCTCAACCTGCTCTTTTACAGGGGAGAGACGGTATACTGGTCGTGGGGGATCTTCACGGTCACCGAGGAGGGGCTCATCTTCTCGGCGTTCCTCGTGCTTCGCCTCATGCTCCTCGTCATGTGCTCGTCCATGCTCACCTACACGACGACGCCCGTCTCGCTGACCGACGGCATCGAGAGCCTTCTCACGCCGCTCAAGTGGATCAGATTCCCCGTGCACGAGCTCGCCCTCATCATGAGCATCGCCCTCCGCTTTATCCCCATCCTCTCCGAGGAGACGGAGCGCATCAAGAACGCGCAGAAGGCGAGGGGGGCGGACTTCGAGCACGGCGGGCTCATCTCCCGCATCCGCTCCTTCATTCCCATCCTCATACCGCTCCTTCTTTGCGCCTTCCGGCGGGCGGACGAGCTCGGCGACGCGATGGACGCGCGCTGTTATATGGGGAGCAAAAACCGCACAAAGTATAAAAAGCTGCGCTTCACGTGGAGGGACCTCATCGCGTTCTTCCTCGGAGCGGCGCTCATCAC
>CANQAX010000092.1 GCA_947589235.1 uncultured Clostridia bacterium
ACCTTGCGGGCAAGAAGATCGTGCCCTTCTGCACCAACGAGGGCAGCGGCATGGGTTCGAGCGAAAAGCAACTGAAAAGCATCTGCAAGGGTGCGGCAATTGCTGCGGGGCTCTCCGTGCACGGCGCGGAGGCAGAGCAGTCGGAGGCAAAAGTTTCCGATTGGGCAAAGAAAAATTGCCAAAACGCATAAACTCAAAAACTATGAAAAAATAAAAGGAGATCATATCATGAAACAGACGACCATCAATGCGATCCGGATCCTCTCGGCGGAGGCGATCCAAAAGGCAAACTCGGGGCACCCGGGGCTTCCCCTCGGCTCCGCCCCCATCGCGTACACGCTGTGGCAGAATTTCCTGAAATTCAACAACAGGGACCCGAAGTGGGACAACCGTGACCGCTTCGTCCTCTCCGCGGGGCACGGCTCCATGCTCGACTATTCGCTGCTCTACCTGTACGGGTTCGGGCTGAAGATCGAGGACCTCATGAACTTCCGCCAGCTCGGCTCCAAGACCCCCGGTCACCCCGAATACGGTCACACCGTCGGCATCGAGACGACGACGGGTCCCCTCGGGCAGGGCATCGCGAATGCCGTCGGCATGGCGGTCGCCGAGGCGCACCTCGCCGCGAAGTTCAACCGCGAGGGATTCCCCGTCGTCGACCACTACACCTACGCGCTCTGCGGCGACGGGTGCCTTGAAGAGGGCATCTCCTATGAGGCTTGCTCGTTCGCGGGCACGCACGAGCTCGGCAAGCTCATCGTGTTCTATGACGACAACGACATCACCATCGAGGGCGACACCGACATCACCTTCAAGGAGGACGTCGCGGCGCGCTTCAAGGCGCAGAACTGGCAAGTCATCAAGGTCGACCTCGTGCAGAATCCCGACAACGTGCTCATGATCGCGAACGCCATCCGCAAGGCGCAGAAGGAGACGTCGAAGCCCTCCGTCATCATCTGCAAGACGAAGATCGGCTACGGCACCCCGCTCGAGGGCAGCCATAAGTGCCACGGCTCCCCTCTCGGCGCCGAGAACCTGCAGAAGACCAAGGAAAAGCTCGGCTGGACGTGCGCTCCCTTCGAGGTCCCCGCGGAAGTGCTCAAGCACACCGCGACGGCGGGCAGGCGCGGGGCGCGCCGCGAGCGCGAATGGAAGGCGATGTTCGCCGAATACGAGAAGGCGTACCCCGAACTCGCCGCCGAATACAAGAAGGCGATGAAGGGCGAGATCGTCGACCTCACCAAGGTGGACGACCTCTTCAAGTTCGACAAGCCGATGGCGACCCGCCAGACCTCCGCGCAGGTCCTTCAAAAGATTGCGGCGCGCGTCCCCACCCTCATGGGCGGCTCGGCGGACCTCGCTCCCTCCAATCTCTCCGACATGAAGAACACGGACACCGTCACCTACGGCGACTTCCGTCCCGGCAACTACGCGGGCAGGAACATGCACTTCGGCATCCGCGAACACGCGATGGCGGCAATCGCGAACGGCATGCAGCTCCACGGCGGGGTCCATGCGTACTGCGCGACCTTCTTCATCTTCTCCGACTACTGCAAGCACGCGATGCGCCTCTCCGCGCTCATGAACATCCCCGTCGTCTACATTCTCACGCACGACTCGATCGGCGTCGGCGAGGACGGTCCCACCCATGAGCCCGTCGAACAGCTCATCGCGCTCCGCTCCATTCCGAACATGAAGGTGTACCGCCCCGCGGACGGCAAGGAGACGGCGGCGGCGTGGATCTCCGCGCTCACGGGAACGGCGCCCACCGCGCTCGTCCTCACCCGCCAGAACCTTCCCCAGTACGAGAACAGCGGTCTCGAAGCCCTGAAGGGCGGCTACGTGCTCGAGGATTGCGAGGGCAAGCCCGACGTTCTCCTCATCGCGTCCGGCTCCGAAGTCGAGCTGTGCGTGAAGGCGAAGGCAGTGCTCGAGGGCGAGGGCGTGAAGGCGCGCGTCGTCTCCATGCCCTGCTTCGAGGAATTCGAGAAACAGCCCAAGTCCTACCGCGACAGCGTGCTGCCCGCATCCGTCAAGGCGCGCGTGTGCGTCGAGGCGGGTTCCCCGTACAGCTGGTACAAGTATGCGGGCGACAAGGGCGAGATCGTGGCGATGTCCACCTTCGGCGCGAGCGGTCCCGCTCCCCTGCTCTTCGAGAAGTTCGGCTTCACCGTCGAGAACGTCGTCGAGCACGCGAAAAAGAGCCTGAAAAAATAAGGACGAGGCGGCTGCCCCTCTGCGGGCTGCCGCCTTTTTCAAAGGAGATCACATGAAACCCGAAGAATTGGAACAACTGTTTCTGCACCGTCAGAGCTGCCGCAACTTTTCCGACCGCCCCTTGAAGGAGGAAACGCTCCGTGAAATTTGCCGCCTCGCCCTCCTCGCGCCCTCCGCGCGCAACGCCCAGCCGTGGAAGCTGTTCGCCCTCACGGGGGCGAAGAAGGAGGAGATCCTCCCCTTCCTTCAGCGCCTCGGCATGAACAAGTTCGCGGACAAGGCGCAGGCGCTCGTCGCCGTCGTCGGGGAAAACGACGGCGAGCGGGAGAACGAATTTATCGCAAACGACCTCGGCATTCTCACCGCCCACCTCGTCCTCGCGGCGGAGACCATGGGCGTGGGGAGCTGTATCCTCGGGTGGCGGCAGGAAGATGAACTGCGCAACGCGCTCGGCTTGCCCCAAGGCGCGCGCATTCCCGTCGTCGTGGCGCTCGGCTACACCGCCGAGGATACCGTCCGCGCGAAGGTGCGAAAGCCCCTCTCCGAGACGTATTTCCGCCTCTTCTGACTCAAAAATCAAAACTACGCGTGCAACGCGTAGTTTGCACAAGCCCTAAAAGGGCATGGTACCGGCAGCGCTATTCGCG
>CANQAX010000093.1 GCA_947589235.1 uncultured Clostridia bacterium
GCGTGGTGAGGAACACCGTCATGTTGCGCACGCGGCGGAGGGAATGGACGGTCTCCCACACGCTCTTCCGCGTCTGCGGGTCAAGCCCCGTCGTCGGCTCGTCGAGAATGAGGATCTCGGGGTCGTGCAAGAGGGCGCGGGCGATGTCGGCGCGGCGGCGCTGCCCGCCCGAGAGCTTCCCTATCGGTCGGTTCATGATCTCGCCGAGCTCGAAGAGGCGGGAAAGTTCGTTGAGCTTCGCCTTGAGCGCTTCGCCCGACAAGCCGTACAGGGCGGCGCGGCAGCGAAGGTTTTCCTTCACCGTGAGGGAGCGGTCGAGGACGCCGTCCTGAAAGACGACGCCGATTGCGCGCTTGACGCGTTCGCCGCCCGCGGGCATTTCGAGCCCCGCGACGCGCACAGAGCCGCCGTCGGGGCGCTCCTTTCCGCACAGGACGGAGATGGTGGTGCTCTTACCCGCACCGTTCACGCCGAGAAAGGCGAAGAACTCGCCCTTCTTCACGGAGAAGGAGATGTCGTCCACCGCCTTCACCGCCCCGTAGTATTTTTTGAGATGCGAAATTTCGATGATGTCCATAGTTGCTCCGAATTACTGCGTTGTTTCCTTTTTATAGAGAAATTTCAATGATGTCCGTAGTTGCTCCGAAACGCTGCGATTTCTTTCTTTTTATGAATTTATGTGCCGCTTTTCACTTGCCCTATCCCGCGGAGAGCTTGAATTGGTAGACACCAAGCCCCCTCCCGCGGAGAACTTGGATTGGTAGACGCCGAGCCCCCTCCCGCGGAGAGCGGAAGATGCAAACCCCCTCCCCTACCCCTCCCCCTTGGAAAGGGAGAGGGTAAAAAGAGGTGGGACGTCATTGTGTGCCCACCCCCCCATCCCCCCCTCCGGTGGAGGGGGCAACACGGCGGGAACGGAGCCCCCTCCCGCGGAGGGGTGGAGCGGCGCACCATATTCAGCAGCCCTGTGGGCTGTGAACGCGCCGCGACAGGAGCGCGGAAGGCGCGACGGGGATTCGGCGGTCCCTGCCGCCGAATCGCCCACAGGGTGGGGGTGGGCTATACTCCGCCTCGGCGTACAATAGTGTCATGTCGAGCGTAGCCGAGACATCTATTCCTTATATTTTGCCGTAGATTTCTCGACTTCGCTCCGTAGGCATTCGCCTATTGCTCGTGCGCTATTTCGCTCCGCTCGAAATGACAGTAACCCACGCAGTTCGCTTTTCACTCACTTCTCGACTTCGCCTACGGCTCGCTCGAAATGACAAATCCCCGCGGTTCGCTCGCGTTCGGCACGGAAATGCCCCTCATCCGTCCCTTCGGGACACCTTCCACCCGAGGGGGGGAGGCTTTCGTCCTCACGAAAATTCTTTTCCCGCAAGAAGGCGGAAAAGAGCGCGCTCATGGGGGGGAAGGCTTTCGCCATCACGGAAATTTGTTCCCCGAAAAATTTCGTGAACTATTTCTCCTCCCAAAACTTTTTCCTTGTGGGGAAGTAGTAGCCGTACAGGGCATAGAACTCGCGCTTGAATGCCTCGGAGATCTCCTCCTCGGTGAGTGCGTCGCTGTTCCCGTTGACGAGCACCGCGAGCCCGAACGAAAAGACGGTCATGTCCGCATGGAAGGCGAGCGCCGTCTCCTCGTCGATATGGTAGAGCCGCATCATTTCGCCGACGATGTCGCCGAGGTACGGGTCGGGCGAGGCGTGCTCCCCGAGAAAGAGGAAGCGGAACAGCCCCTTCTCCTCTGCGGCGAAGCGGACAAACCCCATGCCGTACGATTCGTACCCGCTTCTTCCCCCGCGGGTGAGGTACTCCTCGATGTAGTTGCGGTACCGAGCCCTCGCCTCCTGCACGAGGGAACGGCGGAGCTCGTCCATGCTCCGAAAGAGCGTGTAGATGGGCTGCGTGGAACAGCCGAGCTTCTTTGCGACGGCGCGCACGCTGAGCGCGCCCTCTCCCTCCTCGCGGACGACTTCCGCTGCCGCGGCGAGGACATCCTTCCGTTCGATGGATTCGGACATGTTTCCCCTCCAAAAAAATAACAACCGTTATATAACGGCTGTTATTATATCCGATTTCAGTTGTTATGTCAAGGGTTTTCGCGGAAATTCTTCAAAAAATGCGGGATTTCAGTCGTCCTCGTACCCTTCCTCTATCATCTCGAGAAATTCCTCGAACATCTCCTCGAATGCCTCCTCGGGGTCGCGCTCCATGAGGAAGAGGAGCTCTTCGCACTCCTCGAGGAGTTCCTCGCGAAGCTCCTCGTCGTCATCGTCATCATCGTCATCGAGATCGACGAGCAGGTCCTCGCCGAGCGCGAGATACTTGCGGTTGAACGCCTCCACCGCGGCGCGGTCGGAAAGGTCGAGCGCGCGCACGTCGGAGGGATAGCTTTCGAGGAGTTCGCGCGCACGGGCAAGGAAGTCCTCGCGCTTGCCCTCGTACTCGCGGAAGAGATAGTCGTCGAACTTCTCCATCGCGTCCTCGTCGTAGCTGCCCATGAGCCCGTCGAGCGCCGCATCGTCGAGCTCGCCCACCGCAAAGAGGGTGTCGAGCGCGGCGTGAATGCCATCCGTTATCTTCTTTTCGTCCTTCCCCGTCACGCGGATGCGCACCCCGTCCGTTCCGATGAGGTTGCGCTTCCCCG
>CANQAX010000094.1 GCA_947589235.1 uncultured Clostridia bacterium
CTCGCGGAGCGCCACCCGCTCCGTCCAGATTTCGTCGCTCTGCGCCTCGTCGCACAGCTGGTCCATGAGCTGCAGCGTGTCGCCCGACTTGTTGTAGACGGGCTCGTACAGCGAAACGGGGTCGGAGATGGCGTCGAGCGCGTACACGACTTCCCTCTCCTTCACCCGCATCTCCTCTGCGATGCGCTCGATGGTCGCCTCCTCGTCGCGCTCCTCCAAGCCCTCTCGCACCTTGAGGATTCGGTATGCGGTATCCCGAATCGAGCGGGAGACGCGCAGGCTGTTTCCGTCCCGCAAGAAGCGCTTGATTTCGCCCAAGATCATGGGGACGGCGTACGTCGAAAACTTGACGTTGAACTTCAAGTCGAAGTTGTCGATTGCCTTGATGAGCCCCACGCAGCCCGCCTGAAACACGTCGTCCGCGTTGGCATTCTTCGCCCAGAACCGCTTGACGAGGGAGAGAACGAGCCGCATGTTCCCGACGATGAACTCGTCCCTTGCCGCCTTATCCCCCGCCTTGAGGCGGATCATGAGCTCCTCCATCTGCCGCGCAGTCAGTTTGGGAAGCCCCGCCGTGTCCACGCCGCAGATCACCACCTTGTTCAGCATACTTTTTCCCTCCCCTTCGAGCGTTCGCTCTATGTATCCCGCGGGACAAAAGTATCTGCAACAAATAAGGATTTATACGAGCTTGGAAATTTCCTTTCGCAGCCGCTCGATGATTTTCTTTTCGAGGCGGGAGATGTAGCTCTGCGAGATGCCGAGCGTGTCGGCGACGTCCTTCTGCGTCATCTCCTCCCTTCCGCCGAGCCCGAACCGCATGTACATGATCTTCTGCTCCCGCTCGGGGAGCTTGCGGAGCGCCTCCTTCAAAAGTTCCTTCTCGACGCCAGACTCTACGCCCCCGTACACCGTGTCGCTGTCCGTGCCAAGCACGTCGGAAAGGAGCAGTTCGTTCCCCTCGAAGTCGGTGTTCAGGGGCTCGTCGAAGGAGACCTCGCTCTTTAAGCGCACGGTGCGGCGCAGATACATGAGGATCTCGTTCTCAATACAGCGCGAGGCATACGTCGCGAGCTTGATGTTCTTGTCCGTGCGGAAGGAGCTCACCGCCTTGATGAGCCCGATGGTCCCGATCGAGATGAGGTCGTCGCCGTCCACGCCCGTGTTCTCGAACTTGCGGGAGATGTAGACGACGAGGCGCAGGTTGTGCTCGATGAGCTTGGCGCGGACCTGTTCGGTGTCCTCGCCCGCCTCGAGCTTGGAGAGCAGTTCGCCCTCTTCCTCGCCCGAGAGCGGCAGGGGCAGCGCCTCACTTCCGCACAGGTAATGTACGATGTTTTCGCTTCCGCGGATCGTCTGCAGCCATTCTTTCAGAAATCGTAGAAGTTTCATGGTATCCCTCCGTATATGCGGTATGTAATATGAGTTGATATTCCGCCGTAGGAACGTCCCCGAGCACGAGCGGGACGCGCTCGAACGAGCGATTCCCCACGATGAGCCGCTCGCATTCATAGACGGGCGCCGCCCGCGAGCCGTTCACCGTGCCGATCTCCATCTGCCCCACCGCCTTGGCGCCCGCGCCGAGCAGGACATACGCCGCCCTTGCCGAGAGGACGCAGGCGGGTCTGCCGCGGAATTCGAGGCAGTTGCCGCTGTCCGAAAAGCCATTCCACGCCACCTCGCGTTCCCCCGATATGAGCCTGCACGGGACGAGCGCGCGCCTCACATTTCGGTAGCGGTACAGCCGCCTCGCGCCCAAGACCGTCGCGACCGCGAACAGCCCCGCTCCCCCGAGCACGAAACCCAAGGGAGCGCTCTCGACAAGGTACCCGTTCCCCTCCGCGTACTCGACCCCGAAGAAGGAATATGCCGCGGTCAAAAGCCCGCCGAGCGCGAAGGTGAGGAAGAAGAAGGCGACCTCGGTGATAATGTACGTCTTGGCGGGTTCCCTCCCGAGCGCGAGAACGGGCAAGAGAGCACCGCCGAGCAGTTTCGCGCAGTACGCCGCCCAAACGGGAAGGGACAGGAGCGGGAACACGACGGCTTCCGCGGCGCCCACCCCCGCCGCAAGGACGAGAAGGAGCGGTCGCACCCTCGCGCGGGCGCAGAGCAGGGCGAGGACGAGGAGAAGCGCATCGAGTATGAAGTTTTCCGCAAATGCGTACTCCCAATAGACGACCATGTCCCCCACCCCGCGGAAGGTATTATAGCGGCTCTTTCCACGCGAAATATAGCAGTTTCTGCCGAATGGGGTCGAAATAACGTCCTTTCAAGGACGAAGAAGAATGGGAAGAATCAATGTCTTGATGTCCATATTCCCCTCGCCTTGCCGTTCTTTCGATGAACTCCCCAAAAGCCTCGAATGATACGAAAATGGCAGCATAAATCCATGCTGAAATCGGTTGCTTTTTTTAGGGAAAAATGCTATAATAAATAATACAAAGTGAGTTGCACAAATACGGTGCGTAAGTCCAACTAATTGGGCTTACGCATTTTTTTATGAGGTAAAAATGAAAACAGTAGGGCAGAACAAGATGGCAACAATGTCCATGCGCAAGCTTATTTGGAAAATGGGATTACCTATGATTATTTCCATGATATTGCAATCGGT
>CANQAX010000095.1 GCA_947589235.1 uncultured Clostridia bacterium
CCCATGTAGTGGGTCGTGCCCGATTGCAGACTCTTGCCGTCGTGCATCATCGCCTCCATGCCGTAGGTGGCGACTGCCCCCGCGAACTTCTCCTTCTCCGTCTTTCTCCCCGTGAGGACGGGCATACAGAGGACGGTCTCGGCGAAGTCGCGGTAGAGGGAGAGCATGGCGAGCGCCTCGTGCTCCGCTTCCTCCCCCGTCTCGTACACCGAGTGTCCCTCCTGCCACAAGAATTCGCTCGTGCGGAGGAAGGGGCGGGTCGTCTTTTCCCAGCGGACGACGTTGCACCACTGGTTCTGGCGCATCGGAAGGTCGCGCCAACTCTCCACCCACTTGCCGAACATGTGCCCTATCACCGTCTCCGACGTCGGACGGACGACGAGCGGCTCCTCGAGCTTCGCGCCGCCCGCATGCGTGACGACCGCGACCTCGGGGGCGAATCCCTCGACGTGCTCCGCCTCCTTCGTCATGAATCCCATCGGAATGAGCATGGGGAAGTAGGCATTTTCGACGCCCGCCGCCTTGAAGCGGGCATCGAGCTCGCGCTGAATGTTCTCCCAAATGGCATATCCGTAAGGACGGATGACCATCGTTCCCTTCACCGGACCGTAATCCGCGAGCTTCGTCTTTAACACGACGTCGGTATACCACTGCGGGAAGTCCGTCTCGATGTCGGCGATCTGCGATACGAATTGATCTTTAGCCATGTGAACTCCAAATAAAAAAGATATGGTACATTATACCATATCTTTCGCGTTTCGTCCAATCATTGAAACGGGTTTTGAAAATTTTTTGAGGCGTCAGAACTCGTTTCGCTCGCTCTTGCTGATATATCCGAGGGCGAAGGCGCCCGGACCGACGTGTGCGCCGATGACGGGACCCATGATGGAGACGTACGGCTCGATCCCGAACTTCTCGCGGACGTACTCCGCAAGTTCGTTCGCGATGGGCTCGTTGTCGGTATGGACGATGAAGAGATAGTTATAGGTGGGATCGGGACCCTCCTTTTCGAGCTTCGCCTTGATGTAGGAGACCGCCTTCCTCACCCCCATCACCTTGTCGATGACGCCGAGCTTGCCCTGCTTGTCGAAGGAGATGATGGGCTTGACGCGCAGCATTCCGCCGACCGCAGCCGCCGCCGCGGAGATCCTGCCGCCCCGCTTGAGGAATTGCAGGTCGTCCGCCACGATGAAGTGCTGGATATGAAGGCGGAGGGAGAGGCACAGCTCCTGCGTCTCCTTCGCCGTCTTGCCGCTGTTCCTGCATTGCAGGGCGATCCTCACGAGCGCGCCCTGTCCGACCGTCGCGGTGAGCGGGTCGACGAGGTAGAGGGAGAACTTCGGATAGTCCTTCTTGACGTCCGCCGCCGCCTGTTCGGCGTTCTCCCACGTGTTGGCGAGCCCCGAGGAGATCGTGAAGTGGACGACGTCCTCCGCGCCCTCCTTCGCGAGTTTCAGAAAGTGGTTGTAGTGCGACTCGTAGTTGAGTTTGCTCGTCTTGGGCATGACGCCCGCGCGGAGCTTGTTGTAGAATTCGACGTACTGCCCGTATTCCGTGAAGTTGTCCAGCTGTTCCTCGATGACCCCGTCCTTCTCGAGCATGAAGGTGAGGGGGACGAGCTTGATGTCGTTTTCCTCGACGAAGTCGTGATAGAGATCGCACGTCGAATCGGTGGACAGCGTGAACTTCCAATCCTGTTTGCCCATTGCTATATCCTCTCTCGATATTTGTGTCATGATTATATCATACAATTTCGGAAAGCGCAAGAAAAAAAACAAATTTGTCCTCTTTTTTCCGAAAACTCTTGAAAACGGAAAAAAATATCGGTATAATAAAGGAAACGGGCGGGACGCTCGCCCGAAGGGGGAGACAGTATGGATATCCTATCGCTGCAAAACGGGACGGACGTGCGCGGGAACGCGCTCCCGGGGCAGGCGGGCGAGCCCGTCACGCTCACGCGGGAGGCGGTGACCCGCATCGCGTCCGCCTTCTGTCTATGGCTTAAAGGACGGGGCTTTGCCCGCCCCCGCATCGCCGTGGGGCATGACTCCCGCCTCACCGCGGGCGACCTCACGGAGTGGGTCTGCGAGGGGATCGCCGCAATGGGCGGCGACGTCATTCCGACGGGTCTCTCCTCCACCCCCTCCATGTTCATGCTCCTGAAGGACGGGTTCGGCGCCGACGCCTCGGTGATGATCACCGCGAGCCACCTGCCGAAGGAGAAGAACGGGCTGAAGTTCTTCGTGAAAGAGGGCGGGCTCGAGAGCGCGGACGTTCGCGCCGTCCTCACCCTCGCGGAGTCCCTCCCCGAGCCGTGCGGCGGGGGCACCGTGCTCCCCGAGCGGCGGTACATCGGAACGTATGCCGCCGACCTCGTCAAGATGGTCCGAAAGGCGACGGGCAAGGAGCAGCCGCTTGCGGGAAAGCACATCCTCGTGGACGCGGGCAACGGCGCGGGCGGATTCTATGCCGACCTCGTGTTGAAGCCCCTCGGCGCGGACACGGCGGGCTCGCAATTTCTGGAGCCCGACGGCTCCT
>CANQAX010000096.1 GCA_947589235.1 uncultured Clostridia bacterium
GATGGGGATGGGAACATATTATACCAATCCCCATCAGTCCCCTTGCGGGGACAGCTTCCCCCTTCGTAAGGGGGAAGCCTCAAATGCGCCGCCCCTCTTTTTACCCTCTCCCTTTCCAAGGGGGAGGGGCAGGGGAGGGGGTTGGACTTGTACCTCATACCGAGCCCCGAAGGGGCGAGCGTATCTGTGGGCATAAGATTCGCTCGGCTTCTTGCGAAGCATACTTCGCGTATGGCTCGTGCCGCCGCTACGCGTCGTCGAAATGACAGTCCCCGCGATTCGCTCGTGTCATTATTTTGCCCGCGGCGGCAAGGCGGGGCGGGGGGCATATGACGGTGGGGCGGGGGGACCTCATACCGAGCCCCGAAGGGGCGAGCGTATCTGTGGGCATAAGATTCACTCGGCTCCTCGCGGAGCATACTTCGCCTATGGCTCGTGTCGCCTCGCGGCGGGGCGGAATGAGGTATCGGGCAGTCGGCGGTGCGGGGCATAAGATTCGCTCGGCTTCTTGCGGAGCCTCGGAATGAGGTACATGCGCTCGTGCCGCCTTGCGGCGGGGCGGAATGAGGTGACGGACATTCTGCGGGGCGGGGGGCATATGGTGGTGCCATATGGCGGGGTGGCAAGGTTGGCAAGGCGGGGGGGGATCGGAAAATGTTGTATTTCGTCAATGAAAAAATGTGAAAATTTTCCATTTTTTCAGAAATGAAACACAGCAGAGGGGCGGAAAAGAGGGAAAAACGGGGCAAAAAGTGAACGGAATATGGATTATATTATCGATTTCCGAAATTCATCTTGACAGTCCGAGGGCACCGCCATAATATAGTGGCACACCGAAGGGCGGGAGTTTTTTCGCGCGCGCAAAAGGGCGAACAAAACGAACGAAAGGGGCAAACATACGGGTCGGGATCCTTCGGAAAATGTGATAAAGTGATAGGAGGAAAGTATGAAAGCTATGGCAAAGAAGAAGTGGCTTGCAGCGGTTGCGGGCGTCTGCGCGGGCGCTCTTGCGATCTCGGGCGTCGCTCTCTTGGATTCGCCGCAGGACGTCACGGCAAATGCCGCGGGCGGGGAAAAGATCCTGTACTTCGTGGACGCCGGCAATGTTTCGTCCAGTGATGACGGACTTGGCACGTCTCCCGCGCGCGGTTCGGTCGGCTATCCGAGCAAGCAGCGGACGAAGTTCATGGAAAAGTACGGGCTCACGTTTGCCCAGTCGGAAAATCCTTCCGCCGAGGGCGAGCTCTACAACTCCGTGACGGAGCGCTGCTACGACGCAACTCCCGATTCTCCCGATTCGGTCGTCGAGGCTACCGCCGACCCCGTCTCCGGGAAGATCTGGGGTTTTGCCCGTCATAAGGATTGGGAAGATTGGCGTTTCCATCAAGGAGAAGGGGACATGGAGTATGCTTGGTTCCATTTCTCGAATGAAAACGGGAGCGAGGACGGCGGCTTACAGTACAAGTTCGAGGTGGACGACGCCACGACCGAGTTGAAGGTAGAGATCGGGTATTTCTATCCGAGCAACTGGGATCAGGCAACCATCGACTTGAAGTATCGCGTCAATGCCGACGATGAAAGCAAGGTCGAAAAGGACGTGACCGCCACGAAGAATGTCACCGGCAAGGTGGTACTTGGCACGGAAGGGGGTGAATCCATCCACGGCATCGAAGATAACGGAAAGTATTTCGTCACGGTCGACTGCAACAAGGAAGGCAAGAATACCGCCCTCGTCAGCTATATCCTCATCGCGACGAAGAACTACGAGCTTCCCGAAGAACAGGAGACGTTCACCTTCTCGCAGTTCGTCGTCAAGGGCGAGGACAAAATCAAGGTGACCTCCTCGAAGGGTGGCGTGCAGGAAGCCGACCTCGACGATACCGCGCAGCAGACGATCAATGCGGCGGAAAATCTCACCGAAGTCCGGATCGACGCGACCATTAACGGCGAGAAGCACGAGAACCTCAACGTCACCGTTCTCCCGCAGGGCACGCAGTACTTCGTCAACTTTGGCGGAACGGGCGACGGCATGCTTCTTCAACAGGAAGAAATGACGTTCAGCGCAGAGAAAGGTCACGGTCTCGATGGCGATTCAGTGACTTGGTCGGGCACGGCAGGTTGGGAAAGCGATCCTTGGTACAGGTCGCACCGCCGTTCCAACGGCGATTCCGAGAAGCTCTCAATTGGATTCCATTATAAGTTTGACGTCAAGGCAGCGGGCGCGTACGGCGTGATCGTCGGTACCAGCAATCCCAGCGGTTGGGAAGACAGCACGAATCAGCCGATCTCCTTGCAGAATAAGCTCGTCGGAACAATTGAAAACGCCTCAGGGGAATCCCACGGGAACTACTATTGCGACGTTATCGAGTCGAGTGGCAATTACTACATCAAAGTGGATGTCGAAAATAAGAAGTTCATCGTCGCCTTCATTCTCGTGTACAAGGCGGAAAAGATCACCTATGACACGCAGGGCGGGGACGCTCTTGATCCCGACTACTTCGACTTCGGCACCAATGCTACCGTTGCCGACGCGCACAGCGCGACGAAAACGGGTTACACGTTCGGCGGTTGGTACGAGGAAACGGGATGTGAGACTTCCGCCAACAACAAGAGCTACAGCGAGAGCAAGACTGTCTATGCCAAGTGGACCGCGAAGGAATACGACGTGACCCTTGACGCCGGCGACGGCACGCTCGGGGATGATACCTCGACCGCCCATGCGACCTTCGGGCAGGAGCTCACCATCACCGATCCCACCCCCGCGACGGGCTACACCTTCGACGGTTGGTACACCCAAGAGAACGGCGAGGGCACCAAGTTCACGTCGGGCTCCGAATGGAACATCGACGGTGAGGAAATCACCCTCTACGCACACTACACCCCCAAGCACTACACCGTGACCCTCGACTACGGCGAAGCCGAATCGACCAAGGGCGGCGAGGCTCCCGCTTCAATTGAGGTCGACTACAACGCGAACGTTGCAGGACTTCCTACGGATCTCACCGTGGACGGAAAGATCTTCCGCGGCTGGTTCACCGCAGCGGAGGAAGGCACGAAGGTCGAAAACGGTCACCCTTGGACGTATGACGACGTCACGACGCTCTATGCGCTCTTCGAGGAGTCGCAGGAGACGACGGTCACCCTCAACTACAACGGCGGCACGCCCGATGTGACCACGGAAGTCGAAGTGAATTACGGCGAGGAAGTCGTTCTTCCCGAGCCCACCAAGACGGGCTACGACTTCGGCGGTTGGTACACCGATGAAGCGTTCGAGGGACACAGGTATGTGAGCGGCGATGTGTGGAACGAATCTTCCGACGTCACCAACCTCTATGCGAAGTGGACCGCCCACGAGTACACCATCACCTTCGAGCTCAACGAGGGCGAGGGCGAAGAGAGCATGACCTACACCTATGGCGTCGGCGTTCCTTCCCTTCCCGTTCCCACCCGCGTCGGATTCACGTTCGGCGGCTGGTTCCGTGAGGAGGCCTGCACGGGTACGCCCGTCGACAGCATCGGAGCGGAAGAGCACGAGGATATCACCCTCTACGCAAAGTGGACGGCGGATGTCGTTGAGGTCACCGTGACCCTCAACTACAACGGCGGCACGCCCGCAGAGCCCGCGACGGTCACCGTCGAAGTGGGCGGCGAGATCGAACTTCCCGAGCCCACCAAGACGGGTTACACCTTCGACGGTTGGTACACCGCGGCAGAGGGCGGCACGAAGGTCGAGAACGGCGATACGTGGACGGACGAAGAGGTCACCGCGCTGTATGCCCGCTGGACGGCGGCAACGTACACCGTGACGTTCGAGCTCGACGGCGGCACCCTCGATCCCGCGACGGAGCAGTACACCTTCGGCGAGGGGCTCGACGAGCTTCCCACGCCCACCAAGGAAGGGTTCACCTTCGACGGTTGGTACACTGCGGCAGAGGACGGCACGAAGGTTGAGAGCATTGGCGCGGACGAGACGGGCGACAAGACCCTCTACGCGAAGTGGACGGCTGTCACCGAGCCCACGCCCGGCGGCGACGAACCCGAAGGTCCCGGCACCGATCCCGGTACCACGCCCGGTGGCGACGAACCCTCCGACCCCGGCACGACGCCCGGCGGCGACGAGCCCGCTCCCGAAGAGGATGAAGGCGGCTGCGGCTCGGCGATCACGGCTCCCGTTGCGGGATTCGCGGTCATCGTCCTTGCCCTCGGCGTTGCCCTCGTCGTGCGCAAAAAGCACTCGGAGAAATAAGAAAGGAAAACCCGAAGAATCGGATTCAATGATTTCGATTGATTCAAAAAAGCCGAGTATTCGGAAATACAACCCACACTGAGAAGTAAATCTTCTCCCCCGGCTCTCCCCCGCATTCGCGGGGGAGAAATTTTTTTGGGGGGGCGCCGAGAAGAGCATGTTTTGCGTGTCATTCTGAGCGTAGCGAAGAATCCCGATAAACGAAGTCCGAATTTTCATGTTCGGGATTCTTCACCCGCCGCAAGGGCATCGGCGGGTTCAGAATGACCCGTAGGACAAGGAGCAGCGGCGCCGAGAAAAGCAGCGGGGGCGAGTGATAACCCCCTCCCTACCCTCCCCCTTCGTAAGGGGGAGGGTAGGGAGAGGGCCCGCATTCAACGGCGCATATCGGCACGCAAAGCCCCCCTTGCTGCCCCCTCCACCGGAGGGGGGTGGGGGGGTGGGCACACAAATGACGCTTCGCCTTGTTTTATACCCTCTCCCTTTCCAAGGGGGAGGGGTACTTCGTCGCTATGCTCCTCGTGTCGCGCTTTGGCGCGATAGGGGAGGGGGTTGGACATGTACCTCATACCGCCCCGCCTTCGGCGGCACGAGCGAGTATACCTCATTCCGTCCCGCCGTAAGGCGGCACGAGCGCCCCGCGCGAAGTAGGCTCCGCAAGGAGCCGAGCGAATCTTATGCTCACAGATACGCTCGCCCCTACGGGGCTCGGTATGAGGTGACGGACATTCGGCGGGAGTGTGTCGGCGGGCGTTCGGTGGGGCGGGAGGGGGTGTCATTTCGAGCGGAGCGAAGTAGCGCATGAGCAGTTGGCGAATGCGCTACGGAGCGAAGTCGAGAAATCTGTGGCACATTAACGCAGAGATACTTTGATTATTATGAATAAGGAATAGATTTCTCGACGTTGCTCGAAATGACGCAAGCCCTGCAGTTCGCTCGCGTTATGCCCACCCCCGCCCTTGCGGGCGATTCGGCGGCAGGGACCGCCGAATCCCCGTCGCGCCTTCCGCGCTCCTGTC
>CANQAX010000097.1 GCA_947589235.1 uncultured Clostridia bacterium
CATTTACGGCTACACGACGGAGGCGGAATTCAATGCCCGCCGGAGCGCGTCCGCGCCCTTCTTCGAATGCTGGATCCCCACCGAAGATGTCCGCTTCACGGGCCCCCGCTCTCAGGTAATGGGCGAGGCATACGACTTCGAGAATTTTCTCAAGGCCTCCCGTTTCTGGGAGCAGATCGCCCGTATCTCCAAGCAGTTCCCCGGCGACAACTTCAACGAGTACGGGATCATGTTCAACTATGACCTCTACATCTTGGGTGGAGCGGGTGCATTTACGGCCATCAACACCGTCAATGCGCATTTCAGTTGGATGGGCGGCGCCCTCAACTACGAGAACCTCGTAAAATATGGCAACTGGGGGAATATCCACGAATTCAACCACTGCTATCAAATGTTCGGCAACCGCGACGCGGAGGTCTCCAACAATGCCATTAACCTTGTGGAGTTCGCCATGCTCACCGATGTCTCTGCACCCCGCCGGCGCGACGAGACAGGCAAACTCACGGGTCTTACGGGCTGGGCAAGCTACACCGACCCCGCCTACGCCCTCCTTGTCAGCACCGACATCGATTCCCTTCCCGCGAACAGTCCGAATGACTACAAACTGTGCCGCTATGTCAACATCTTCTACGCCTTCGGCATCGACCGCTTCATCGACGCCATGCAGAGGACGATCATTAACGGCAACTTCAGCGGTACGAGCTTGGGCTGCGGCTATGATATGAAGTACTACTTTGCAAATGTCATCGGCGGCGGATTCGGCGGCTCAAATGACACCTACAAGAATGCGGGCTACCCGATGTTCGTGCCGGTTGCAAGTCCCTATCAGATCGGCGTGGGACATCAGTTCTATGAAGACACGGGGATCGGCGTCAAATTCGGCGCGGAGAACACGGAGGGGCGCAAGATTGTCACCGAGTACTCCCACACCTCGAGCCCTTACCGCATCAATTTGGGCGAAGACTTCACCCTCGACTTCGAAACCACGCTCGTGCTCCCCAAGAACTTCACTTGGGAGATCTCACTCAAGACAGACCCCGAGCACGGCACCTGCACGCCCGTGGAGGGCAGTAAGAACTTCATCTACAGAGCCGACGAAGAGGCAGTCCGCCTCGGCACCTCGGGCAAGATGTTCTTCACCGTCCATTATAAGGGCATTGCGGGCACCGACGCCGACGGCATCGAGGGGGATGCGGAGATCGTCGTCCAGTTCGACCAGATGCCGGGCACGAGGCCCGATTACGATCACCTCGATCGCACCGTCTACACTTACAATGTCGAGAATTTGGATTCAGGCGAAGAGGAAGAGGGGCAGGCCGCAGCCGCCGCCGAAGGCCCCGATGAGACCCCGAAGACCTCCGAGGAGCTCTTCGCAGAGGCAAAGACCGCTTGGCTCAATGATCTTACAGGCTCGGACGGCACCTTCAACGACGCCATGTACATGACGACGGAGGAGAACACTCTTCCGGGCGGCGCAGGCACTCAGAACAACACGGCGGTCTACTTTGACAGCGTCAATGCCGCACCGCAGAACTCTTTCATCACCGTAAACGGCATCTACACGCCGAAAGAGGACGGAGAGTACTATCTCGGCCTCGAGAGTCGCGGCAGCAGCGCACTCTATATCTCCGAAGACGGGCAAACTTATCATCTCCATGTTGCATGCGGGCCCGAGACCCAGAATGCGGGGGCTGAGATCACAGGCTCCGCCGATGGATTCTACCGCGCCGCCAAGAAACTTTCCTTCAAGAAAGACACGCCCATCTACTTCCGCGAAGTGCTCGCTCCCGATCCCGTCGATCCCGACGGCGACCATGTCAAGGTGCTTTGGGGCGATAAAGATTGCAGCACAACGGACAATTTGACCGATCGGCCCGCCGTGGGCACGGGGCATGAAGGCTGTGCATACTGCCTGAGGGAGACCGCCGACGATGAGTACGAACTTGAATATTGGACGACTCACAATGAGACCTATTTCGACCCCGTTGAAGCCAAACAGGCGCTTGTCGGCGACGAGAGTGCGGTGACGAATGGCCTGACGATCCCCGATTATCCGGATATCAGCGGCTACAACAACGAGCGCTCCGCCATCGGAAATCTTCTCGACGACGATCCCTACAACTTCTTCTATGCAGGATTGAACGGAAAGACGCTCTCGTACACGGCGAAACTGACGGATGCGGACGGACAGACAAAGGCGATCACCGCAGACTCCTTCATCGTCCATGCCTACGCCGACTATGCGCCGACCTGTTTCAAACTGTATGTGGGGGATTCCGAAGAGGCGGTCAAGCAGGCTTCAGCGCTTGCCTACACATACGATGTCCCCAACGGCGTCAGTAAGAACGGCACGATCAGGTGCTCCTTCAAGGACGGCCCGAAGACCTTCAGCTATTACCGTCTCGAGATCTCCCGAACAGTCAGAGGGCGGGACGGCAGTTACTTCCTCATGCTCAACGGCATCGAATTCGGCAATCTCTGGAATGTCAAACAGCCCTCGGACAGGGATGTCGAAAAGCTCGGAAATTGGGAAAATGTCCGCACGAACGGCTCTACCTTCGGGTATCTTCTCACCGCGAACGGCGCAACAGATTCGGCGCCCGTCTCCACGCTCACCGTGAAATTCACGGGCACCGAGCTCCACATCCGCGCCCTTGTCGGAAAAGAGTACGGCGCCGTGGAACTTCTCATCGACGGCGTGAGCATCGCCGACATCGACTTAAGGCGGGAAGAGACGAAATGGGCAGACATCTTATCCGATGAATTCCTCTCCGAAGAGTCTCTTGCGGCCCTCAAGTCGGCTCTTACGGAAGGCGAGCACACCCTCGTCCTCCGCAGTGTCGAGCGCTTCACCGTCGACGCGATCTACTCCCGCTGACCCCACATAGACTCAACAAACAAATCACTTCATAAAGCGAGGCAAACCCAAGCGTTTTGCTTCGCTTTTCCTTATCGCTCTCCCCGTCGCCGCAGACACTTCAGGGATAAGGACGGACTGGAATGTGACGCCGTCATCCATTTGCGCAATGGCTCTTATGGGTTAGTCGAGATCAAACTCGGCGGAGATAAACTGATTGAAGAGGGCGTGAGTACGATGCAGGCGCTGAAAAATAAAATCGATACCACGAAAATGAAGGAGCCGTCTTTTCTCATGGTGCTTACGGGAACGGGCGATTTTGCCTACCGCCGCCCCGATGGGGTGTATGTCGTTCCGATCGGCACATTGAAGAATTGATAACCGAACTTTCATCATATATCGTCTGCGAAATAGCATTTTACGGCAAGATAAACTTAAAGGAGTAAAAAGAACGGAGGGAAACTTTTTGGCTGAATTGTTATTGACGGAACTTTTGCTTGAAAACCTTAAGTGTTATCAATGAGTGAAATTTTGCTTTTTTGCGAAATATATCAAAACTTCGTGGCTTTATGAAGGCTTGACAGTCCACCGAAAACGCCCCCCGCAGGCGGCATGGCACGCGTTCTAATTCCCCTTTTTTCGACATAGGAATAGAGTATCTTGTCGAATGGGGGGATTTTTTCATGTGGAAAGAGATCGAAGAGCGCGCGAAGCGCAACGGGGAGTACATTGTCAAGACGGGCTGCACCGTCCGCGCCTGTGCCAACGCCCTCGGCGCCAGCAAATCCACCGTGCATACAGAGGGAACATTGTAGAACGGTTTGTGTGGGTAGTGGAATAAAGTAAAATAAATGTGTTGCTGCGGGGAATTTCCGAATTTCCCGCTGTTATTTTTAGTGGAGGCATGACTTTTTCTTGAAATATGCTTGCAATTATTATAATTTGGAGTATAATATAGATAAGGTATTGTGAGGTGTAAGATGCTAAAATTTGTAAACCGCACAAAAGAGTTGGAAACACTTGAAAAGCAATATGATTCGAACGAATCTTCATTGGTGGTTGTCTACGGAAGACGGCGTGTCGGCAAAACGGCTCTTTTGACCGAGTTCTTAAAGTCGCATACTGATTCAATTTATTTTCTCGCTACCGAAGAATCGGAACTCCAAAATCTGAATTACTTCAAATCACAGGTCGCGGATTTTACGGGCAACGAATTGCTTCGTGCCGCAACGGTGGATTGGTTTACTGTTTTCAA
>CANQAX010000098.1 GCA_947589235.1 uncultured Clostridia bacterium
CAAACAGCTCTTGCCGGTGTACGACAAGCCGATGATCTTCTATCCGCTGTCTACGCTCATGACGGCGGGGATCCGCGACATTCTTGTCATCTCCACCCCGCAGGACACGCCGCGGTTCGAGGAGCTCCTCGGCGACGGGAGCGGGTTCGGCATCCGTCTGCAATACGCTGTCCAGCCGTCGCCCGACGGGCTCGCGCAGGCATTCCTCATCGGGGAGAAGTTCATCGGCAGCGACACCGCCGCGATGGTGCTCGGCGACAACATCTTCTACGGGCACGGGTTCTCGCGCATGCTGCGGGAAGCCAAGGCTAACGCGGAAAGGGGCAAGGCTACCATCTTCGGGTACGGCGTGAAGGACCCGCAGCGCTTCGGCATCGTGGAGTTCGACGGGCAGGGCAGGGTACTCTCCGTCGAGGAGAAGCCCGAACACCCCAAGTCCAACTACTGTATCACGGGGCTGTACTTCTATGACAACAGGGCGGTGAAGTTCGCGAAGGCAATCAAGCCGTCCGCCCGCGGCGAGCTCGAGATCACCGACCTCAACCGCATGTATCTCGAGGCGGGCGACCTCACCGTGCAGCTCCTCGACCGCGGCTTTGCTTGGCTCGATACGGGCACGATGGACAGCCTCTTCGAGGCGGCGGAGTTCGTCCGCGTCCTCTCCAAGCGGCAGGACGTTACCATCTCCGCCCCCGAGGAGATCGCCTTCCGCAACGGCTGGATCGACCGCGAAAAGCTCATGGAGATCGCGAAGGCATACGGCAAATCGCCGTACGGCGAACACCTCAAGAAGGTCGCGGAAAAGGAGGGGAAATAGATGACCGTCATCGTGACCGGCGGCGCCGGATTCATCGGAAGCAACTTCATCTTCCACATGCTCAAACAGTATCCCGATTACCGCATTGTCTGTTTGGATAAGCTGACGTACGCGGGCAATCTTTCCACGCTCGCGCCCGTCATGAACAAGCCCAATTTCCGCTTTGTGAAGGCGGACATCTGCGACAGGGAGGCGGTCTTTCGCCTGTTCGAGGAGGAAAAGCCCGACATCGTCGTCAACTTTGCGGCGGAGAGCCATGTCGACAGGAGCATCGAGGACCCGGGCATCTTCCTGCAGACGAGGTGTACGGCGACCTGCCGCTCGACCGTCCCGACCTCTTCTTCACCGAGACGACGCCGCTCCACACGAGCAGCCCGTATTCGAGCTCGAAGGCGGCGGCGGACCTGCTCGTCCTCGCCTACCACAGGACGTACGGCTTGCCCGTCACAATCAGCCGCTGCTCCAACAACTACGGACCCTACCAGTTCCCCGAAAAGCTCATTCCGCTCATGATCGCGAATGCCCTGAACGACAGGCCGCTCCCCGTCTACGGGAAGGGGGAGAACGTCCGCGACTGGCTGTACGTCGAGGACCACTGCAAGGCAATCGACCTCATCATCCACAGGGGGCGCGTGGGCGAAGTGTACAACGTCGGCGGGCACAACGAGATGAAGAACATCGACATCGTGAAGCTCGTCTGCAAGGAGCTCGGAAAACCCGAGAGCCTCATCACCTTCGTCGCCGACAGGAAAGGGCACGACATGCGTTACGCCATCGACCCGACGAAGATCCACACCGAACTCGGCTGGCTTCCCGAGACGAAATTCGCAGATGGGGTCAAAAAAACCATTCAATGGTACCTCGATAACCGCGAATGGTGGGAGACAATTGTCTCGGGCGAATATCGGACATATTACGAGAGAATGTACGGGAACAGAGCATGAAGATCTTGGTAACGGGCGGAAGAGGACAGCTCGGCTTCGACGTCGTTCATGAGGCGGCGGGGCGCGGGCATAAGGCAATCGGCGTCGACATCGATGAGATGGACATCACCGACCGCGGTGCCGTCCTGCGCGTCCTCGGCGAAATCCGTCCCGACGCGGTCATTCACTGCGCCGCTTGGACGGCGGTGGACGCCGCGGAGGACAACGAGGAGAAGGTTCGCCTCGTCAACGCGGCGGGCACGGAGAACATCGCGCGCGCGTGCAGGGAGCTCGGCTGCAAGATGATGTACATCTCGACCGACTACGTGTTCGACGGGCAGGGGGATATCCCTTGGAGCCCCGATTGCAGCACGTATTCTCCCCTCAACGTGTACGGGAGGAGCAAGCTCGAAGGGGAGCTCGCCGTCCGAAAATTTCTCGAAAATTACTTCATTGTGCGGATCGCGTGGGTTTTCGGCAAGAACGGAAACAACTTCGTGGGGACGATGCTGAAGCTCGGCAAGACGCATGATTCTTTGCGCGTCGTCCGCGACCAGATCGGCACGCCCACCTACACGCATGACCTCGCGCGGCTCCTCGTCGACATGATCGAGACGGAGAAGTACGGCGTCTATCACGCGACGAACGAGGGCGGGTACATCAGTTGGTACGACTTTGCCGTCGAGATCTTCCGCCAAGCGGGGTACTCCACCGAGGTCATTCCCGTGACGACGGAAGAGTACGGGCTCTCCAAGGCGAAGAGACCCTTCAACTCGCGGCTCGACAAGTCCAAACTCGCCGAGGCGGGATTTGCGCCCCTTCCCGATTGGAGGGACGCGCTCAAACGGTATCTGAAGGAGACGGAGTGATGGGACAGATCAGAGTGGAAAAGAACGTCGGCGGGATCGAGGGGCTCCACATCATCGAGCCCGCCGTCCATGGGGACAGCCGCGGCTACTTCATGGAGACATACAACAGGCGCGATATGGAGGAGGCGGGGCTCTCCATGACCTTCGTGCAGGACAACCAGTCCGAGAGCGGAAAGGGGGTCCTGCGCGGGCTGCACTTCCAGATCAAGTACCCGCAGGGCAAGCTCGTGCGGGTCATCAAGGGCAGGGTGTTCGACGTCGCCGTCGATCTCCGCAAGGGGAGCAAGACGTACGGCAAGTGGTTCGGCGTGGAGCTCTCCGAGGAGAACAAGAAGCAGTTCTACATCTCCGAGGGCTTTGCGCACGGGTTCTTGGTGCTGTCTGACACAGCGGAGTTCTGCTATAAGGTGACCGACTTCTACCACCCGAACGACGAGGGCGGGATCGCTTGGAACGACCCCGAGATCGGAATCGAGTGGAGGGATGTCGTGGGGAATTACGGCGGCAGCGCCGACCCCTCGGGCTATACCCTGAAGGATGGCACCCCCCTCAACCTGAGCGAGAAGGACAAGCATTGGCATTGCCTTTCGGAGATCCGGTAATGGGAAGAAAACACAAGACGATCCGCTCCATCGTGAAGGTAGCGTTCAGCAATATGCTGACACTGCTATCGGGGGTCTTTGTCGGTCTCATCCTGCCCAAGATCATAGGGGTCACCGATTACGGCTATTACAAGACGTTCTCACTGTACATCTCCTATATCGGGCTCTTCCATTTCGGGATCGAGGACGGGATCTATCTCAAGTACGGCGGAAAGGATTTAAGCGAACTCGAAGAGGACAAATTCCATTTCTATACCCTGTTCCTCGTGGTGATCGAGGGGGCAATCGGGCTCATCACGGCGGGCGTTTCCTGCCTGTGGCTGGAAGGGGATATCCGCTTCATCTTCATCTTCGTTGCAATCTACCTCTTTACGGTCAATATCGGGAACTTCTATCAGTTCATCTCGCAGATCACGGAGCGGTTCAACGAACTGACGATCATAGGCGTCATACGCTCGGTGCTCACCATCGCATCGGTGCTCCTTCTGTGGCTGCTGGCGCGCGGGGGATACAGCGTCAACTATAAACTCTACATCGTCTGCACCGTGACAGCTTCGGCGGTGATCTTGGTGATGTATACCCTGATCTACAGGAAACTGACGTTCGGCAAACTGATCCCCGTGAAAGAGGGGCTGCGCGATATCGGGTACTTTGTCAAGATCGGCTTGCCGCTCATGGTGGCGAATCTCTGTTCGACGCTGCTCTTGACCATTGACCGCCAATTCGTCAATATTCTGTTTGATACCGACACATACGCCGTATATGCGTTCGCCTACAACCTGCTCTCCCTCATCACGACGGCGACGTCTGCCATCTCGGTGGTGCTGTTCCCGATCATAAAGCGGCTCGACGAGAAGGAGCTGCCCGCGAATTACAGCAAAACGATATCGATCATCCTCGTGTTCGTGAGCGCATGCCTCTTGGTCTATTTCCCGATCTGCCCGTTCATCGAGTGGTTCCTCCCGCAATACACGGGGGCGCTGGTCGTATTCCGCGTGATCCTGCCGGGATTGGTCGGGACGTCTGCGGTCACGATCATCATGCACAACTACTATAAGGCAACGGGGCACAATCTCCGTTTCTTTCTCATCAGTATCGTCATTCTTGCACTTGCGGTTGCGGCGGATCTGGTCGCCTACCTCATCTTCAGGACGACGATCTCCATCTCGGTCGTCTCGATCTTCGTCATCCTCGTATGGTATGCGGCTGCGGAGTTCTTCTTCATCAAGAAGTTCCATGTTTCATGGGTGAGAAATCTGCTGTTCATGCTGTGCTGCATGGGAGCGTTCTACGGCATCACCGAGATCCCGAACATCTATATCGGGTTTGCCGCCTATTTGGTTTCGTTTGCTGCCCTGTTCGTGCTGTTCTTCTTCAAGGAGATCAGGGCGTTCCTGCAAAAGCGGAAGCATGCCGGGGCGGTGTCCGGGGCGGACGGCGAAGACGGGACCGCGGAGCTTCCCGAAGCGGAGCCGTGCGGGCAAGCAGAAGGGGAAGAGGGGGATGAGGCGGATCCCGCGAAGGAGAACGGAGCAGATCCTTCGGAGTAACCGAAAAGATTTTCGGTTCCGAAAGAGATCATGACGGGAGAAATATGGAGAGAGAAAGAGTAACGATTATCGTGCCGACACACGACAGCTATCTCGACCTGTTTGCCGTGTTTGCGGAGCTGTTCCGAAAGAATTGGGCGGATTGTCCTTACAGGCTCGTTTTGTCGTGCAATGAATATCCCGCGGCGGAGGAGTACCCGTCCTATTGCGTCGTCAACAATCCTGCGGACGACTTGATCCTCGCACGCGTGCACAATGCGGCTCTCGCGTATCCCGCAAAGTATTATCTGATCTTGCTCGAGGATATGTTCATCGACAGACCCGTGGACGGCGGCAGGTTCGAGGAAGTTCTGGACTTTGCGGAACAGAACGGGTTGCATTATTGCAATTTGAGCAACTTCAAGCCCGCGAAACGGAACAAATTCGTGTTTCCGTCCAAGGCAATGCCGTACGGGATATCCTTCGGCGCGTTCCTGTGCGACGACGCGTTCATCGACGCCCATTTCAGCCGCAATATCTCGGGTTGGGACTTTGAGAACGAGCAGCTCCGTCTCACCCTGCAGCATAAGAAGAGGGAGAAATTCACCGATTGCGCACACTGCAACGGAAATCCCCTCAACATCGTTCACGGAATTTCAAAGGGGAAGTGGATCCGCTCGGCGAAGCGGACGATACAAAAGCACAATCCCGAAATCGATTTGGGCGGAAGGCAGCTCTTGAGCAGAGGGGAGACCTTCAAGAACAAGATGTACTCCGCGGCACAGGTCTTCGGTCCGAGGAGCCGTGCACGCCTCAAGAGGCTGCTGCGGCATTTCGGTTTCAAATTTACAACGGATTTTTAAGGAGGAAACAATGAAGGTTGTAATTTTGGCGGGCGGGTTCGGAACGCGCATTTCGGAGGAGAGCTACAACAAGCCCAAGCCGATGATCGAGATCGGGGGAATGCCGATTTTGTGGCACATCATGAAGCACTACTTTCATTATGGCTACAACGAGTTCATCATCTGTGCGGGCTACAAACAGCACGTGATCAAGGAGTATTTTGCCGATTATTTCCTGCACACTTCGGACATCACGTTCGACTTCTCCGAAGGAAACAAGATGATCGTCCATCACCGCAATGCCGAGCCGTGGAAGGTCACCGTGGTGGACACGGGCTTGAATACCATGACGGGGGGAAGGGTGAAGCGCATCAAGCGGTACGTCGGCGACGAGCCGTTCTTTCTCACCTACGGCGACGGCGTCTCGAACGTCGACCTTCGGGCGGAGCTTGAATTCCACCGCAGTCATAAAAAGCTCGTGACGATCTCCGCATACAACGCGGGGCAGCGCTTCGGCGTTTTGGACATCGCTTCGGACGGCACCATCAAGGAATTCCGCGAAAAGACCAAGGGCGACGGGAACATGATCAACATCGGATTTATGATCTGCGAGCCCGAATTCATCGATTTTATCGACGGGGACGATACGGTGCTCGAAAAATATCCGCTGGAGCATGCCGCTCTCGAAGGCAAGCTGATGGCGTATCGGCATACGGGTTTCTGGCAGTGTATGGACACGATACGCGAAAAGGAAAATCTCGAAAAATTGTGGGCGTCGGGCAATGCGCCTTGGAAGGTGTGGAATGACTGATTTTTCGTTTTACAGGGGAAAGCGCGTCTTTATCACGGGACATACCGGATTCAAGGGCTCGTGGCTTACCGAGATCCTCGTTTCGGCGGGCGCAGAGGTGACAGGCTACTCTCTTCCCGCACCCACCGAACCGTCGCTCTTCCGGATCGCGGGATTGGACAAAGAGATCGTATCCGTGATCGGCGATATCCGCGACTATGCAAGCCTGAAGAGGGCGTTCGACAGGGCGTCACCCGAAGTCGTCCTGCACCTCGCGGCACAGCCGATCGTCCGCGAGAGCTATAAGAATCCCCGCGAGACGTACGAGACCAACGTCATGGGGACGGTCAACCTGCTCGAATGCGTGCGCAATTCAAAGAGTGTTGTTTCCTTCCTCAATGTGACGACGGATAAGGTCTACAAGAACAGAGAGTGGGAGTGGGGGTATCGGGAAAACGAGGAGCTTGACGGCTACGACCCCTATTCCAACTCCAAATCCTGTTCCGAGCTTGTGACGCACAGCTATCTTTCCTCCTTCTTCACGGGGGAGGGGAGCCCTCGGATCTCCACGGCGCGTGCGGGGAACGTGATCGGGGGCGGCGACTTTGCCGACGACAGGATCATTCCCGACTGCGTTCGCGCGGCAATGCGCGGCGAGGATATCGTCGTCCGGAATCCGCATTCGGTCCGCCCGTATCAGCATGTTCTCGAGCCGCTTTTCGCCTATCTCACGATTGCGCAGAGACAGGCGGAGGACGGGCGGTATGCGGGGTGGTACAACGTCGGTCCCGACGAGTGCGACTGCTATTCGACGGGCGATCTCGTCGACCTCTTCGTGCGGTCGTGGGGCGGGATCAAGCGGGTCGACAGGAGCGACGGCTCCCCGTACCACGAGGCAAATTTCCTCAAACTCGACTGCTCGAAGATGAAGAAAACGTTTGGTTGGAGACCGCGTTGGAACCTCGTCACGGCGGTGCAAAAGACCGTCGAATGGTACCGCACGTGGCTCGAAGGCGGCGACGTCAGGGCATGCATGGAGAGGCAGATCGAAGAGTTTTCGAGGGGAAGCGTGCAATGAAGAGCGTGATCATCACGGGGGCAAACGGTTTCCTCGGCAGCGCGTTTGTGGAGCGGTTTTATCGGGATGGGTATCGAATTTTTGCCCTTGTGAAGGACGGGAACGAGGATATTTCTTCGATTGAGGGAAAATGCGAGATCATCTTTTCCGAACTTACGGATTCCGCGCTCGAAGAGAAATTGCAGGCGGCGCGCGGTTCCGTCTTCTACCACTTTGCATGGCAGGGCGTGAACGGTGCCGACAAGGCGAATGTCTTTGTCCAACAGAACAATATCACCATGGCGCTCCGCTGCGCCGAACTCGCAAAAAAGCTCGGGTGCGTAAAATTCCTCTGTGCGGGGACGGTCGCCGAGAATGCGGTGAAGAGCCTTCCCCATCTTACGAACGTTTCGGGCGGCATGCTTTACGGAGCCGCAAAGCACAGCGCCCATGTCCTCTTGGAGACGTATTGCAAGACCGTCGGGCTCGACTTCGTATGGATGCAATTTTCCAACATCTACGGACCGAACAACAGGACGGGCAATCTGATCGGCTACACGGTCGGCTGTCTGAACCGCGGCGAAGCGGCAATGTTCGGTCCCGCCGAACAGCCGTACGACTTCATCTACGTTGACGACCTCATCGAGGCGGCGTACAGGCTCGGCGTCATGCCGACGTCGCGCCAATGCTATTTTATCGGTTCCGGGGAGCCGAGGATCCTGAAGGAATACCTCACCGAGGTGGGGAGGTTGATGGGACGGTCCGACCTCATCCGAACGGGGACCCGCCCCGACGACGGAATCGTGTATGATTTCGGCATGTTCGATATTTCGCCGCTCGTGTCCGAAGTGGGCAGTTTCGTCCGCACGAACTTCCGCGACGGAATTTTACGCACGATTGGCTCAAGGGAGAAATCATGATACAAAGATTTGAATTCCATGAACTTTCTTTGAAGGGGGCTTATCTCATCAAGCCGTTTTGCGCAACCGACGAGCGCGGCGCCCTCATCAAGGATTACAATATCGACATCTTCGTGGCAAACGGGATTTCCCACGATTTGAAGGAGGTCTTTTACACCGTATCCAAGAGGGGTGTGATCCGCGCCCTTCACTTCCAACTCGGGCACCAACAGCCCAAGCTCGTCAGATGTATCAAAGGTCACGTGTATGACGTGATCGTCGATCTCCGCCCGCAGTCGCCGACGTTCGGGAAGTGGCTCGGGTTCGACCTGACGGGGGAAAATATGGATTCGCTGTATATTCCCGCATTTTTCGGGCACGGCTATCTTGTCATCGAGGATTCCATCGTATCCTACAAGTGCGCCGAGACATTCTATGACGAAGGCGACAGCGGCATTGCGTACAACGACCCCGAGCTCGCAATCGATTGGAGGACGGAGTCGGTGGGCGGCGAGGACCACCTGATCGTCAGCGCCAAGGATAG
>CANQAX010000099.1 GCA_947589235.1 uncultured Clostridia bacterium
GCCGAGACGTACACGATGGAGCTGTAGCCTATCTCCTTCCACCCCGACATGAACACGACGAGCCAGCGGAACGCGGAGTCCGAACCGAACCAGTAAAAGTCGGTGCCGAAGAGCGCATTCACGGGTCCGTTGACGGCGAGCACGCTCTTGAAGATACCCGTGATGACGACCCACGACAGGAAGTGCGGCAGGAACACCGCCATCTGCGTGACCTTGGAGAAGAGCTTGTTCGAGACCTCGGTGATCATCACGGCGAGCACGACGGGCAGCGGGAACAGAATGACGATCTTGAGGACGCTGATGATGAGCGTATTCCCGATATAGCGCAAGATCTCAGGGTCGCTGAAGATGCGCTTGAAGTGCGCAAACGTCCAATCCGCGGCGAGAAATGCGTCAATGGGGTTGGAATATCTGAGGAAATTGATGTTATCCTTGAAGGCGATCAGAAGCCCCACCATCGGGATATAGGAAAAGAGCACGCCGAACACGATTGCAGGCAACACAAACGGCACGAGCGACTTGTTCTTTTTCCACTTCGCTTTCAAGGACTTTCCGGCTGCTTCCTTCACGGTATCACCTCCTTTCCCTTATCTTCCGTAATACCAATCGTTGATCTCGCGGGTCGCGGCGTCGCCGCCGTTCGCCTTCCACTGGGTAAGGTACGTCTGATAGTTCGAGGTACCTCCGTCCCTTCCGATCATGAGAATGAATTTTTCCTGTGCGTCGAGCGCGATCTGACCGATGACGCTTGCATACGTCTCAAGCGGCGGGGCGGTGTCGAGAACGTCGTACACGCCCACGGTGTCGGCATTGCGCATCATGCGCTTCCATGCGCGCTCCATTTCGGGCTGTTTCTTCACGCGGGCGAGCCAGTACTGCGTGTAGACGAGCTCGTTGCTTCCCGTGAGGTAATAGCTCGCGGTGTCCTTCTCGCTGAAGTGCTCCTTGATGGGATTGTACACGTCCTCGATGGGGTCGTACGTCCAGTGGTAGTCCTCTTCGCCGAGCACGATCTTGCGGAAGTTGTGTTGTTCCTCGGTGTCGGTGAGCTTGGAATTGATCCAGTCGATGACGTAGCCGCCCTCACTCGACGTGTAGTACGGAATGACGGTGACATACGGGCAGCCGCCGAGGCGGTTGGCGTGCTCCTCGCCGTTGTAGCGGAGGGCGCGGAGATACCCGAAGAGGGATTCCTGCGTGACGTTCTGCTGCGGTCCCGCGGGAACGAGACCCGCGACGAGCTGCGGAACGCTCCAGATGCTCGTGGAGATCGCCCCCGCCTGCCCGCTCGTGAATTTGGTGAGTGCATTTGCGTCCTCGTTGGTGTTCACCTCGGGGTCGATGAGCCCGTTTGCATACAGGCGCGCCATGTAGTCGACATAGGTGGGATAGGTGGGCGCATCCATGTAGAAGCGAACTTCCCTCGAGCCGTTGATGTCATACTCCTGCCATTCGGCGTAGATGCCGAATCCCGCGGCGACCGCCCAGACGATGGGCGTGTAGCGGTTGAAGGTGAGCGGCGTGATGTTGTACCGTTCCTTCATCGCCACGAGGGTGGACTCGAATTCCTTGGGCGTCGTGGGCATGGGGAGCTTCAGCTCGTCGAGCCAATCCTGACGGAACACGACGGGATATTGAATGTTGTCGCTCGACGAACGCTCGGGAATGCCGTAGATCTTGCCGTCCTTGGTGACCGATTCCCACGATTCCTCGGAGATGACCTCCTTGAGGACGGGACCGAACTTATCGATGGCGTCGTTGAGCGGGGCAAGGACGTCGTCCGCGAGGAGATTGGCGAACTGCGTGGTCGTCACCTTGATGGCGTTGAACCGGTCGCGGTTCATGATGCGCTTTTGCAGGGCGGAATACGAATCGAGCGCGGGAAGCTGCGAATACTTCACGTCGTACCCCGTGACCTCCTTCACGACCGCCGCGTTGGGGTCGTTGTTGATGTAGGTCTCATCGTATCCCGAATTCGGCATGAGAACGCTCAAAGTCGGCTTTGCCGAGAGGTCGATCTCAAGGTCGATGACCCCGTCGTCGTCCCCCTTTCCGCCGCACGCTACGGCGAGGCACGCCGCAGAGAGCATGGCACCCGATAGGACACAGGCAACAAATCGTTTCATGTTTTATTTACCTCCCTTTCTCTTTCCGAATGTGATCGCCGTGCCGAGCGCAGCAACGAGCGCAAGCGCCGCCGCACCGCCCGCCGCGAGCAAGCCGCCGCAGCCGCCCGATTTCTCTTCGGACGTGTTGGGTTGGGGCTCGTTGGGTTGAGGATCGGTCCCGCCCGGCTGTTCGGGATCCGTCGTGCCGCCCGGTTGAGGGTCGGTCGTACCGCCCGGTTGAGGGTCGGGCTCGTCGGGTTCGGACGGGGTCACGGTGCGGACGTATCCGCAGGTGTCGCAGGTGGTGTCGCTGTCGTCCGTGTAGACATGGTCGGCGCGCCCCTCCTCTTCCCCGCATTCGCATTCCTTCCAGTGCTGCGTTTCATCGCTTTGCCAGTCGCCGAAAGAGTGCTCGTGTGCGGGCGGGGTCACCGTGCGGACGTAGCCGCAAGTATCGCAGGTGGTGTCGCTGTCGTCCGTATAGCTGTGATTGGCGCGCCCCTGCTCCTCGCCGCATTCGCATTCCTTCCAGTGCTGCGTTTCGTTCTTCTGCCAGTCGCCGAAGGAATGTTCGTGCGCGGGCTCCTCCTTCTCAACGATGAGCACCGCGTCGCAGACCTTGCGCTTGCCGCCGTCGGAGGGCTTATTTTTCTGTACGATCTGATCGTTTTCGCGGATGACCATGGTCGTCGAACCGCCGCCGTCGAGCTCGATGGCGTTGTAGAGCCCCAAATCTCCCGCGAGCTGCGCTTCCTCCATGACAGTGAGCCCCTTGGAACTGTTCGACCCCCTGCCGTCGACCGCGACGAGCATGAGCGTTCCGTCCGCCTTCATGCCGAAGAAGGTGCGGTCGGCATACTCTGTTAGGCCTCTGCCGCTCGTCGTCACGTAGGTATTGAGGGTGGATTGCGAGATGACCGTTCCCGCGTTCACGAGGTCCGCCCAGCCGCCGACGACCTGCGTCATGCCCTTGAACACGCCCGCGGGCGCCGTCTTTCCCTCAAAGGTGACGGTGGCGCCGATCTTGAATTTGGAAGCGAACCAGTCCGCCTGCTCGTTCGTATCGGATACGACGATGGCGAACTCGCCCGAGCCGATATCGAAGGTCGAAGCGCCGCCGCCCGTCGTCTTTTTGGTGCCGACGACGCCCGTGCGGTCGCTGCCGAGTTCCCCCTCAGTGACCGTGACGACGTACCCCTTCGCGCCCGTGAACGTCTTTCTGCCGACCGTCGTGACGATGGCGATCTCGCCCGCGGGAAGGGTGCTCGGATTTAGTTCGGTGGCAACCTCAATCGGGTCGCCGCTCCTGCCCTGCACGGTCACGATGTCGAGATTCGCCGTGGGGAGCTGTCCCATGACGGAATGCCCCTTGTTGTCGAAGCCGAAGCTCCTCTTCGTTTCGCCCGTGCCGTAGTTGGGACCTTGGGAGAGGACGACGCCGTCCTGCACGTACGCCTGTTGGGGCTTGACGACGGAGCCCGAGTAGGCGAAAAAGTCGCCGTTGATGCCCGCATAGACCTTGCGCCCGGTGGTGCGCTCGTAGTGCTCGGCGATCTCCTTGACGTAGGAGGGCGTGAAGCCCCCGTTCCCCGGGACGGCGTGCACGACGACTTCATATTTGCTGTCCGCGGCGGAGGTGTTCACGGAAGCCGTGAAAATTTTCTGCCTCCCCGTGGCATACGTAGTGTCGTAGTAGTTGTAGGTAATTTCCCCGCCGAGCGTCTTTGTCTCGGTGGGAGTGAGCGACGTCGCAGCGGACGCCGCAACCGCTCCGCCGCAGACCGACGCGACGAGCGCGGCGGTGAGCGCGAGCGCAGAGAACAGCATCTTCTTTCTCATGTTCATCTCCTAAGGAAGGGAAGTATGCCGCCCGCCCGAGGGCGGGCGGCTCCCCTTTTGCGGCTTTCGCCGCGGTCTTTCACTTATTCTCCGTCAAGAGAAATATTGGTGAGGGTGATTTGCTTGTCGTATGCACGGACATTGGAATTTGCCCACGAATACGTCGGACCGTTCTTCGGGAACACAACCATGTAGCTCCCGTCGTCCTGAAGTTCCTTCAAGAACGCGTTTGCCTCCGAAATGTACGCCGAAGGGGTGCAGGTAATGCTCGAGGTGCCGGGAACATTCGACTGGTCGTAGCACTTTCCGTTTGCGCCGTCGTACACCTTCACGATCTTGTTTTCCGTGCTGACGATAATTGCAATGCCATGCGAATCGGTCGCAAGCGTTCCCTCGAATCCGTGCGTGTAGATGATGAGCTCATAGTCGGTCGCGGTCGCAATCGCGTCGACGTCAACCGCAACGGTCGTCACATCGAGTTTCGCCGAGCCGGCCGTGATTGACTTCTGCGTAGCAGGGTCTACGGGCGTCGCGTCGGGAATGTCGAGGTTCACAAGGTCAATCGTGAAGTCCGCAAGACCACTGCGAAGATCCAAGCCGAACGATCTCGGGCTACCCGCTTGGTTTGACCCGTTGTTCGGGAAGATGATGACGTATTCGTCCTCTTGCAGGGCTTCAAATGCTTTCTCTGCAAAGTTGGTAGTCGTGAATCCATGATTGGCAGCCGTATCTCCGGTGGGATATACAAACTCGGAATTGAAGTACTTTCCGTTTGCTCCGTCATAGATACTTACGATCTTCTTCGTCGTCTTGTTCACAATGACAGCCGCACCATTTCCGTTGCAGACAATCGAACCAGTGTACGTCTTATCATAGATGAGAGCTGTTGCTTTGCTGGCTTCCGATTCGCTGCTTGCCGCACGGTTTACGATGAAGTTGCCGCCCTTTAACTCCTTGACGTCTCCTCCCTTCGTTGCCTTGATGACGGGCTGCCATTCAATTTTGTGGAGCGTGACCGTTTCGCCGAGCATTCTGTCCGCCTTCCCGATCTCCGTACGCATGGGCGTATTGAAGTCCGTCGCCTGATTCGTGTAGACGCACAGCACAACATATCCGCCTACGGGGATCTTCACGCCGTTCAGAACGTTCGTGTTGCCCTTCGAGGTCTCCACGATGTTGCCATCTCCGCCCTTCGTGTACGTCTTTCCGTTCACGGGGTGATAGGTTTCAACGACCTTTCCTTCCGCGTCCACCACGAAGTAGGGAGCAAAGTCCTCGGAAACAAACGTCCCGACAAAGTAGGACGTATAGATGATGGCGTAATGGTCGTCCGCCTTGGCAACCGTCGCGGGGTTGACGAGGATATCCTTCGTCTCGTGATTGTACCGCTCGCCCTTGATTTCAATCGTCGGAACTTCGGGCGTCGCAGGCTGCACGACGACGGTGCGCTTGAATTCGGTGATCTCGCCGTCCTCATCGGTCACCTTGAGGGTGAATACATAGCTGCCTTCCTTCGCATTGTCGAACGTGGGTTCGCTGTCATCGCCGACAAGCTCGATGTCAAGACCGCTCGTCACGTCGTCGGCGCTCTCGAACGTGCCGCTGTCGTCGGTATACGTGATCCCGACGCGAAGTTTCTCACGGAGATTCTCCACCGTGGAGCCGTCGTTCACCTTGACGTTGATATTGGGAATGTCGAGGACGATGGGCGAATGGTTGGCGTACACCGTGAGGGGATGCTCCGCCGAATCCTCGAAGTAGAGGTTCGCCTTGTAGCCGTATTGCGCAACAAGGTTGTTCGTGAGCCACCACCTGCCGTCCTGATGCGCTTCACCCGCTGTGCCGAAGGTGCCGTCGTTGTTCACGATGATGGCGAATCCTCCCGCGGGAATGTCGAGATAGTAGGCATGGTTGGTCGAAGGAACAGGTGCGCTCTCCCCTTCACGTTCATAAGAGCTGAGCCCAGACGTTCTCACAGGGTGGTCCTTGTTGACAAGTCTGCCGTTCATGCCGTCGCGCGCCTCGATGACGTAGCCGGTGCTGTCGAGAATGACAGCCGCGCCGCCCGAGCCCTGCATGTACAGCGTAACGGTATCATCCGTCGTGTTGTGGAACACGCCCGTAACGGCATTCTTATAGTACACGACATTTGCGGGGTACGGCTTTTTGTTCTCGTCTATACCCGCTTCGGTCGTGAGCTCGGTATTCTCGTCGATGACGATGTAACTCTCGTTCGCGAATACCATCTTGCCCGATTCGTGACCGTTCGTCACCCAATCGGCTTCGCGCTCCGTTTCGACCTCGACGACGAGACCGGGCTTCGGCGCAACGACGGAGACTTCCATCGTGACCGTGGTGCTCCTTCCCTTGCTGTTCGTCACCGTGATGGTGAGGGTATACTCGCCGACCGCGGGACTGTCGATATCAAAGTCGGGCTCGGAGGTCCAAGAGAAGTTGAGAACGTTGATTTCGTCGTAATCGTCCTCAATGTCAAGGACTTCGGTGTAGTCGAACTCGGCGCCCGTCACGATCTCGACCTTTCCATCCTCGTTGAGCAATTCCTCAATCACGCGGACGGTGGGAGCCGTGAACACCTCGCGGACGTAATCGCAGACGTTGCAGGTGTCGTCGTCATCGTCGTCGTACTCATGCGTGCCGACGTCGAATTGAGCGTGGTCGTCGTCATCGCAGACGTGCCAATGGTTGGTGTCGTCGTGCTGATAGCCCGCTTCGGTGTGATGGGTGTGACCGTCGCCGCCGGGGGTCAGGGTGCGGACGTACCCGCAGACGTTGCAGTCCGTGTCCTCTTCGTCGTCGTATTCGTGCGTGCCGACGTCGAATTGTGCGTGGTCGTCGTCATCGCAGACGTGCCAATGGTTGGTGTCGTCGTGCTGATACGCCGAGTCGGTGTGGTGGGTGTGGCTGTCGCCGCCGGGGGTCAGGGTGCGGACGTACCCGCAGACGTTGCAGTCCGTGTCCTCATCGTCGTCGTACACGTGGTCACCGAGGTCAAACGACACGTTGTCCTCATCACAGTTGTGCCAATGTTGGGTGCTGTTCGTGATCCAATCGCCGGTCGTGCTGTGCGTGTGCTCGCCGCCGCATGCCGCCAGCCCGAACACGAGAGTACCCGAGAGTGCCGCAATGAGCGCGCCTGTCAAAAACCTT